>JABIFG010000125.1 GCA_018650795.1 Fidelibacterota bacterium
ATAAAAGATGACAAAAAGGCTACTATCATTTGTTACTGTTGTAGCGATACTTTCTTCCATGGTCTTTGGCCAGGTGAGTGGAAAGATCGTCGGAACAGTGTATGATGCGAGTCAAGAGGCACCTTTAGGCTTCACAAACGTCGTGGTCCAGGGAACTTCACTTGGTGCAGTCTCTGACGAAAATGGACGCTATATCATTTTAGATGTGTCGCCAGGTACTTATACCCTTGTATGTACTTACATAGGTTATTCCCCGATGGAAATTCAGGGACTAACTGTTATTAGTGGTTTAACCACCACCCAGGATTTTCAGATGCAAACTGAAGATGTTGTTGGTGAGGTAGTTACAGTTATTGCTGACAAACCATTGATCAATATGAATGCAACCAACACCACTCGTGTTGTCGATGCGGAATTATTGGAGACCATGGCTGTTCGTGGTGTCCAGAATGTCGTTGCCCTCCAAACTGGTGTTGTAACTCGCGACGGTGAAATTCACATTCGCGGGTCCAGATATCAGGATGTTGCCTATTATGTAGATGGCGTTTACATGAATGATGTCTTTGATATGCGCAATACAAGTAACGTTTCAAATGTCGCCCTGGAAGAGATGCAACTTCAGACTGGTGGATTTTCCGCTCAGTATGGAAATGCTAATGGTGGTGTTGTCTCAACATCAACACGTACCGGTGGCGAAAGCATGAACTTAGATTTTGAGTATATTCAAGGTTTGGGTGCTGCAGGTGAAGGCACAGATGACAAACTGTACTCACTAGGTTATAGACTTTATAATGTAAGTCTGGGTGGTGCACTGGGATCAAAGGTCAGATATTTCGTTAACTTCGAAAATCGGACCACTGACGACCCAAGACCATCTAGCGCTCCTCATTATGGCATGGATCGTACAGAACTCGCCTTGAATTGGGACAGCTTAACGGTTACTCCTGATGCTGATGGCGTTGATTATGTAAATGGTACCTTATATGTGAATGGTAATGCCGCAGGTATTGTGGATAATGTGCTTGCCGCAAGTTTAGGTAGTACCATTGAAGATTCATTGCTGGCCTATTTTGGTAGCCAGTATGATGTTGTTGATGCTGTGAAAACGGTTGCCACAGACAGTACTGGTCAGTGGTGGATCAATGGATATGATAATTTTCAAACCTTATACGGTGCCCGCAAAAATGTAGGTTCTGATAGAACTTCCATTGCTGGTAATGTCATGTTTGATCTCAAGCCATTTAAGATCAAAGTCGGTGGAACAATGAACTCCACAGTTTCTCATGGTTATACCGTGCCTACATACTTGACGACTTTGCTCAATTCTGATTATAACAGACGCGCAGAATCCTCACAGTATACATTCTATACCAATCTGACCTGGATTCTTTCAACAAAATCCTATGTCAAAGCTAAATTCTCAATGTTCAATTATGATGAGACTTTTGGGGATGAGACGCATTGGGATAATGTTGCCGACTATGGCAATCCTGCTTTAAATCCATATCTCAGTGGTGTTGGACTCAATCCACTCTCTGTAGCGGATGTAGCCAACTGGCGCTCTTATGGTTATACATGGGATGATTATTCACATCAGAATTCATCCTACACAGGTATTTCTGTGGATTATTTGAATCAAATAGCTCAGCATGAGTTAACGACTGGATTAGAATACAGGGGAAATACGATTAAGTATTACCGTGTTGGACAGCCTGTTGAATTAGCCAAGGAATTATATGACGAGTATGGTAACGCCACAACAGGCCTTACTGAAGAAGATAAATACATAATTTACCGTAATGCTTATACTGAGAACTTCGGTTATGATCTTTATGGTAATGAAGAAACAGATGGTAACAGCTATCAGGATCCAGGTGAACCGACAGTCATGGGTGCTTACATCAATGATAAAATTGAGCTAAGTGACATGGTTGTAAATCTGGGACTGCGCTATGATTACTTTAATCCTAATACAGATGCTCCAGTAGACTGGAATGATATCTCTATGACGGATGGTCGCATTGATCGTGCTGCCAGTAATTATGAAGCCGTAGACGCTGATGTTCAACTCAATCCTCGTCTGGGACTTTCTTTTCCTGTTACGGATAAAACTAAATTCCATGCACAGTATGGAAAATTCTCACAGCATCCACTCCTGAACAGATTATATCTTTCTGACGTAGTGTTTGCTGCGAACTTTACATCAGGTAACTATACACGTTCTCCAAATGCCAGATTGGCTACTGAGAAAACGACTCAATATGAGATCGGCTTTTCACAGATTCTTGGTGAGAATGTTGCCCTTGATGTGACTGGTTTCTATAAAGAAGTTCGTGACTACACAACAATCAAGAATCTATACGGTGCCAGCCTTGATGGAGCAGAATTTGTCTGGGCACAGTATCTGAATGGTGACTATGGTGTTGTTAAGGGTGCGTCTTTTGGATTGAACATGAATCGCACTGGTGGCTTGATGGCAAATCTGAGCTACACAGTCTCATGGGCTGAAGGAACAGGATCAGATCCGGAGTCTAATTACTACATCGCCTGGCAAACTGACCAGGGCGAAGGTGGATTTCCATCTCTGATCAATCCTCTGGACTATGACCAAAGACACACAGGAAGTCTGTTAATTGACTATCGTGCAGGTGACTTTGGGATGTTTACCAATACTGGAGTCAACATGATCTATAGTTTTGGTTCTGGAACTGCTTATACACCTGCTGATATTACTTCATTTATTTATGGTCGTGGTGAGATTTACCCAACCGCACCAATTAATAGTGGTAATACACCTTGGACCAGCAATTTGGATATCCGTTTTGATACGGGTCTGGATCTTGGTCCAGTTGGTCTGACCATTTACCTATTAGCCCAGAATGTTCTCGCTGCTGAGAATGTTTCTCAGGTCTTTAGTGGAACTGGCGATGCCAGCACCGATGGTTGGTTATATACGGATCCAGGAAAAGCCTGGTTATCTGGAAATGAACAGGGCGAAGACTATTATCTAGGCCAGGTTCGTGATCCAAGAAACTGGGACAAACCTCGTTCCATCCAACTTGGTGTCAAAATGAATTTATTAGGCGGAGAATAATAAATGAAATTATCTAATAGAATACTAGCGTTGCTGCTCATAGTAGGTATTGCACTACCGCTATCAGCAGTCGAGCCTGAAAAGGTCGAGCGTTACGCACTGGGTAAACCAGCCATTCAATCCACCGGTGCTTTTGACGGAAACCGAATCAATACTGATCTTGAGAATAATGGTATGATCGTATCACATCGTATCTCAGGACACTCTGGTTTCGAATGGCCACAGGGTAATGCAACCTATGCTATTTATGCCTCCGGTTTATGGATGGCAGGAAAAGTAGATGGTGAGATTAGAACCGCTGTTGCCGAGTATGAGCCTGAATTTACTGCTGGAACATGGGAGTCTGAAGGTGATGACCCCAACGGTGAATACAGACTGTACAAAGTAAATAAAGTGGATATGAATAATCCTGCTGCCAATCCAGATTTTGCTGCCTGGCCTGTTGACCAGGGTGCTCCCTGGATTGACGAAGATGGTGATGGTGTTTACACACCCATGCCGGGTGGTGTAGATCATCCAGATTTCATCGGTGACCAAGTGATGTTCTTTGTTATGATGGATGGAGTGGGCACTGACCACTCTGTTTTCAGCACAGATCCACTCGGTCTTGAAATCCAGACCACAATCTGGGGCTATAACAGAAATGACGCTTTTGGCGACATGATGTTCGTCAAATCCCGGATTTTTAACAAAGGTGGCAACGATATCACAGATACCTATCTTGGCCTCTGGTCAGATCCTGATCTTGGCGATGCCTCTGACGATTTTGTAGGTTGTGATACTGCTTTAAGTCTGGGAATCACTTACAATGATGGTGCTGATAGTTATTATGGTACTGGAGCTCCAGCCATTGGTTATGACTTCTTCCAGGCCGCTTTCCCTTCGGGAGATATAACAGACACGACCTGGGCTTTTGATGAGTATCGCGCAGGTTATTCAAACCAGCAGATGTCTTCCTTTGTGAAGTACATCAATGGTGATGATGTTTATACTGATCCCAATGATGCTGACGAAGCCTATAACTATCTTTCTGGTTTTTTACGTGATGGAACCCCTTTCATAAATTCTGCAACCGGTCTGCCATCCAAGTTTGTCCATATGGATGACCCAAATGACAATGTGGATGCAAATGATGATGTATGGGTAGATGGTGATGATAACCCTTCCGACGATCGTCGTTTCCTGATGAATGTTGGACCCTTTGATTTTGATGCTGGTGCTGAAGCTGAAGTGGTATATGGTATTATCATGTCTCAGGGTTCTGATGCTCTGGCCTCAGTTACCAAACTGAAGGAAGATGATATCCTGGCTCAGAAAGCCTACGATGTACGCTTTGCTCTGCCAGATCCACCAGCCTCTCCTGAACTAGAGGAGATTGTTGTCGCATCAGGGGCTATCGTTCTTGAATGGTCAGATAATGCCGAGGATTATTACGAATGGGATAACTTCACCGAAACCTATTATGAATATGAAGGCTACAATGTTTACCAGTTTGAAAATGCAATTGGTACTGGCGTAGTTAAGAAAATTGCATCATATGATCTGGTGAATGATATCACGACAATTGAGGATATTCGTTACGTAGAAGCTTACGGTGCGAATGTGCTTGTACCCGTTCAGAAAGGTACTGATTCAGGTCTGAGACATACAATCGCTATCACATCCGATGCTATCGGAGGTGGTATACCTCTGGTTGATGATCGTACCTATTATTTTGCTGTGACTGCTTATGGTTATGGCGAAGTAACTGAACCGCATATGTTGGAATCTGCTTTCAATATTATTGAAGCTAGATCACAGACTAATGTATACATTGATCCTAATTCAACAGTCGATACTGATTTAGCTGTTACGCATACTACATCAACAATTATTTCTGATGGTAGTGTCGAAGTAACAGTTACCAATCCTGGCAAACTTACCGGTCATGATTATAGTGTCACTTTTGATACGCTGACATTCGTGCCCGGAGAAGATCCAGTGACTGTCTGGAACCTGAATGACGTGACGGCAGGAACTATAGTTCTTGCCAATCAAATAGTTCAGGGTGGTATTGATTCTCGAACAGGTATTGAAGTCGGATCTGCCGGTACGGTTACTGCAGATGGTTTACAAGTAGTTGTAAACGGTCCTTCAAATGGAATCCACGGTGTTTGGCAAACTTCGAACGCAGATGGACCCATAGCAGGTATTGACGATGATGTCAATGAGAATGTTATGTGGATCAACTTCCTGACTGCGCCCGATTATCCTACTTCACAGGCACAAATCGCTGACGGTGGTTGGTTTTTCGTCACCCATGGTGGCGGAACACCAAGTGATATGGAGTCATTTTATGCGAGAGTTTTCCGCGGAAGCAATTTCTCGAGAGCTATTCCAAATGATTTTGAGATGCGCTTTACTGCTGCTGGTGGATTTGGATATGGCCGCTTTAGTGATGGTATCATAAGGCAAGTGCCCTTTGAACTATGGAATCTTCGCAGCACACCAGATGATCCAAGTGATGATTATCGAATGCTACCTGCAGTACTGCCTGTATCCGATAGCGATGAGTTTGGATTTTATGGAGACGATTTAAATTCAAGTGCTGCTAACGATCCTGCAACAGATTGGGTCTATTGGGGCGATCCCAATGATAAGACTCCCGGTCAAGCTGGATATGATGCGTTCTTTGCTCCCGGTCTTGGCGGGTTAGGTGATGACTCAGTTGATTGGACTGAAGTTATAGCTAGAACCCGATTGATGAACTGGAATGGCTACGTTAGTCGTACAGACTCAGTTGCACTCTCTTTATTGAGCTCAACTGATTCTTCACTATGGACTGCCGCAGACACTACAATATTCCTCAATGCTGGGTTCTTTATCGATGCTGACAACAACTATGGAGTTGTCGAGCCTGATCTGACATCTGGGCAGGCATATGGAACAGTCCTGCTTATGCCAGAAATTGGAACCACTTTTAGGTGGATTACGAACAAGCCAAATGGTTTGGGAGATTTGTATTCATTCACAACTGATGGTTATGGAGCTGGATCTCTAACATACGATCCAGATAATGTCAAAGTATGGCCAAATCCTTACTTCGGATACAATCCTGAAGAGAGAACGCCATTAAGTAACGAAATCAACTTTATCAACCTGCCTGAAACGGCAACGATCAACATCTACTCGCTGGCTGGTCAGCTGGTGAGAACACTTGATCACTCTGGTGGTCAGGAAGAAACCTGGAATGCTCAGAATAGTTTTAATGTTCTGGTTGCATCAGGTGTCTACTTAGCTGTTATTTCTTCCGATGAGGGTGAAGATAAAGTACTTAAACTAGCAGTCGTGATGCCAGCACAACGACTAGATGTGTATTAGAAAGGAGAATGAGCGATGAAAAATAGTAAAATTGCATTATTCATAATTTCAATTCTCGTTGTAAGCATGGCATTTGGCGGCACCGGAAAATCTGTAGGTACCTATGGTGCCTTAGAGCTTACCATTCCAACTGGTGCCAAGGGTGTTGCTCTTAGTGAGTCAAATCTGGCAGTGATTGGCGGAGCTGATGCCATGTTTTATAACCCGGCAGGTATTGCCAGGCTGAGCACAAGTATGGAAGCTCAATTATCCCAAATGAACTATTTGGCCGATATTGGAGTTGCCTATGGTGCGTTTGTCGCAAAAGTAGGTAACAACGTAGTTGGTATTTCAGCGAAAACACTCAACTTCGGTGACATCCTGCACACGACAGCAGAAGATCCAAATGGATATCAACAAGCACACTTTTCACCAAAATACATCACAGTATCGGCTTCATATGCCAAGATGTTTTTTGACCGTGTCGCCTTTGGCGCTACCTTCAAGATGATTAGTGAGACTTTTATCCAAACTTCTGCATCAGGAGCCGCATTTGATATGGGTGTTCAATATAAAGCCGCTGATTTGCCTTTGAGCATTGGTGTGACTTTGAAGAACATTGGTGTTAAAATGAGATTCGATGGGAATGATCTGGAGCATCAGCTAGTACCGCAAGATGCTGAAGAAGGAACAATTCTTGAGAATTTTGCCTCAGTTGCTCAGGCTTTTGAAGTCCCTGCATCATTGGATATTGGTCTTACATATAATCTGATGAATATGGTCAACATTCACGGTGTATTCAAAAATAATTCTTTTGGATTTAATGAATACCGGCTGGGTGCTGATTATGCCCTCAAAACTGATGCATTTAGTGCATGGGTTGGTGGTGGCACCAGCATGTATTCTGTTGATGATGATACAGAAGGCTGGGAAGATGCGATCACAGCGAATCCATTTGGAATCTCGTTTGGTGGTGGTTTCAAAGTACCAATCTCTTCCTTTAACCTTGGTGTTGAATACGGATATAAATCAAGCTCACTTGATGGTCTTAATGACCTGAGTGTCCTTGCATTCACATTCGGTTTCTAATCTAAGTTACTGATACAGAGATATAGAGGAGGGGCTGTTCGCAAGAACAGCCCCTTTTTTTTGTTCACTACCGTAAAGCAGGACGTTGATATCCGTTGACTCATTTATGCAATTGAACCGAGGCATGTATCTGGTATTAAAGGATTCCCATGCTGTCCCTATTCGAGCCAGATTGTTGCTAGAGACATACTACGAAAACCAGCAAAACTAATCCCAATCCACCCTGCATATTTAGCAGTCTACATTTGAATGAAATCTATTCGCCTGGACAGTTTGTTTATTATGATTTACAAAATGCTGTATCCCACAGACAATATATGTAATTCTGGAATCACCTCTTGCATATATGAAAATGATCTAACAGCAAATGTCGGAAGCCGAGGGGGACAACCCACGTTTGGATTTAGAGTGAATTAATAAAAATTTGTTGATATCAAATATTTATAAAAACCCTTACCAAATAAGGCTTTAAGCGGAGTCACAAAAAACTTGCTTGGCCATTTATTTTCGGCTATTCTACCGGTCGATGCGTTAATGTTACGTTAGTGGAGGATAATTGGAATGAAATTTCGCAACATGCTGATCAGCATGCTAATACCCGTTATGGTAATTCAAGTCGCTTTTGCCGGAACAACTGGAAAAATTTCGGGGCGCGTCACTGACGCATCTACGGGCGAGCAGTTGGTCGGGGTCAATGTATTTATAAAAGGGACCAACCTTGGTGCTGCTGCAGATCTTGAAGGTCAGTATTACATAATTAATGTACCCGTTGGGATCTATTCAGTTCAAGCGCAATACATTGGGTATACTTTAATTGAAATTCAAGAAGTGCAGGTGAATGCGGACCTCACGACAACCCTTGATATTGAGATGTCCACAGAGATTATTCAGAGTTCTGAATCAGTTGTGGTTGTCGCCAAGCGATCTCTAGTACAAAAAGATTTAACTGCCAGTAGACGTACACTCGCAGCCGAAGATCTCTCCAATATGCCGGTGACTAGCGTTGAAGGCGCTGTGGCTCTGTCTGCAGGTGCTGTGAACGATGGTGGCTTGCACCTCCGAGGTGGACGTGCCAGTGAAGTTGTGTATCTGTTTGATGGTATTGCCCTCAACGATCCACTGACTGGTAACCCCAACGATGCTGACGTGCCTGTGATGGCTGTTGATGAGGCAAATATTCTATCTGGTGGATTTGGTGCTGAATACGGTGGCGCCCAATCTGGTGTGATTAACATTGTTTCTGCTGAGGGTGGCAGGGGTGTCAAAGGTAAGCTGAGATATACTACCTCCAGTCTTGTTGCCGATGCCTTTACTGGACAGGATCCTCACCAACGTCAAAAATTAGAATTCAGCGGAAGTCTTCCCCTCCTAACTCCAAAATTGAATTTATTCGTTTCTGGGGAAATTGACGAAAATAGCGGACGATTCCTCAATCAATGGGGTGACCTGAACAATTACACAGCCAAGCTGACCTATCGCATGAGTGATGCTGTCAAATTTAATTTGAGTGGGCTCTATACAAGGTCTATCAGCCAATGGGGCTATGTTCACGGGTATAGCCATACCATCCTGGAAGATCGTATGCGCTCATATATGCCGCGCTATCTGGAATCATATGATGGTTCTGGCACCGATTTTACCGATGGTACCCTCATGGATGATGAGATTCCAGATTATTACGGGTCCTGGCTAAGCACTGCTGGTCTGCAAACTGAGGATGTAAATGGTAATGGTATCCTTGACGCAGGTGAAGATTATAATGAGAATGGCAAGATTGATGAAGAAGGTCTGCTGGATAACTGGTATGGCAATGGCCAACTCGATACAGAAGATTTAAATAGAAATGGTATCCTGGATGATGGTGAAGATTTAAATGGTAATGGCATCATGGATTCCGAAGATGTGGATCGCAACAATGCCCTGACCAGCTACAACATGTCTGAACGACTACCCTGGACGGATCGTAGTAGTAATCTCATGATGGGTGGATTTACACACACGTTGTCACCCAAAACATATTATGAAGTAAAGATTGCTCGTTATCAAACCAAACGGCAAACAAATATCATTGAACGTGTCAATGAGGACAGAAACTACAACGGTCTCCTTGACGATGGAGAAGACCTCAACGGCAATGGTGTTCTAGACGACTACGATGCAGACGAAAAAATCTGGGGCTTCGATGATAGTCAGGACATGTTCCATGACGCTAATGATAATGATTATGTAGATGAATCTGAACGCGATTGGGATGGTGATGGTGATATCGATGATTTAGATAAAGCCAACTGGATTGATTGGGTAGATTTTCCAATCGATGAGGGTTTCAAGCATTACCGCGATTTTTACGGAGTGGGGCCATATAATCCATATACCTATAATCGAGACCACTGGCACGCTGATGATAAGATCACTACAACAGTTAAACTTGATTTTGTTACACAATATGATCAACACAATAAGGTCAGTACTGGTCTGGAGTATAAAGGTTACGACCTTTTTAACCATGATCCACCAGATCGTTACGGTTATGCCGAGAGTTATCAGGTAACTCCATACGATTTTTCACTTTACCTGAATGATAAAATGGAATTCCCCGGTTTGATCATGAATATTGGTCTGCGTTGGGAACGCTTTGATCCAAACCAGGACTATCCCGGTGATGTCACGGACCCAACCTGGACTTCAGATGACTTTGGTGACTGGGACGGCAATGGTACCTCGGAATATTATGATGAGGCAAAAGTTGGATCCTACATCCATGAATTAAGAGATTTAAAGAACCCTCAGAGTGCCGGTACTGAGATGCGTTTTGCTCCACGTTTAGGGGTATCTCATCCAATCACAGAACGTGATATGCTTTATTTTAATTATGGCCGCTATTACCAGCGTCCACGCCTGGACTATCTCTTCAGGAATATTACCTATAATATGGGTGGTGGTTTTCCAATTGTTGGTGACCCTAATCTGGAACCAGAATTGACGACCTCATACGAAGTAGGTGTGCGTCACGAGTTCCAGAACAAGATGATGGTTGAGGCCAAAGGTTTCTATAAGGATATCTTTGGTTTGACAGATACAAAAGCCATCTACTGGACGGTATCAGATTGGTACACAACTTATTTTAATGCTGATTATGGATCAGTTCGAGGGTTTGAACTATCCCTGATCCGCAGACCTCCCAGTATGTTCTATGGTGAGTTGAATTATACCTACTCCATCGCTAAGGGAAAGGCCTCTGCAGCAGGTCAGGGTTATTCAACTGAGTGGTCTGGAAATATTATTCCCACTTTTGAATCTTTTCTTGACTGGGATCAGACTCATACATTCGCCGGTAATATTAACATGAAATATCAGGGATTCCTGGCCAGCATGGTCATTACAGCTGGTAGTGGTACCAGATATACGCTTCCAGGTCAGGGCAGACTCATTGTTGAGAATGAAGGCGTCATGCCCAGCACCAGTACCACAGACTTGAGATTATCCTACAGATATGATATCGGGAAGACCAATACACAGGTCTTTATGTTGGTCACTAATCTATTTGATCGGGTGAATATCAATACTGTGGCGGATACCGAGTGGTATCATACTTACCGGACCCTTGCTGAGGTTTATGAGGCTGGAGATTTGACATTCGAAGAATACCTGGCTCAGACTGATAGCAATAATGATGGGGAAGTGGATTACAATAAATCCCATCCTGAAATGGGCTCCGATCTGAACCCAGTTGTTTATGGTGACACTCGTAGATACCAAATTGGTATCTCCTTTGGTTTCTAATTAATTGAAAAGTTAGGTCCACTATTTTATGAAATTGGCAAATTTTAATCTGATGACGCGACTTGTAATTGCTTTCATGTTTCTGGTAACCCCGGAACTCTTGGATGCCCGCAACAAGCTGCATGAGGGTGGGGGCAGTCAGCTTGCAAAGCCCTCTGCACGCCCTGAGAAAGCATATTTTATTCATTCCACTGGAAATCTTTGGACGACGGTTTCAAACTTTGGTTCTGTAGGAGACCCAAACTCAGCCTCCGCAGGAAGACCATCCATGCAATGGCCAGGAGGAGCAAGTAGTAACTATTTGTATGATGGCGGTATCTGGATTGGTACCCTTATTGGTGGCGATCCTATAGTAACATCCTACTTCTATAACCCAGATCAGGAATATTTTCCTACCACTGGTTTTCCAGGTGAATTGGGAACAACTGTGGGAGGTAGTAAGGCAAAATCTCTGGAAGATAGTTATATGATTTTTGATGATTTGGAAAGCCATTCTGAAAGTAGCCACCTACCTCTGGGAGTCCGCATAGTCCAGCGTGGTATGACCTGGAGTTTGCCAGATTATGATGATGCCGTCGCTTTCGAATATGAGATCTTTAATACGGGTTTAAACGGAGATTTAACTGATGTTCATGTTGGTTTCTGGTATGATGTAGATGTTGCATCTATTGATGACTCAAGTCCACATATTGACGATTTAGTCGATTATGATGGCTGGGATGAAGCTGATACAGATACTGATATTCAAGATTCAGTAGATCCCTATGATCTAAACGGTGATGGGTGGACTGGATATGATGAGTATGGTGTACCTTACGATAGGGATCAGGGCCACAACCCTAACTATGATCCGAGTCTGATTGAAGCCGATGGATTTTACGATGAATGGGGTATCCTGTTTGACGCAGCTGCACCTGCCCTTATGTGGCAGACTGATGTGGATGAACTAGGACGTGTAGCCGGACAACCAGCAATCGTTGATGGTGATACGCTCCATGGTTATATCTTTCCACGTAGTGTCTCCTACATATATGATGGTGACGACCCTGTATCTTCAAGTAACGATTATGGTGAGCATGAAATGACACCTGAGGTGGATGGTTGGTTTGGTGGTATGATTTTAGCTACCGGCGCAGAACCCAAAGAAATTGAAGGTCGCCTCTATAGCGTCGCTTCTTCACATCAGTGGTGGAACTGGGAATCAGATCCAAAAACAGATGCTGATAGATGGGATTACATGCTGGGACAACATGTGGCGAGTCAATCGAAAAAGTTCTTAAACAACCCGTTGGAATTGGGATTTCCTCAATTTGATTATCGCTTTTTACTCACAACAGGTCCTTTTGATCTCCCAGAAGGCAGCTCTATCAAACTTGTTTTTGTGGCTGTCATTGGAAAAGGATTAGAAGGCATGCGTGAAAATGCTGACAATATTGTAGAAGCCTATTATTCTGGTAGTGAAACCAGCAACCCCTACAATGCCAGTAATTGGGATGAGGATAAACATTGGGTTCTACCCATTCCACCTGCTGTTCCAAATCTATCTTATTCTCCAATAAATAATGGAATAGAATTAGCCTGGGATAGGACAGCCGAAATCAGTGTTGATCCTAACCTGGGAAGAACTGACTTTCAAGGTTATCAACTCTACAGAGCAGAATATAATCCTCAGGGTTGGAGTATGATTTATGCCTGTGATATGGTCGACGCACCAGTCTATGTTGTGAATATGGTGGGTGATACATTGAATCCAAAATTATCAGGATCAGAGACCCTTTATCATGGTGAAGAAGGTTGGGCAGAATCAACAGGCGATTGGGTCTTGGTTGATTTACCTGACATCGAACAAACCTATGAAGATTTAGGGGGTACCACTGCCTGGGGATCTTCGGTGATCTCACCGTTAAATAGTATTCCGTACTTTTATGCTTTGAGTGCCTATGATCCAATTAAAACTGCTGCTGAGGCGGGGCAGGATTTACCGCGGGCATATTCACCCCTGAGCAATTACAAGAAGACCTTATCGGGAGCACCTGTGGCTGTCTATCCTTCCAGACTTTATGAAGTTGGAGAAGCAGTGCCCAGCCTCGATAATGTAAAAGTGGTTCCCAATCCATATCGTGGTACCGCTCTTTGGGAAGCCCAATATGAGGATCGCCTCAAATTTGCTGGCTTACCACCCGTTGCCAAAATTACCATCTTTACTCTTTCAGGTGATATGGTCATCGAGATCGAGCATAATAATGGGACTGATTATGAGTTCTGGGATTTGGTCAGTCGTAATAATCAATCTGCTGTCAGTGGACTATACCTGTATGTCGTGGAAGCTCCAGACGTTGACGTCGTGGGCGAAAGCTCTTCGACCATGGTAAAGAAAGTTGACAAATTCGCACTGTTCCGTTAAAGAAAGCTACGAGTGAGACTATGAATATGAAATTTAAAGCTATTGTCTTAATGATCTTTCTGCTGACCGGGCCCGGTGCTCATGCTCAGGAAGTATTTGAAAAAATTGGAACGGCTGGAGCCCACTTTCTTGATGTATCTCTGGATGCAGGAATTCGAGGAATGGGGGATGCATCTTCTGCATTAATTATTCCAGATGCTTATGCAATCCATTATAACCCTGCCACGTTGGTCTATGTACCCTCCTGGAGTACCTCATTTGGGATGGTCAATTATTTTGCTGGTATCTCGGTAACAGGAGGCGCTGCTGCCTACCGTATGGAAGGTATTGGTACCGTGGGTCTTCATTACAGAGGCTTAAACTCTGGTGAAATGGAAGAAACCACGGTTCTACAACAGAGTGGAACTGGAAACACATTTGAATGGAACGATGTGGCCTTGGGTGTGAGCTTTGCTCGCTCCTTTACCGATAAATTCAGTTTCGGTATGAATGTCAACTATATCAAAGAATCCATTGATGTATACGACCTCAATGCCTCAGCCTGGTCCATTGATCTTGGTACCTTCTACATGACTGGCTTTCGTTCCCTGCGTTTAGGTATGACCATTCGTAATTTTGGACCGGAGTTAGATTTTGCTACCAGCTTTACAGACTATAATAATGGCGAAATTGTACTTGAGCCCAGTGAATATCACCCCTTTCATATGCCTCTGACCTTTCAGGTTGGTGTAGCCATGGATTTCCTGGAGAACTCCAAGAACCAGGCTCTCACAGTGGCAATTGATGCAGTGCATCCCAATGAAGCTTCTGAGAGATTTAATATTGGTGCTGACTATACCTTTATGAATACCATACACCTGCGTGGTGGTTGGTACACGAATCATAACTCAGCTTCCCTCTTTGGAGGGTTTGGTTTGGAAGTGAGTTCCATAGGCCGATTTGATTACGCGATTTCCTCCTACGATTTGCTAGGGGTTATCCACCAATTCTCAATGACGATTTCACGGTAAGGGTGGGTCTAGCTATGATTCTAAAAAATAAAATAATCAGTATCTCTTTATCTATTCTCCTGGTGAGTGCTCTGGCATTTGGATCTGCTCCTGTTGTGCAGACTGCCAACTATTCTCCCAACACCAACCAACTGGTTCTGGCTTTTGATCAGGATGTAAAAGTAGATAATGTGCTTTTGGGCTTGATCTCCTTTGATGATGATCAAGGTGGGCCTAACGCCGACATCAACCTTTTAGGTGGCAGTGTTCATAACCCTGGTGGTTTGACTTTAAGTGATGAAATCACTATTAATCTGCTCTATGATGATATCATTGATAGTTATACCGGAGAGTTTTTTGGGAATACTACATATCTCTTCGAATTATGGGGAACTGATGTTTCTCAAGTTAAATCCTTAGAAGCTATGGCCAGCACCAACCTGGCTGTGTCCACTGGAGCTGGAGCCTTTGTTTCTGCTGCCAATGAAGCCTCTACAACCCAAACCGTAGCCTGTGCTGTCGGAGTTGCTGATTCAAGACCAAGCATCTTGTCAGCACAATATGATGCTAACGTTAATAGACTTCGTCTAACTTTTGACGACGTTGTGCAATATGATCTTCTGGCTGAAGACCGCTCTATCGATGGAGGTCCAGGAAATGGGCTGCTCCAGAGCCCTATCGCTGGTAATGATGATGGTGAAGATAGAAATGGAAACGAAACGCTTGATTTTGAACCAAATATTCGCCCCTTTGAAATTGGTTTGGTCAGTAATGCTGGCAGTATGGCTTTGGAAAATATTGCACTTATCCTCCCTGCTGAGGACAATGACACCCTTGATATAGAATTAACAGGCAATGATGCAAAACGTCTGGAAGCCACCATTGGTTATACTGGCTTGCAGCTTGCAATAAACGAATGGGCTTTCGTGGATACACTATATAATCCTAATTATCCCAGTGATGTTGCTGTAAGTGTTATTCCTGATTCAGTCAATTTTGTGGCCGATTCAGCCTCATATGACCGTTCAAAAAATATATTGAGTATCTATTTTTCAAATCTCATGACAGCTGGACGGACAATCACACTTACGAACCCATCTCCAGTCTATACCAAGTTTCATCTGACTACGGATGCCGGGACATACACCTTGAATGGTGTTGAGGGAAATCCCTCAGGAGTATCTGGTTTTAATAACTCAGCTTTTAAATTTAAGTTGCCTATTCCGGATCAGGCTGGGACAGAAGCGCTCCTTGATGGATCAGCCATGACCCTGGCCATGAATTCTTTTGCGCTTTATGACAATTTGAATAATGGTAATACTGACTTTGCAGATGTCCCTGTGCGCCTCACGTCTTCTGCATCGGCCAACGAGCAGCCTCCTGTGCTGATCTCCTCCGCTTATGATTATGACAGTCATACTGTGACCCTGACCTGGGATCTCACGCTGGGTGTCGGATTCTATAAGGGTGATGCTCTTACTGTCTTTGATGATGCTGATTATCAGGAATTGACTGGTATGCTGCTTTATGATACGGTTGCAGACACAGCTATAGTCCTGGGTGAAGGTAAGGTTTACTACTCAGGCAGTAAGAAGAATACTTATATTGAATTGTTGGATGCAGATGCAATTGCACTTGAAACACATCCCAACATTAATTCACTCCAGACCTATCTGGATGAATCCATATTTAATGCCTTCCTCTTTTTGAATGGAAATGCAGCCACCGGAGCCAACGATTCAGTATTCTGCGACATTATAGCAGATACAACTGCACCAGAAATTGAAAGTGCCAGGTTTAACGTATTTACCAAGTTGCTGGAACTGGATGTCAATGAACCTGTAACTTATACAGGTATAGACGTTTCATCTTTTGCATTGGCAGGTGTCGGCATCGCTGGAACCATTTTAAATGAAGCAGGGGATACGTATACTTCAGCACTGTCCATTGAAGTCAGTGAAGCAACATATAGTGCCTTGACAGCTTTACCTGATAGTGTGTTTATTGCTCCTGATTTAGTTTCTAGTGCATCAGCCCTCGTGAATATCACGGGGCTTCAGTCTACTACTGACACACTCAGAACCTCCATTGGTCGTACATTCTATCTGCGTAGTTTTGAAGCCTTCGCACCTAGCCCCGCTCTAAGATTTGGGGCATTGAAACTCATCGGAATGTATGCCGATATCTATGTTGATGATGAAATGTGGGCTGAAGGCAAGATCGACGAAGATAATCTGCTTGAAATTCAGACTGCTTTTGAAACCTCCACACCTATTGACAGTACCAAGGGTATCAAGGCTATAGTGGATGCCTACTATGGTGGTACTCTAGATACTGATGGGAATGGAAAACTCATAATCTTCCTCGCTGATCTGCTTGACGAATATGACCTGGGACGGAACGATACTCAGGATTCTTTCTTTGAAAATGGATTTGCCAGTCTAACTGATACGACTGACTCTCAATATTCAAATCAGAGCGACATGATTTACCTGGATGTTGATCCTCAAATAATTGGTGAAGCTCCCTATGCTGAATGGGATGAGTCAATGCTTAATGCACTCACATATCAGTATACGCTGCTTTCAGCCATGTCTCAACGTCCTGAGCAAGAGCGCTGGATACATTATGGTGTTGCTCTCAAAATGCAGGAGCAAACTGTTGGCAATATCAAGTTTTTCGGTGATGGTGTGAAAACCGCATCCACTGCCAATAATGAACTGACCTACATTGCTGGAAGCCTGTTGAATTCCCGTAATGACCTGTTCAATGTCTATAACTATTTCACCTATCTAACTGAGAAATTCAGGGTTGGTAATGATTCCCTGGCTATTATAAAAAATATAGCTCAATCTGAAATTGTCGGCGTTGATGCCGTTGATGGTGCATTATCAGATCTAGGATTTGATATGAGTGCGGCTCAGAGTTATCTCAATTATGCAGTGGCTTGTTTTCTTGATCTCAATCAGGAGAGTGATGCTGAATCGCTAAAATATGGTGGGATATACAATTTCGAAGCATTGCCATTAACTGGTTCACCAGGAGGGAAGAATGCCGGGAATTTACCCTGGGATGTTAGCTCTGGAGCCGGTGCTCCCTTCGCCAAAAACCTCATTCAGCCCTGGTCATTTAATTTCTATGTTGCACGATCGTATTTCATAGATATTGATGGCAATTTCAATATTGTGTCACCGGATTTGAATGCTTCGGATACCCTGGTGTTCGATGGTTATGATGGAATCAATTTCCAGGCCAGTAAGGTCTTATTGCATAGTGGGTATCTTGATATTATGACTCAGGATTTTGAAGTCGTGGATTTCGAACTTGATCCAGCAACCAGCCGTGGACAATTGCCCATGACAACAGATCCTATGTTTGAATTCAGATCTACGGTACCGGACACGGGTCGAGGGGTCCAACTCCTGGCCATAGTTGTTGCAAAAACTGATTATGCACAACCACCCGTTAGCTACGATTATATCTTCACCAATGTGACGGCTAAACCTGAATTTGGTGATTTCTACGCAGTTCAAAATCCAGATGCAGAAAACTTTCTGGATCTGTTCGTGGTTTCTGAACGTCCCATTTATGGATTGACTGGGGAAGAGGGAGCTAGTGCACAGGTCAATGGGCAATTCGATACAGTTACTGTGGATCTTCCTCTCCTTGATGTCAGCGATGGTGTTGTGTCAGTCTATTCAGGAAAATATACTCTGAGAGATGTTGGGGATTACAGCCTGGTCTTTAGTGGAATTGACCAAAATGGGGTGTCTCTGGATCCGGTGGTTAGAACCATCAGTGTGGGTATGGCTAAACCAAGCAGCCAGCTCGCTATGATTCTACCAAATGGTACAGGACAATTTCATTTGCCTGCCAACGCAGTCACGCATTCTCGTTATGTCGTTTCTGGTAACTATGATGAGAGTCTGACCTCGAGAATTCTAGCCACAAATGAATTACCTCAAGGAGTTCGAGCAGTCTCTGATATCATCTATATTGGTCATGACCAGATTCAATTGAAGAGAGCAGCCTCGTTACAGCTCTCCCTTGAATCCGAGGATATAGACACCAATGAAAAACTGGGTGTCTATACCATGAGCGATGGTGAATGGCGCTACTTAGGTGGTACGGTTGATGCCGACGATATGATGATTCGGGCGAATACTGGAAGCCTCGGTCGCTTTGTCATAGCAGCTGGCGATCATCCCTCAGAATCTTCAATCCTGCCAACAGTTTTTGCCTTGGAGCAAAATTATCCTAACCCATTTAATCCAAGTACTACGATCTCCTTTGCACTGCCTCAGGAAATGCAGGTTACTGTGAAGGTATTTAACATGTTGGGTCAGGAAATAACCACACTTGCTGACAGTTATTATACAGCTGGGCGTCATGATGTCCAATGGAATGCCCGTGATGCAAGTCAAGTCCGTGTAGCTTCTGGTGTGTATTTTTACACCGTAGAAAGTGCGGATATTCGTTTGGTTAAAAAAATGGTATTGTTGAAATAAGGTGGATGCGAAAATGAATACAAAAATACTATTAGCCATTGTACTTGTCGCACTCATGATGAGTTGTTCTACAGAATTTAGCGATGATGATTTCCTTGTTGGCCCACCTGAGTCATTTGATGATCTCATGTCACAGGGCTGGTCAGCATTTGAAACGGAGAACTATGGAATTGCTGTGGAAACATTTGCAGCTGCCGCTGAAAGAAAAGCGACCCTCCCTGAGGTGTATTTGGGTTTAGGATGGAGTAATATCCGCGACCTGAATCTTGAGAATGGAAGAATCTATTTAGGTTCGGCTATCTCATTTGCTTTCCTGGATGTAGAAAATGGTGCTCAGATAATACTTGATGCTCAAAGTGGTCTGGCCGGAATAGCCCTGGCTGAAGGTGACTATGATTCAGCCATCGACTATGTTGATCAAGTACTAAGTTCCCAGCCCGCATATGTGTTTAGTCATGACACCAGGGTTGATCTTGATGCCTTGAAGCGTATTCGCATGACAGCTGCCTATTTTCAGGGTGATTATGCCGATGCATTCCAAGAGATTGTTGATCTTGGAATAGCCATGGATAATGTCTCCCATGAAATGCCAGTTTCCGGCAGTATGACAACTGTAACGGTTGTCGATTCTGGAACCACGCTGGCTGGTATTGGTGAGCTTACGGCGAACTGGGTCAAAGTAACAGCCTCAGGTCATGGACTTGTCGCAGGGGACTATACAGTACTTTCAGGACTCAGCGATGGTGGTGATGCAAACTTGACTACCCTTGTGGGTAGTCTTACTCGCAGCTCTGGCTGGAAATTGACTCATATTGTAGATGCAGATAATTTTCTCGTATCTTCCGTCAGCAATGATGATGCTGCACTGATCAGCTCAATAACCGTATCTAGTGGAAAATATTTCGAGGGTACTGGTGTAGCTGTAGCAACTGACGGCTCTGGCATGAGTGGTGTAATTGGAGTAAATGTTTATAACGGACGTCAGTTGGTCCATGTAAATTCTGTTTCTGCGCTAGTTGATGACGGCGCTGTATACTCAGTCAACTCAGTTGAAGAGGGTGGAACTGGGTTTGAGATTTTTGGTAATCCGGTGTTTGAAGTAGGGCAGCGGGTTGCAGTAGATTATTACCATACCGATAATTTTGGACTGTTTTTATCGGAACTTATAGAATTAGTTAGTAACATATAATAACTAAAACCAGACAATAATCCTAAAAGGAGGATGATGTATGACGAAGAAGCTACTCGCAATATCCTTGGCCCTGATGCTTTTAGTGCCAATGGCATTTGCAAAAATCGAGGTTGACAAAATCCCGACCACTGGAAACAGTGTTCAGGTTTTGATGCCTGGAAGCGGCTATCAGGTTCCCTCGAACCTGATTGAAGTTAAGCAGATTGATGAATCAAACGGTCTTGAGGTCGTTCGACTCAAAACTCAGCGTAACGCAGCCACTCCAGCAGCCGAATCAACCAGAGAAGACCTGCTATGGACATTAAAACATGTCGATGACAACGCAGAATACTATCTGGGTTCCGGAGCTGCCGAAGATACCTTCGCAGTTGTTTTCACTCCAGCTGCTCCTGCTGTCGTGACAGAAGTATACATGCAGTGGTTCACACCTGGTAATGTCAATGCTTTTGGAGCTGACTATAGCGCTGAAGCATTTGCTGCATCACCAACAGGTGAAGTTTCTGTGATTGGAACAGATACGGTTTCATATTCACCACTCGGTGAATTTCGCACAACCATCACACCAAACTCAGTTGATGCATATGTAGCTGACTGGTCATACCAGTTGGATATTGGTGGCACATTTGTCGTGGGAGATTCCACTGACTTGAGCAGTGTTCCCCCATTTGTTATCGCCTTTGTAAAGGGTGGAGAAGAAATAGACCCTCTTGCTAATTTAACTGGTGGTGAGAGTTATACATGGTTTGGCGGTCCTTGGAACGATAATGCCTGGGGTGACTATAACCCTATTGTTGATCTCATGATGATGGTCAAAGTTACCTATCCCTGGGGCGCTCCAATTGCTGTAAACACACTGGTTCAAGCCAATAATTCATATAACACCACGGGTCCTTTTACCATTGATGCCGATCTATTTGATGACGTTCAAGATGGTACAGCCATTGATGGTACTGATGATATCGTTTTTCATTGGATGGTCAATGATGGTGTAGAAACTACTGGTGGATTGACTGCTTCTGATATATTACCCGATGGTAATGGTTGGTACAGTTATGATATCTCTGGTACTTTCACACCTGGTGATGAGATTGAATATTGGATAACCACTGTTGATAATGATGGTCTTGCATCCGAATCTGTACACCTGAGTTTTGAAATTACAGAACCAGGCAACCCAGATGCTGACCTCCTTATTGTATATGATGGTAGTGATGATAATCAACAAGCCAACGTCCTTTATGAAAGCCTTGCCGAAGATCTCGGAATCGTTTTCGAATATTGGAATGTTTCTGATGAACAGGGTATTGATGCATCCGTTATCAATGCTGGATGGTCAAACATCGTTGTTTACGGTTGGGGAACCTCTGTTGTTCCTGCTGTAGCAGGTGAAGATGATCCTGGTTTTGCTGCCTTCCTGGATGCAGGCGGAAGCTTAATCCTTGCTGATCAGGACTGGTATTTTGGTCACGGTTTACCTGCTGAGATCACATTTGCTGCTGGCGATTTTGCTTATGATTATTTTGGTATCGGATCTGGAACAAATGATCCTGCTGATGATGATAACGTTTCAATCGCTGACACAGCATTTTATGGTATCGGTGGAACAGCTATGGATATGGAATTTGCAGCTGCACCTATGGTTATTAACCATACCGTTTATGGAACAACTAACTGGGGTGACCCTGTTATTCCAGCCGCTGCAGCTATCCTATTTGCTGGTGCAAATGATGGCTTGAGCTATGGTGTTGCCTATGATGAAGGAACATTCAAAACTGCTTATTTTGGTTTCATGCCCGATGCTGCTGTTGATACAGCCGCTGATGGTTCATTGACCTCAGATCAGTTTGACATGTTCTTTGAAGGTGCCCTGGAATGGATGGGCGTAAGCTCTCCTGCTGCTATCTACGATGTAGATGGTCCTTCAGGAACCGTACTTGCTGGTCCTTATGATGTATCAGCTACTATCGAAGATTTCGATGGTGATGCTATCACAGCCAATGTTCTTTTTAGTGCTGATGATGGTGCTACATGGACAGAAATCGCTATGACAGCTGATGGTGATACATACACAGCTCAGATTCCTGACGTAACCGAAGCTGGATCTTACTATTGGGGTATTGAAGCCACATCTGATGGTGCTACAAGCTCCTACCCACCAGCTAACGAAGAAGCCATGGAATTCGAACGTTTTGTTCCAGCATATGATGCACTCGTTGTGTTTAACGGATTGCCACCAACAGGTTATCCTGCAGACTACTACTTTGCATATACCGATATGGAGTATGATCTCTGGGATAAAGCTCTGAGTCCTGGTTTGGCCTCAGCCTATACTACCATCATTGAGATTGCTACTGATGGTCCAGTATACGATAACAGTGCCGTTGTCACCGCTTGGTTAACTGAAGGCGAGAAGAATTATATGCTCGCTGGTGACGAATGGTTTGGTGCCTTAAGCAACTGGACTGATATGGATTTTGTAGCTGGTGATTTCGAGTATGATGTACTTGGTATTACTCATAGCTATAATGATATCAATGCCAGCTCAAGTGCTCCAACTGCTATCGAAGCTGTTGATGGAAGCCTCGTTTCTGGCGCTCTCTATACAACACACATGGCAGCTGCTGATACACTGATGTATGATCCTTCCTATGAAATTTCAGTTTCTAACTGGTTGGACGGATTTGAAGTCATTGATGCCGCTACTGTAAATATGACTACCTTTGGTGCCTCTCCAGTTGCTATCGGTCTACATCGTGTTGTTAACGATGATAAAGTTGTATTCTTTGGTTTCGACCCAATGAGTATCAATGCTGCGCCATATACATGGTATAGTTTCACAGCAGATGCACCACAGGCAGTAGCAGTGACTTCTTTCTTTGGAATCACTTCTGTTGATGATCTTGCAAGTCTGCCAACTGAGTTCAGTCTTGCTCAGAACTATCCCAACCCCTTCAACCCCAACACAACCATCTCTTTTGAAGTTCCAACTTCAAGTGATGTTGTAATCTCTGTATACAATATGCTGGGACAGAAAGTTGTTGACCTAGTCAATAGCAGCTATGTTCCTGGTGTATATAACGTACAGTGGAATGGTGTTGATGCGAGCGGAAAACCTGTTGGATCAGGTCTGTACATTTACCAGATGAATGCTGGCAAATACTCAGCCACCAGCAAGATGCTCTATCTAAAATAAATTTTATTTTAGAGACATGTTTTACGAGAGGCCGCCATATTCTGGCGGCCTCTTTTGTAATAGGAGTTGAAATCAATTCAAACAATACCAATTGCACTTTCAAATGCGCATAATGTGTCATACTGTATTATGCCCTGTTTCCTTATGGTGGGACGCTGAGGTTCTCGAAGCGCTTTCTAAGGGGTAATTATTGTATGCGTGCATTTTTAACTGAATATGGTATGACACATTCCAACCAATCAAGCAATACGAATTAGAAATAGAAACATATAATGCCACCGAAATTTTTCAATCTCGCTTTAATCTTCCTGCTAATATTATTATTGAGTACGAATCTTTTTGCCGGTATCAGCGGTACCATCAGCGGTCATGTCTCCGAGGGCAGCACTGGAGAACCATTAGCAGGTGTACAGGTCATCATTGATGGCAGCAATAGGGGAGCAGTCTGTGATGCATCCGGAACATTCATCTTAGTAAATATTCCCCCTGGACATTACGATCTACGTTTCGAAATGATTGGATACAGCAAACAGATTGTCACGGGTGTCCCTGTAATTATCGATTTACAGACCCAGATTGATGTCGAACTGCAGGCCGCCACACTTTCTGGAGAAACCGTTATCGTTGAATCCCAAACCATGGATCTTACCCAACAGATCACCTCTACTACACGGTTCATATCACCAGAACAGCTGGATAAACTTCCTGTTCAGAATTATCAGGAATTGGTTGAGGCCCAACCAGGCGTAGCCGCAGGACATGTTCGTGGGGGTCGCAAAACAGAGCTGGTCTACCTCGTGGATGGAATGCCCATCCAGAACATTGTTGATGGCAAGATTGGAACCGAATTGCCCAATACTGCCATCATTGATATCTCAGTACAAACTGGTGGCTTTACCGCCGAGTATGGAAATGCTATGTCAGGGGTAGTGAATATTTTGACCAAAGAAGGGCGGGACAAGTTTTTCTTCAAAGCTCAAGCTCATTTATTGGACTATTCACAGGATCCAAGACCCTTTAATAGCACTGACAAAGCGCATGAGTATAAATATGATCTGGCCATGGGTGGACCCATTTTCTCATCTGGAGCATCCTATTTTGTCTCAGGTGATATCCACGTCCCCAGCAGCAGATTACTCCAGGAACAATTTGGCGTGAGAAAAATGGGCATTATGGACCCGGATTCCACGGTGAATTTCAATCTTACCGGTAAATTAAGTACTTATTTATTAAATCAGACACTCAAGCTCACCCTGCAAAATCTTTATTCCAGTTGGGAATGGCGGGACTATGATCATCTCTGGAAATACAATTTGACGGCTCTACCAGGACAAGCCAAATACAGTAATCGACTGGCTGCTACCTTGAGTCATACCCTCACCTCGGCAACATTTTATGAAGCCAGCTTCAGCTACTACAGTTTTATCAGATCGATTTATGGACAATCTGATATGCTTCAGGCGGTTCCAGTTACCTCAGATTCAGGTTATGTTGTATCAGGTGTGTATCCCTGGTGGATGGATCATGTGGAGACCCAGAAGTACGGGAAGTTTGTCACGACTCATCAGGCCTCTGAGGATCTTCAGATCAAAATGGGAGCAAGCTTCACCCAGTATCATCTCTATCGCAAGAATGTTTTAAGAAGAGATATTAAAAATTGGAGTGATGGCTTCCCGGTATACATCACCTATGATAGTGAATACGAGTATGACCCTCGACGCGGTGGCATCTTTGTCCAGGGGAAATACGGAACTGGCGATCTGGTCATCAACAGTGGTGTTCGCTACGATTTTTTCGATCCTCGAGCGCAACGCCCTGAGATAGAAGTTGATTTCACAGAATCAGATGATCAATGGGTGATGGACACCATCTCCACCACTGCAGCATCCCTAAAAACCAGCTTTAGTCCACGTATTGGCATTGCCTGGGTCATCGATGATCGCAGCAAATTCCATTTTAACTATGGTTACTTTTTTCAGATGCCCATTTTTGATTATCTGTATGCCAATCCTAATCTCAATGTGGCCAATGGATTCTCCGCCATTGGAGATGCTGACCTGGAACCAGCCCAGACTCGGGCTCTTGAATTTGGCTTTATGCAGCCATTGGGCACCTGGGGTCTCATCGATATGGTTGTATTCACCAAGGATGTCATCAATCTTATCGATTCGAATACCCTCCTGGTTTATGGCGACGACTACCAGAAAGAAGGCTTTACCCGATTTGTGAATATTGGACAATCCGCCATCCAGGGACTGGAGATTTTTCTCGAGGGACAAATTGGATCTACATTCAGTGGAAATCTAGCCTATACCATGATGACAGCCATGGGCTCGTCCTCATATAGTCTGGAAGGTTTATGGCGCAATGCTGAAGCCAGCACAAGAGCTTCAGAACTCTATCCATTAAGCTGGGATCAACGCCATACACTGGTACTCAATCTGGAATGGTCGCCAATGGATTGGCTCTCAACCATCCTCACCTATCATTACAATTCAGGATTACCTTATACTGAGGACAATGGCGAATATACATCGCCTAATAGTGAGCGCATGGATGCCACCCAAAAGATGAACCTCCGCTTAAACGGATCCTGGAATATGTCCAGCCAACGCGACTTACATGCATTTTTTGAAGTCACCAATTTGCTGGATGAAACCAATGTTCTCTGGGTTGATTCAAACGGATATCCCGGTGGAGTTCTCAATGATCCAGGCGCGTATGATTTGAACAGACGGGTTCGAGTAGGCATTGGTATCGATCTTTGAGATCAGGACTGACCATACTAGCCCTGGTAACCCTCCTCATGCTAAATTCATGCTGGAAGAAGCAGGATATTACTACCAATCCACCGGCTCACCCTGTTTATACTTTATCGGGAACCGTTAGCTATGAGGACACTGGATTACCAGTTATAGCTAAGGAAGTCAGCGTCATCATGACCGAATTATACCAGGGTGATTTTTTAGACTCCATGGGTACTCTCACTGATCAAGCGGGTTATTACGAAATTGCTGATCTGTATCGGGGACGCTATGATATCATGGTGATGTTCGGTCTGGATACAGCGTATTTATCTGAGGTGGGCATTATTAAATATGAGGATAAAACTTACGACATTGTCATTATAACCCCTGATTCAACCGAGTCAGAATAGCTTGTTGTTTGTACCCTTATCAATGAAAAAAAATATTCTCCTCCTGCTAATTATCCTGAGCATGGCACTACATTCGTGTTGGGATAAGCAGGGTTTGACAGTTGACCCACCAGCCCATCCCACCTATAAACTTTACGGCACCATAACCCGACAGTCGACAGGGATGCCTGTACCTGAAGCGATGATCCGAGTGACCATGACTGAGCTTTATCAGGGTGAATATCTGGGACCCCTGGAAACCCTCACCGATAGTTCCGGCTATTATGAATTTAATGAACTTTATCGCGCTCAATATGACGTTCGGATTACTCAACGACTGATCTGGCTCTACGATGGTGCTGTGGGTATCATTGAGTATGCTGATAAAGAGCACAATATCAGAATCACCGAACCAGTGGATTAAATTCCAAGCAATTATTGTCCATCCAGCCAATATCTGATTTCATTCATCAGCGATTCAATTAGTTTAAGCCCCAATTAGGAGTTTTCATGTCAATCGCTGCTGCCATAGGTTATGCCTTGGGAATTATCATTTTTGCCTTCTTCTTTCGTCGCCGTCGAAGCAAAATGATTGATAAGTATATAGCGCGAGCTGAAAAAAAACCTTCAAAGTCTGATAAAGGAAGCCAAAATGATTAATACCATCTGGATAGTGTTGATGGCTGGTGGGATCCTGGTCGCAGGATTTCAATGTCTCGGCCTGGATTATAGTAGTGTGGCTGGACTTACGATGAATCTCAGCTTTGTCCCGCTGACTAACCTTACCAAGGGTCTATTTGATTCTGCCAAAGCTTCAGTGAATTTAGCTATGGGACTCATAGGAATTATGGCTCTCTGGCTTGGTCTGATGCGAATTGCTGAAGAATCGGGACTGGTTAAGTTATTTGCCCGCGCAGTACGCCCTGTTATGGTAAGACTATTTCCAGATGTCCCTCCAGATCATCCTGCTATGGGTGCCATGGTAATGAATATTGCAGCCAATATGCTGGGTCTTGGAAATGCAGCAACCCCCCTTGGATTAAAAGCTATGCAGGAATTGCAAAAACTCAACAAGGTTAAGGATACTGCCACCAATGCTATGGCCACCTTCATGGCTCTCAATACTTCATCAGTGACTTTTATCCCTGCCACCGTTATTGGCATACGTGCCGCCGCTAATGCCTCTAATCCAGCTGAAATCATAGGTCCGGTTATCCTTGCAACCGGTGTTTCAACTACTGTGGCTATCATTGCTATTAAGACCTTACAGAAATTACCCAAATATCGCATGCCAACGGTTGAGACTGCATCCGCTGCGTCAGAAGGGAAGGAGGTCTAATATGTTTCAGGGAATTATGAATGGTGTCTCCGCTGTTGCCATCCCCGTTCTTCTCCTGGCTATTGTGGGCCATGGCTGGTACAAGAAGGTTAAGGTATACGAGGCTTTCACAGAAGGGGCCAAAGAAGGCTTTGAGGTCGCTGTTAGAATTATCCCATTTTTAGTGGCCATCCTTGTCGCCATTGGAGCTTTTAGAGCGTCCGGTGCTTTAGATTTAATCACCGGCTTGCTTAGTCCGCTTACTTCCTGGATTGGAATGCCCGGAGAAGTGATTCCCATGGCACTTATGCGACCTCTAAGTGGTAGTGGGGCTATTGGAATTATGTCTGAATTGATCAGCACATACGGACCGGACTCACTCCCAGCTCGCATGGCTGCTATTATGGAAGGTTCTACAGAAACAACCTTTTACATACTGGCAGTATATTTTGGATCCGTTGGTGTCAAGAAAACCCGCCATGCCCTCCCCGCAGCATTACTGGCTGACCTGGCAGGCATAATAGCAGCAGTAGTTGTTACGCAAATGGTATTTGGCTGAGCCTTATACTCCGTGTTATTTTTGTGATCGTTTCCCCTCCTGTTTGATCTTGCAATAGGAAGAGGGGGAAACTATGATGCAAGTCGATGCGTGATAATTGTAATGACTAGGTTGTAAGTGAAAGGAAGTACGATGAGAAAGTTAGTTTTAATGGTCCTGATAGGCGCATTAGCCATAGGTCTAGTGGGGAAAAATATTCCTAATCCAGGTAAATATGTGTCGGCAGCAATGCAAAGTGATGCTGAACCAGAGGGTGAGCTAGTTTCATTTAATGCACCACAGGGAGGCTATTCGACAGGTTTGCGTGAAGGCAATGCTGTCCTTATAGACTCCTCTCTAAACGGTTATGGTATGATTTCCTCGGAAACTAACCCCATCTCAGTGAACCCGTATGATACCGATAAAATCGTCATGGCGTATCGCCAATATGATGTTAACAACAATTCGAGTTCAGGAGCGATTGGGTCGGCCGTCTCATTAGATGGTGGTGAGTCTTGGGGAACCTCTTCTAATTTGAATTTTGGGTTAGGGCTTAATGTGAATGGGGGCGCCTTAGGGAGATATCCGTCCGTGTTGGCCGCCGAAAATTATCCAGTTGTACTCTGGAACGAATATGGAATCCAGGGAGGTTTTCCCGGTGGTGGAGAATTCGGTGGACGTGCGTATTACACCTTTGATCTTTTTAACTATGGTGGCGGTTTCTGGTTTCCTGGTGTTGATTTCCACCCAAGTCCATTATCCCATGATACCTGGAATTTGGCTGTGACTCAAAACGTGGATGATGCAGGAGACTATGTTATAAACATAGTTGCCGGTGATAATTCTGGAAACAAGGATCGCATCCATTTTCGTGCCCAATCTAATGGGGCCTGGCAGGGGACAACCTTGCCTATGATTGGTCCAAATATTTTGGTGGAAAATTCCCTTGATTTTCGTTTTGATGGCGAGGATAACTATACTTCAAATGGGAATATGGATATTAACGATGACGGTGTCGGCTATTATGCCTTAACATCCTACTGGCATAATGAAAATGAAATTGCCAACCACACCCTCTTCGTAAAACAAACCACTGATTTTGGACTCACATGGAGTGACTGGTTCTACCTGAGTGATGAGAATTCGATAGCTCACTTCTCAACAGTTTTCCCGGATAGTGTTCAAGATAGTGACAGTAGTTGGGCTCATCTTGCAGAAGATTGGGCACCTTTTCTAGGTTATGATACGGAAGTCCTCACCGATGCAAACGGTGGTTTTCATGCCTTCGTTCCTGTATTGCCATCGGAAACAGATGGTCTATGGGGACGCTGGTCGGACGAAAATGGACTCTATCATTTTTATGCTGAGGATGCCAATTTTCTAGCGGGTAGTGGATCTCTTGATCTGAGTATTAGTTTCCTGGCAACCCAGGATTTAACCTGGGCCGTTATCGGTGGTAGTTACAGTTATCAGTATAATGGGATGAGTATGGCCACGGATATCAATGATGATTCTAAACTATATGCAACCTACTATGCAGTCTCAGACACAATTACAATTGGTGCTGACTGGTTTGCTTACTTTGATGTATTTGGCAGTTACTCCGATGACAATGGAGCTACCTGGAGTGAGGGTGTAAATCTTACCCACACCTTCGAACCCAATCTGGATGAGATGTATCCACACATGAATAGGTTTGGTGTGGATGGAGAAGTCTATATCATGTATCAGATGCCTGATTATAATCAAGGCACTGTCGCTGACCCAGAGAATGGACAAGACTACCTAAACAAGGTATACTTTATGAAAACCACCCTGGGTCCAGTATCTGTTGATAATGAAGTTGCTCAGCCTGCGACTTTTGAGCTTAAAGAGAATTATCCAAATCCCTTTAACCCTTCAACAACAATTGGTTTCAGCATTCCCACATCCGGGATGGTTGAGCTGACCGTATATGATATTACTGGTCGTGCAGTAGAAACCCTACATCAGGGATTTCTCACATCAGGCAATTATCAATATACATTTGCTGGCAACAATCTGGCTAGCGGGGCATACTTTTATAGTTTGAAATCCCAAGGATTTCAAGATGTTAAAAAGATGCTGTTGATTAAATAATAATTCTGACTTGATAAAGAGGTCATCTGAGAGTGTGAAGGGATGTTTTAACAAAATTAAAACATCCCTTCGCTCTGATCAAGATGAGGTCGCTTTTTAGCTGACCTCTTTTTGTTTTCTGGCTCTAGCATGCTGAGCCAATAAAATGCATGTAAAAAGCTTCACAGCTGCAGGGAGATTTCATGAGAAGTGTTTGGTTAAAATTCAGTCTCGTATTGTTAAGTGTTACTATGGCCTGGTCTGCTACCGTAGGGACCATATCAGGGCGAATAATAGATAGCAACACCGGCGAACCTATTATTGGTGCCCAGGTAATGATTAGCGCGTTGGGGCTAGGTGGATCGACTGATTTTGAAGGTGAGTTCTACATTCAAAATGTGCCGGTTGGAGTGCATAGTGTTCAGGTCTGGATGATTGGTTACGCCAGGGTGACATATAAAGATGTAGGTGTGGTGATGGACCAGACGACACCTCTGAATGTGTCTCTGGATGAAGAAATCATCGAGGGGCAAGAAGTTACAGTAGTTGCTGAAAGACCTCTCGTGGAAAAAGATGTGACTGTGAAGAAGCTGGTTCGTACTGCCGAAGAAATTCAGAACCTGCCTGCCCGTGATTTAACTGAAATGCTCACTCTTCAAAGTGGTGTGATTCAAATTAAAAGTGCCGAAAATGGTATCCCTGGATATGCTGATCGTGGAATTGAACAAATCCATGTCCGTGGAGGCCGGTCTGGTGAGATCGGTTACACCATCGACGGTATGTACATCGAAAACCCCATCTATGGTGGTGGCTTCGGTAGAGGTACGCGACTGGGGACTCACGCGGTCCAGGACCTCATTTCACAGACCGGTGTTTTTAATGCTGAGTATGGTGATGCCATGTCTCAGATTGTGAATATTATCACCGCAACCGGTGGTGATAGCTACAAAGGAACTTTTGAGTGGAAAACCAGCAATCTTGGTGCCCTCAGCTCTGAGCAAGATCGCCTCAGGGATTATAAAGAATTTGCCGGATCATTTTCTGGTCCAATTATTCCTGGCATGAGCAATCTTACCTTTCACATTGCCGCTGATTATTCCAACAGTTCCTATGCAGTGCTGAAGTTTGATGATAAAGTTTATATCGAAGGTGATCCAGGCAACCTGCAGAACCAGGCTAATCAAGTGCATTGGCTAGACCGTGAGGCAGGCTGGAGGGCTTTCGGTTACGATAAGACCTATGATGTCTTCACCAAATTGCATTGGAAGATTGATGCCTACAAAATTTTGAACTTTTCACATTGGATTGTTGATTCAAAATTCAAAACTTTTGGTCCTTGGAATCAATTCTACGAAGAGAACAAAAACGTTAATCACAAGTTTTCCGAAAGATTTCATTTAGAATTTCGTCACCAACTCAATGAAAAGACCTATTACACAATTAGTGCATCTCGTTTTACCCAGGAAATGGAAATCGATGTTGAAGATGGTGACATGGATGGGGATGGCTATCCAGATTGGGTTGAATATAAAATTGGTACTGAAGCCCGTGGGCTCCACAATGGTGTGGATTATAAAGGCGATTGTGATATTCCGTATGAAAATGATCAAAAATTTGCTCCAGGTGTATCCATTGCCAACGATGCAGATGAAACGATGTACTTTGAATCCTGGGGACCCGGCTGTCTGAGAACCATGATAACCTATTACTGGCGCGGTCCTCAACATATTGGGGGAGCCAGTTATGATTCAACCAAATTGCATATCATTGTGGATCATGCTGAGCAAATTGCCATTGGCCCTTACGACAGAATCAAGATTGAAGATATTTTTCTAGAAGAAAATTTCGATGACAGTGGCAACTTAGTTTCTTCTAGAAGACTCTCAAATGGCAACCTGATTGATCCACTGGATTCTCTGGAATACTCTGATAAAGATGGAAATATCAAGACCTGGCGTCTTGGGGATCCACTACAGGAGCATCTTGCTGAAGGTCAATATACTCCCTTCCAATACATGTATTATCCCGACTCTACTTATGAACTCTTTTCCTCACCAGCAGGTTTGAGTGCGGCAGAGTTCGCAGCTATGCGTGATTCACTCTATTACATCATGTTTTATGAATATGGTTCCGCTGGGGCTGATCGCTATCGCCATCACACCAAGACGGTTACCGATGAGGTGAAAATTGATATTACCAGTCGCGTGAACAAGCATCATCAACTTCGAGGTGGGGTGGATGTGAAACGTCATCTCATCACCTTTGATGAAACTCAATTACCCTGGTTGAATCCTCCCTATGGTGAGACTTATGGATTGCCGGGAACTATTGAGCGCGATGGAGCACTCGATGAATTCATTTATGGTACTGGAGAGAAATCACCCATTGAGATTGGCGCCTATGTTCAGGACAAGATTGAATATCCCTGGATGACGATTAATGCTGGTATCCGGTTCGATATTCAGAATTCTCTGGATAGCTCCTGGGCTGATCCTCGTAATAAAACCTCTGGAGAAGTACCTACGGAATGGAATGTATTATTGTCACCCCGTTTGAGTATTTCTCATGTTATAACAGACCGGGCTACCTTTACTTTCGGTTATGGTCGTTATTATCAAAATCTGACTTATCGAAATATTTATCTCAATGATGACAATGATTTGACAACAGCACTTCCCATTGTAGGCAACAGCCATGTTCAGGCTCAAGGTGTTACTGCTTACGAGTTTGGCTTGAACTGGGAGTTTGTTGATTTTTGGAAGTTAGGCGTCGTGGGCTGGTCGAAAGACTATTCTGACCTTGGATCCACTGAGCGGGTACAAGCCTTCCCATATAGCTATGCCGTGGTTGTGAATTATGACTATGGATCAGCACGGGGGCTGGACTTGCGTTTGATAAAACGTGGTGGTACAGCATGGTCAACTGATATTCAATATACACTTTCGCGAGCAACAGCAAATCGTGCTGATGCCTGGCAGGGATATCGCTCTTCAGATACACCTGAATCGATGCCCAAGAAAGAGGTCTTGATGTCCTACGATAGAACCCACAACCTGACCATGACTGGTGGTTATCAATTTGACAAGAAGAACTCACCCCGTTTCTTTGGGGTGTATCCTTTGAACAAAACTGCCGTTCATGTGACCCTCGTTGGAATCTCGGGTTCGCCATATACACCCTTTGACATCAATCTGAATCGATCTGGTGCCACTAACTCAGAGCGTATGCCCTGGTTCATTGAAACCAATATGGCCATCAGAAAAACGGTCAGCTTTGTTGGATTTCGTTGGTCCATGGGTCTGATTGTACGGAACTTGCTAAATCGAGAGAATATTATCGATATTTATGAAGAAACCGGAAGTCCTGAAGATCCTGGTCGTAGAGCGACGACTGCCATCGAAAGTGGGAGTAGTTCGCTGACCTTCTATGATAGACCATATTATTATTCCTCACCACGTCAGGTTGACCTGACCGTTAAAGTGAAATTCTAGGTGATATGATGAAAAAAATGATCACTCCTCCGTCTTCTCAGTCTCCCTTGTCTTGGCTGTTTCCAATATTTGTTTTGTGCCTTGTTCTCCCAAACTGGCTTGGTGCTGCTGAACCCAACATCCGTCCCTCTGCCAGTCTTGGCAAAGCTTCTGCCTTTGATCCGGTTCTGAATCGTGCCAGAGGATATATGAGCAAGGGGGAGCTGCAATTTGCAACCCATAACTATGGTACTTTCATTGCATTTGACGACAATAGCTCACCATCTGGCTTGTATAAAGGCTATCAGTATATTTCAGATGTTTCCTTTATTCTTGGTGTTCCTGGTAGAAATGCCGATGGAGAAATGACACCATGGGCCACGCGTCCACCTTATGTTCCTGGTCTGGAGAGTTATCGAACAGATACCCTGGTGTACTGGGGCTCAACGGTCTCTGAATCGTGGTTTGACCGCGTTCAGGATCAAAAACAGGTCGACTGGGAATCTGTTGAAAGCCATTATGGTTATCTCCATAGCGGCGATGTCCTGGCTGGCGAAATTTATGGTGGTATCTATACTGACAGCGGCGATCCCTACCCCTTGCTGGCATCCAGTGATATCCCAGATACTTGGCCCATGCGTATCAATGACAATACCGGACTGGAAGAAAGGACCTGGCCTGGAGATTGGGCTGTAGCGACAGAAGGTCCGAATAAAGGACAGGAAATTGTTGGTCGACACGTCGGTGACCAGGATATTTACATCGAATTTGATGACAGGCTGGCTGTGCGCGATGAGGATATGACTCAGGGTTATTCAATGGGTATGCGTGTCACTGTAAATGCCCACTCCTATGGACGTTCCTATGCAGAAGATATTGCCTTTTTTACTGTAGAAGTTATCAATGAGTCCTATAAAGGTTTCCCAATGGACACCAATGGTGATGATGTTGCTGATTCCGTCTGGGTGCCCACTACGGCTTCAGATGGGACCGTCACCTACGAAATGATGGGTCGTAATTTCATCGGTAATGCTGGCGTGAACGGGTTTGATTATGAAGGCGCCTATGGTGGTTTCTATTTTGATGTGGATTCGTATTCTCGTCTTGAAAACGGTCAGTATACAGGCCGTACCAATGATGATGATATGATGGCTTTTGATACTACGTATGATATGGCCTATATCTGGGATTGGGATGACCGCAGTACATCTGCTACCAACCTGGCTTACTCCGCTTTGAAGCTACTGGATACACCTCTGGCTTCAGAGGACCTTGATATTAATGGAGATGGTTCCATTGATATACAACAAGGACAAGCATTGGGTCTCACAGACTGGCATTGGTTTGATTGGTATAAACGTCCCGGTGTCCTGAAGGATGAAAATGGTGGGTCGAGTTGCTCCGATGGCTATGCAGGAGCTGCAGGTTGCCCGGGTGCCCTTGACAAAGAGAACATCATGTTTGCCCTCATGGCTGGTGATACCTCTTATGTGGGACTTGAAAATCGAAATTATAAAGATTGGGAATGGCGCGGAATTGCCAACTCAACACCCAATCCATTAAATAGCTCATATAATGACTGGTATTTCCATCCAAGTATCGATGGAACTCTCAATCCTCACTTTGATTCTTTGGAAGGATTGCTTGATGAAAGTAGTGAAGATGGGGAAGTGGGACTTGATTGTGTCTTCATCATGTCTGCGGGTCCCTTTGATCTGGCAGCAGGGGATACGACCTATTTTTCATTCGCAGTGATCATGGGTGATCCACCTTCCAACACTGAAACCTTTGATACACCTCCAGATCTGGCCAAGAATGCTGAGATGGCTCAGATCATGTATGATCTGAAGTATCAGGGATTTTCACCTCCAGATGCTCCCACGGTTTCTGCGGTAGCAGATGATGAAGAAATTACCTTGTACTGGGATTCCAAAGCTGAAAGTTCCAAAGACATTGTGACTGGCATAGAAGATTTTGAAGGTTACAAAATATACAGATCTACTGATGGTGGTTCGACTTGGGGTAATCCACATACTGATGTTATCTATAACACTGATGGTCAAGCTGTTGGCTGGATTCCTCTGGCGCAATTCGATTTAACGCTTGAAGAAGATGAAGACCTATATGGTATTGACTACTCAGGTCCAGATCCTGTAGCTCCCTGGTTTAATCTGGGAGAAAATACAGGTCTCGAGCATCGTTATGTAGATCGTGATGTGCTCAATGGCGTGACCTACTCATACTCGGTTGTGGCCTATGATATTGGTATGGATACACTCCAGAATTCTTATACGAATCCTACAGGTGAATGGGATCCATTGGAGTCACTTGAAAATTTCAGGGGCAACAGCTCGTTCCTGCCACAATTTGTGAGTGTTACTCCAGATGCGCGCCCTTCCAACGCACCTGCATCATGGGGACTGGAATTAGCACCTTGGACAGTTGGTACTGGTGAGGTTGAAGTGATTCCTACTAATCCTGAAGAAGTGGAAGTAAATACTAATACGTACTTCATTACGATTAGTGCAGAGCCCGACTGCTATGCACCGAATTGCAATAATCCCTATTATCATCTCAATCCAACCTACAGCGTTGTGGACAGTGCTTCTGGAGATACTATTCTCACTGATTGGGAAGTAGGAACCTCCACCATGTTCTCGGAGGTCTGGGGTGGATTCCAATTCTACTTGGAGAATCAATCATTTCCATCAGTTGATACAGTGTATTGGCAGAATAAGGGCAGTGATGAAGCACCACAGTATAATATTCAAATGGGTACAACTACTGAAACGTATGCCTGTGATTACGAGATTCATTGGGACTGGGATAACCCCAACACCAATATGGTCGTCCCGCCATCTGCACAAATGCCCTTCAGGATATTCAATACGAGTTTTATAGAAGATTTGAATGATAATGGTGTTATTGATTCTGGTGAAGATATTAATAATAATGGGATGCTAGATCCTTTTAGAGAAGTACAGATGGTAATTTTTGGTGCAGGTATACCTAACACTTCTCCAGACCCAGACTACCCATCATTCAGAGCAAATGAAAAAATATCCTTTATTGAGAAATATGTAAATGGATATGACTCTACAGCAGTTTTTACGCAGACATGGTTTATTAATATTGGCTATGATACGACACGTACTTTCTCTGGCAATCCTACTATCAGGCA
>JABIFG010000126.1 GCA_018650795.1 Fidelibacterota bacterium
AAACAAAAAACGCTTCTGGAGAGGAAGCGAATCAACTTGAAACTGCGACACCAAGAGGTGTTCGCGTAACATCTTGGATGGCCCAAATGTATCTCTTAAGTTCTGAGCATATCTGTCCGAATTACTTTGACAACGTACAGTCTATTTATTCAAGGAGTGATATTGTAATATAATAATGTAGGAAATGATATTGAGAATCCGCTGTATGTAGTATAAAGACAATTGCAACTGGTAAGGACTAGGGATTGTTAATTTATGGCTAGTGAATAATAATGGATTGGAGCAGAATTAACCTTAACCTGCATGTTTTGTTGCCTTAGCCCTCGAAGTACACCATTTCCAGTCCGTAACAATTACGTGTGCTAACTCAAAGTTTTCTAACCAATTGATATATCCGAATTAACTAATTATGTGTCCTTGAACTGTCCCGAAATGATATAAGCTCTTTACAAATTTGTAGTGATGTAATCTGTCATTTTTGTAAATAAGTGAAGGCGCGTATTCCCGCCTTTGATGCTGTGATTTCTGTTGGGGTAGAAAAAGGAGTCGACCGGTTTGTTTAACTCAACACATCTATCAATAAAAAAGAGCGTATTTTGGTAATGTACATTATCATCCTGGGTACCGTGAATAATGAGCAACTTCCCCTTTAAAAGATCGGCGTAATTGTTAAGATTTGCCTTTTCATATCCAACTTTGTTTTTATTGAGCATTCCCATGTGCCTTTCAGCCCAAATGGTGTCATATGTTCTAAAATCTGTAACCGGTGCAACTGAAATACCCACTTTAAAATAATCTGCGGCCCGGGTCATAAGAGCAATAGTGAGATAACCGCCACCGCTCCACCCCCAGAATCCCAATCGATCCTGATCAACAAATGGCAAAGAACTCAAATATTTGGCGCCTTCAATTTGATCGTAAACTGACCATTTACTCAAATCGCCATAGGAAAGGTTTTTGAAGGCTTTTCCCCTACCCCCTGTTCCACGGTTATCCAGACAAAATATAAGGTAGCCCTGCTCACTCATATACTGATGCCATTTGCTCCTATAATCTCCCCACCGGTTCACAACTTTTTGGGAGCCAGGTCCACCATAGCCATATACAAGAACAGGATACTTCTTATTAGAATCAAAATTGTGGGGTTTAATCAAATATGCATTCAATTCTATACCATCGTCAGTCATGACTTTTTTGAATTGAGGATAAACAATATTTCTTCCTGTGAGAGCCTCGATTCTACCTTCATCCAACACACGAATGAGACTTCCTTCAGTATTGTTCAATACAGTAATAGAGGGCGTGGTAACATTAGAATAAGTATCAATGAAATACTTGTAATCAGGGGAGAATAGTGGTGTATGCCAGCCTGCTTGTGGTGAAATCCTGGTTAAGTCATTTCCATCCAGACCTACACGATAAATATTCTGCTCAAGTGGTGAGTCTTTCTTCCCGTAAAAATAAAGCCAACTCTCTGTTTCATCGACACCGACAATCTCAGTTACCTCCCAGTCCCCCTTGGTCACTTGCTGGAGCAATTTTCCGCTGTAATCATAAATATAAGCATGGCGGTAACCGCTGCTCTCAGATGAGAATACAATCTCATCTTTGTGCCTCAAGAACGATATGTCATGCTGTACATCGACATAGCAGGGGTCATCGTCTGAAATAATGGTTTTCGTCCTACCGGTTCTTGTGTTGGCCATGAGCATATCTAGATGATTTTGTTCCCTATTCAACCGCACCATTGCCATTGATGAGGAGGAGTTCGTCCAGAAAATTCTGGGAATATAAATGTCACCATTTTTGCCCAGATCCATCCATTTTGTTTTCTGCTTTTTCAGATCTACAACACCAATTTTAATTGTGGCATTTTGGCCACCAACCTTGGGGTATTTTAGCTTGGAGATCTTATTGTACAGAAACGTTTCGTCGACTAAGTTGAATTCCTTCACGGCGGTCTGATCAAATTTCCAAAAAGCTATTTTTTTGCTGTCAGGTGACCACCTCCAGGCGTCTGCCAAGCCAAATTCCTCTTCATATACCCAGTCAAATTCTCCGTTTAGAATGTTCTCTGTCCCATCATCCGTGAGGGCTGTTTCGACACCAGATGAAATATTCATTACATAGATATTGTGATTGCGAACATATCCCACCATGGTACCATCCGGTGACAATTTAACATTGCGTAAGTGGGCACTATCATGCGCAAGAGCTTTGATTTTCTTGGTTCGTACATTCATCAAATAATAGGGTGCCTGAGATGAGTGTCTCCAGATAGAAGCACTGGGACCTGCGATCAAGAGATATTGGCCATCATGAGTCCAATGGTAACTACTCATTTTGATAAGGACATTTTTGTATTTCAGATCACTCCCCTTAACAAATACGGAGGTCTTTCCCGCTTGAATATCATGTCTATAGATATCAAAATATTCTGTCTCATTGCTTTTTTTTGTATAGGTAAAAGCATCACTATCCGGCATCCATTCAATATTTTGAATGGGATGTTCATCAAAAGCTGTTGTTGAATACAACTCTTCAAGATTAAAGGGCTGTTTTTGCTGAGCAGTTAAAACCGACAATGAAATCAGTGCCAGATACAATGTTTTTGGTCTCATAAGATCCTAATTTTCCTCTATTGTGGAGTTGGAATTAAGCATTACCACAAATATTTAATCTCATCATTTTTACCTAAATATTCCCACCTTTGCAATGCTATGGGCACATTTCCATTCTTCATCATATAGTCATGGTAATCTTTTAGATCAAATTCATCCTCCCATAAAACTCTGGCATCGCTGATCAGTTTTAATATCTGAATTTTACCAATTTGATATGTAATGGCCTGCCCTGGAGTTGCAGCAAAATATGCTGCTTCACTTGACGCGGACTCCAAATCCATTGGAACCGTTGATGCCAGATATTCACTTGCATCGCTTATGGAATATTCGCCTATGGCCAAGTTGATATCCACATCTACCCTCAAAGCACGTAGGCGCATAAAGCGATAAATAATTTCTCTAGTGTGGGGTTTGTTTTCAAATAGGCCAAGCTGTAGTAACAGTTCTTCCACATAAAATCCAATTCCTTCATTGGCATTGGAATCGATATAATAGCGACGAATGGGTCGCTCATGCTTCCAGGATTGAATCAATTGAAAGTAATGACCAGGGGTACCCTCGTGGATAATGAGTGGGCGTGGGTCATGGGCTGCTGTTCCGTAAAAAAATCCTAATTTTTCAGATGGATCTGGAATATAGCGTACTGAATTTTCAGTTAAGCGGGTAGGTGAGGTAAAATCATCCAATTCACCAAATGAGGCCAGGGCTTGTAAATAGTCCGGCATTGCTTCAAGGGTATAATGTTTCGCCCAGGTAGGAACCGTTAAGATATTTTTCTCTTCCAGAAAATCTCTGATTGCCTGTTCGTCGATACGGGCCTGATTAATTTCTGCTTCAACTGTGCTGAATTTTTCAGGTGAGGGGATGTGTTTATTCCGTGCTATTTCCAGCGTTTCGAATGTTACCGATCTATCCCACTCCTGGTTGCCCATCCGAAATAATTCTTCTGGTGAATAGGGTACCAGTGCAATTTTCTTCAGAAAATATTTATAAGCAGATTCCCCTACAGAGAAGTCTTCATTCATGGAAGGCAACTTATCTTCCAGCCACAAGGAATACGCTTCTAATGCCGCAGATGCTTTATTGGCGGACCTCTCAAGCTTAAAGTTAAAATGACGTGGGTATGTTGATTCAAGCTCCTTCACCATGAGATCCATTTTTTTTCGAATATTTCTCAGCTGATCTATGGCAATCATGGCGAACGGTTTAACTGGATCGTCCAAATTCTTTTGGGCATTTTTGAGTGTTTTAGGAATTGAGTTCAATCGAAGAATTAATTCTTTGGCTCTTTGGGATGTAAATGGTGAGGATATGGCCAGAAGATCAAAAACAAAGCCAACTGTTTGGTTGATGTAAAATTCAGGATGTCTACCAGGCAGATCTAAGACATTCAATTCCCAGTTTACCCGCTCAATGGCAGAACGTAAAAGTAGATAGTCGATGCTATCTGCTCGGGACCATCCTGATTGGGGAATCGATTCCAGTGTTTTAAGAAATTCCTTATATTTTGCATTTGAATTGGCGACTGCTATAGGAGATAGATCTGGGACCCAGTCAGGATCCCTTTCAATTCTAGGTATATCATCGCTGGTAATGGGTTGGGTCCCTCTACGCCATTCAATAAATTTGATTGAAAGGGCCTTCAGATCAGAATTTTGTTGGCCAAATAGCATGGAAACCGATACAAGGGATAGAATTAATATTTTCATGTAAAAACTTTCATGCTTAATGGTTTAATTCCGCAAATAAATGACCTTGAGTTTCGAATACGAAATTAACTCTATTCGCCATATAATCAAGGTCACAGTCTATGAGTGAACTGTCGTTAAATATTATTAAGCGACCAACAGCTCAAGAATTTGATGGATCTGGCCAGAGCGTGACTGACGTGCCCCGACCACTGGACCACTTCTGTATGCTATTCTCCTTTATGTCGAGTCACGAGACAACTATCTGATACCAATTGTACTTATAGGGGAAACAAAAAAGGCCAACAAAGCTAGCCTCTATGAATATTGAATAACGACCTCAGATTGAAGAAGTACTCCTTCGATATTAGATATTCTGAATTGACAAAACCCGCTTCGAGAAGCGGGTTTTGTGTTTGTGGGCCCACAGGGACTTGAACCCCGAACCTACTGATTATGAGTCAGGCGCTCTAACCAATTGAGCTATGGGCCCTTTTACTAATTAAGAATTATAAAATACGAATTACGAATTTACAGCCCTCAAAAAGCCAAATAAAATAATCGGGGGCTTCACCACTTGCAAAGGGATTGTATTTCCAAAACTGAGACTAGCCCCTAGAATACAAAAAGTCCCTTGTTCGGCTGAATAAGGGACTTCTCGCTGTCATTTTTCCGATGATATTTTAGGCCAAAACTAAATGCGTGTCAAGCTTGAGGAGAATATTATTTTAATTATTTTATAGGGGATATATGTTTGAATATACTAATGTTAAGCCCATATAGTATTATAAATCTGACAAGCCAGCACCAGCTAATTTTCGAGCAACCTTCGTTTGATCGCATGGGGCGTGCTGCAGCTCACCAAGCTGGCGCGTATTTTGAGGTGTAATTGGTATTACATGGGTGTTGGGTTAGGTTTGATATCCCGTTGCTCGAGTTGAAGTTCGACTTTTCTTCTGAAATACTCAGTGGAATCTTCACCCCTGGCATCTGCATCGCGCATGAGTTGTTTTAACTCATCCATTTCGCGCTGAATGGCCCACCAGCGAACCGTCTTGATACACTGATGTGCATGGCTGATGCTTTCTAAATCTGGTCGCGCCTCATTGATCAAACGGGCAATAAATCGTCTGATCTCTGCAGACTCAATTTCATCCAATAGTCTGCTATGATTAATCGGTAACTCCTTGCGCAACCGACCGTGCAGCATCTGGAAGATTTCTACATAATGGAAAGCCTTGATATCATCATCACTGATGGTAGAAGTCAACCAGTTAAGCAAACTTTCATCCTGGCTAAGATGCAAACGTAATAGCTCGAATTCTGCCTTTTCAGCACCTGATTCCGGGCGACGTAACACTCTTGCTTTAGCTTTTGGGGGAGCAGGACGAGCATCAGGAGTATAATCGGATCGGTGAACCCGTTTTGTCTGCCGTTTGAGCAAGCCCATGACAGCTTCTTCGGGGACATGCATTTCATCAGCCAATTGACCAGCCAGCATACCGCGTAGGATTTCATTCTGCATGAGCGCCAATTCAGAGACCATCCCTTCCAGAAAGGCAGTCCGTTTCACAGGCGAATCCATCTGATCCTGATTGGTCCTCAACACAAAGGTCATGAAATCCAGAGCTGAATCGATTAGTTTTTGAAAATCTTTGGAGTTTTTTTCATCAAAAAAGCTATCAGGGTCTTCTCCGTTGGGGATCTGGACAATGCGAACATCAAGACCTTTATCCAACAGGGTGAGACCGGCTTTTTGGGCGGCCTTCTGACCTGCTCCATCGCCATCGTAACAGACTAATACTTTATCAGCAAAACGCTTTACCAGACTTGCCTGTCCAGGAGTAAAGGCAGTACCAGTACCAGCCACTACATTGTGAAAGCCTTCCTGATACAGACGAATCAGATCCATATATCCCTCAACCAGGATGGCAGTGCGTGAGCTTCTGATCTCATCTCGACACTGGTTTAATCCAAACAGAGTCCGACCTTTATGATAAATAGGCGTTTCCGGGCTATTCATATATTTGGCGCCCTCTGCCTCTCCAAATATTCTGCCACCAAAAGCTTGAACCTTGCCATTGATATCCATGATGGGGAACATGATCCGGTTGCGAAACCGATCATAGTAGCCACCACCATTTTTGGGCATGAGCAAACCACTCCGAGTGAGAATGTCCTGGGATAAGCCCAACTTCATGACTTCCAGAGTCACCGTATCCCAGCTATCAGGAGCAAAACCGACTCTAAATGTTTTCAGAGTTTCTTCTGAAAGCCCCCGCTTGAGCAGATAGTCATAGGCGGACTTGTTGCTGGAATCGCCAAGCTGTTTCTCAAATACCCTGCAGGCAATTTCATGCATATTGTAAATGGAAGCCCTGTCATCCTTCTTGCGAGGTTCATCCGGGCTGGTTTCAATGTGAATATTGGCTCGGTCAGCCAGTAGTTTTATTGAAGAAAGAAAGTCGAGGCGCTCATGTTCCATAATGAAGTTGATGACATTTCCACCAGCACCACATCCGAAGCAATGATAGATTTGCTTATCTGGACTGACGCTGAATGAAGGGGTTTTCTCATTATGAAAGGGGCAACGGCCAAAAAAGTTGCGACCCGAGCGTTTCAACTGGACATAATCGGATATGACTTCGACCACATCGTTGGCTTCCCGGACCTGTTCAATAATATGTTCTGCGATGAGCGCCATGATTTCTGCGATGAAGATAAGACGGTAAAAATTGAATGCTAACTGAAGTTGGTTTTTGTTCTTTTTACAACGAAATAATCGAAGAGAACGAACTGCTTAAACTATGGTTTTAATTTCGTGGGTTTCGTGAATTTAGTTGTGGAAATGCAAGCTCTGCTCATCAAAAAGTTGCGCTTTTTTACTAAGCTTGTGGGAATTGAATGCTTGCTGAAGTTAGCACCCCCTCTGTCTGAACTACGTTCTGACATCTCCCCCCTCGGGGAGAAAAAGCACTTCAGCTATGGTTTTCGTTTAAAGCTTGTAAAAAGTATTTCAGCTTCAATTTTTTGAAGGTTTAGTAAATTCCTGCTAAAGGATAATATCTCAATTGATTCTTAAGGTTCTACTTTTTTACAACGAAGTAGACGAAATGAACGAATAAAATGTTTAGTGCTTTATTTCGAAAGATTCGTGAGTTTCGTTGTGAATTGAAAATTACTTCAACTCCACAAAAGTGATACCTGCCCCGCCTTCATCTTGACCGCCGAGACGTTTCTCCTTCACAGCAGGATGCTTATCAAGTACTTCATGAACCACCTTTTTAATCACCCCGGTTCCCTTGCCGTGAATGATTTGCATGAGAGCTAAATTACTGAGTACAGCCTGATCGATAAAGCGACCTAATTCTTCAATAGCTGCTTCAGCGCGATAACCCCTCAGATCGAGAGAATATGTACTACCCTTGCGATCAGAAACATTTACCACCGTGGTTGATTGAACCAACTCATCTTTTTTCCCGGGAGCCTGACCCAACCATTCCACCGGAACCCGTAGACGCTTGCCATCAACTTCCACCAGGGTTTTTCCCTTGACGGGTTTTTCCAGGACGACACCAATCTGATCCAAGCTGAATACGGTGACCTCAAGACCTTTGCTAATATCTTCGCTGGCGAGTTTTTCCAGCTTGAGAGGCTCTTCAGTTTCTTCAATAACCTTCTCCAACTCTGCTTCAATCTGGTCCAGAGTCACCCGCACTTCTTTGATGTTCTCCTTACCGGCCTGGGACTCTCTGATCTGTCTGATGACTTGCTCAACAGTCTGACGGGCGTCTGTGATAATCTGACCCGCCTTCCTGGCTGCCTCCCTGTCCGCTTTACGCTCGGCTTTCTGTACAGATTCCAGGGCAGTATCCATGCGCTTCTGCTTCATTTTCAGATCGCGCTGTAAATCGGTATTATCAGATTTTAGATCGGATAATGAGGCCCGTTCAGCTTCTAAAGAGCGTAGTAGCTTCTCCATACTGTCCCTTGCCCAACCAATGTACCCTCTTGCTGCTGCCAGAATGTCATCTGAGAGCCCGAGACGTTTTGATATCTCAAAGCCGTAGCTACTGCCGGGGACGCCAGCTAAAAATTTGTAGGTAGGCTTGAGTCCCCTTTGATCGAACTCCATGGCTCCATTCATAACATTTTCTGCTTCATGGGCGAAAACCTTGAGATCCCCGAGATGGGTGGTGGCTATGGTTTTTATACCCCGATCTCCCAAAGTTTCCAGGATGGACCTGGCTAGTGCTGCTCCTTCGGCAGGGTCCGTACCAGTTCCTAATTCATCCAGCAAAACCAGACTTTTGGAAGTGGTCTGATCCAAAATATTGATGATTGTGCTCAAGTGGGCTGAAAAAGTTGAAAGGTCATCTACAAGAGATTGTTGATCACCAATGTCCGTAAAAACATTGTCAACAAAAGGAATCACACTGCCTTCTGCGGCAGGAATTGGAACACCTGCATTGGCCATGAGGGTGAGGAGACCGATGGTTTTGAGCGCGACTGTCTTACCACCAGCATTGGGGCCTGTAATAATCAGGATATTGGTCTTATTATCCATCGTGAGTTCGAGGGGAACCACTTTTCTCTGTAAAGCCAACCGGGGATTTCGGGCTGTTTTCAATAGAAAGTGACCATCCTCAGAAAGCGCGGGGATACTACAGGCAAATGTTTTTCCAAACTTGGCCAGAGCTGTGTGGTAATCCAAAATTTCAAGCATGTTATAATTTATCTGAATAGTCGAATGATGGGAATGAAGCCGGCTGGTGAGCTCTCTCAGGATACGCTGGACTTCCTGCTGCTCCTCAATTTCAATGGTCTTAATCTGATTATTTAATTCAATAATTTCGAAAGGCTCAATAAAGGTAGTGGTTCCAGTATGGGACATATCCTGGATGACACCCTTGACCTGTAGTTTATAGGAACTGATGACCGGCAAGACCAATCGCCCCCCCTTGATGCCAGCCTGGGATTCATTCAAATAACCGTTGTCACCATATTTTTTAACCAGATCAGCCATGCGTGTACGGACAGCGCCACCAGATTTGCGGAGTTTACGACGTAGTGAGGACAGTGTCGACGAGGCTTTGTCCAGCACTTCTCCATCGGGTCCCACAATCCTGAGAATATCTTTCTCAAGCTCCAGGAGAGGTGTGATATTGTTAAAATCCTCCTCCCAGATCGCGGTTTCGTCTGCTGGATTATTCTGAAATATATTTTTAAGAACTCTAGATTGTTCGAGGACATTGTGGACTAGCTTCAGGTCATCAGGATATAGTGTACTACCTTCCAAAGCAAGAAGTCTGAGAATCTCATGGAGGTCATCATATTGTCGAATAAAGAAGCTACTATTGAGATCCATGAGCGCTTCAATACCAGCCACACGGTCATACTGGTTTCTTATGTCTACTGGACTATTTTTAGGTTGGAGTTGTTGAAATTGATGGGTGACACTTGCACCAGCAGCTTCATCAGCCAGCCACTGCCTGACATCATCAAAACCGAGGTGTAAATAAGTAGAAATGGTTGAGCTAGAAGAATGCATGGCTCTACTTATTGCGACCCTACTTCGATCTCGTCGGCAACCTCCGTCTCCTCATAGATCACTTCGCTACTATCTTCCTCTGCTTCGATCCCCGCGCGACCCTGGGCCATGGCTTCTATCTCTTCGATCATTTTGTCCATATCTGCTTGCCTATTGGTACCAGCATGCTGGACTTTTTCCACCTCTTCCATGATATCCAGGTTTGATACATCATCCACCCCTGCGGATTTCAACATCTGTTCCAAGAGTCCTTTTTGAGATCCACTCATTGACTCCAGGGCTTTTCCCAGAATTTCATTCTGATCCCCGCCATCTCCATCGCCAAGCAGACCCTGCAAACCACCTCCTTCACTACCCAGAGCGGCCTGAAGGAGTGCAGCCTTGTTAGCATCAGGATCCATCATGGTTTGCATCATTGCCAATTCATCTTCCAGGGATAGAACATAAACAGCCTGTCCGGCAAATATCTCAACAAAGGGATACAATTTTGATTCTTTCTGCCAGTCGCCTTTCATGTCCGCAGGAACCATGGCGAAGGCCCATACAACAGCTGATAACATCAATCCAGCCTTAAGTGCCCCAAAGGTAATTCCACCGATTCGATCTAAAGCTCCCAGACGCAGCGTCTTAACAATTTTTTTTAGCAAAAATGACACAAAAGTTATTGAGTACATCACAACTAGAAATACGATCACAAACCCAGCTGGTGTCTTGTAGGCTTCTGGAATACTGATAAGGGGTTCCAGGAAGGCAGTTCCATACTGATTGTAGTGCATGGAGGCATAAACTGCTGCATACATACCTACGATTTTCAGGACACCATCAATGAGTCCCTTTTTCAGCCCACTCACTGCCATGATGCCAATGAGAAGCAATCCGATTAAATCAAATCCTGTGGCCATTAGCTGAGCATCCCTTTTACGATTTCTTGAAGTCGTTTTCCATCTGCCTTACCTGCTGCTGCTTTCATGAGTGGCCCCATAACCTTGCCCATATCGCTCATGTTTTCAGCGCCAGTATCTGCCAGAACTTGTTTAACCAGTGCTTCCATTTCAGAGTCACCCATCATTTGTGGGAGGTATTTCTCTAAAATTAGTAATTCAGCCTTCTCGACAGCTACCAATTCGGGCCGATCACCCTTCTCATACAACACGATGGCTTCCTTGCGCTGCTTGGCTGCTGTTTGCACCAGCTTGATAAATTCTGCTTCAGAGAGTGGTTCACCCTTATCGATCTCACGGGTCTGAATTCTGGATTTAAGATCGCGGACTGTTTTCAGCGAAGCTTCATCCCTGGCCTTCATAGCCGTTTTTAATTGTTCTGTGAGTTCTTTATGAAAATCCAATTTTTGTGCTCCCATTGCAATATCAAAAAGTTAAAAATAACCCAGAATCTATCATATGGATAAGTTTTTATGAGGACAACCCGAAATGGTTTAGGTACGATTCAGAAATTACGATCAGGGTACATCAAAAACGTCGCGTAAAGCAAGCGTGGCATTACTAAGATGTTTTTCCTCAATAATGGCAGAGATAGAGCTGATGGATGTAGATATGGAAAGAATGTTAATCCCGCGAATACCCAGGGCTCGAAAAAAAGTTGCTGCCAGACCACAGCGTTCTTTAAAGTGAGGACCATAAACAGTGATTAGGCAGACGTGTTCAATCACCTCAACACTGATGTCTTCATGTAAGTCTGTAATGGCATCTACCGCTTTTTGAAACGACTCTGATTTGTCCTGGTGGAGTGTCACGGATAGGTTGGCTTTACCGCTGCTGTCCATGTTTTCACTGATGAAATTTACGGTCTGTCCATAAAAACAAAATTCCTCAAGGGCTGAACCGCCCCAATCGGGCTCATCGGGTAAATTAAATATTCTTACAAAGGTCAATTTTTCATCAACGATGATACCACCGATTGATTCCTTTTTCACAATTCCTCCTCAAAGGGCAATTGAACTGTAAATGTACTTCCCTGCCCCTCCAGACTATCAACCTGGATATCACCACCATGTAGTTCAACCATACGCATCACAATCGCTAAACCTAAGCCGGTACCTTCTGAAATCAATTTTCGGGCAGTCGGAGTTCTGTAAAATTCTTTGAAAATATTTGTTTGCTCTGAGGCAGGAATACCTTGCCCATCATCAGTGACTTTTACCACATAATTCAAATCAATTTTTTCTAAACTCACCTGAATATTGCCAGATTCATGGGTATAGCGAATAGCATTAGAAATGAGATTAGTAAATATTTTGCGAAGCGCATCTGCATCTCCAAAAAAATTGAATGGTGCAGCTGCAGAGTTGAATTTCAGGCTCTGACTTTTGCGGTCTGAATTAGGTTTTGCATCGGACACAATACTCTCAAGCAATTCACGCAGACTCAGATGATCAAATTGCTGCTCCTCCTGGAAATTCCCATAAGTCAGGTCAGCCAGATCTTTGAGCATGCCAATGGTTTCAGAGGTCCTGCCAATGGCTCGATTCAGCATATTGATGATTCGCTCATCAGCATTGGTGCCTAGAATATCTTCAATCACCATGAGTGTGGATTGGATGGTGGAAATGGGTGCTTTCATTTCATGGCTGGCATAACGGAAAAAGGTAGTTTTGGTTTCGTTGATTTCCTGCAACTTCTGATTCGTAATCTCCAGCTTGGTTCTAACCCGCCGGTGCCGCTCTGTCACGTTCTGTGCGAGATAGGCTGAGACCATCATGGTCACAACAAAGACGAACCAGATGCCAATCACCACACGTGAATCACCAATGAGGTGCAATTCATGAATAAAACAGATGTGCTCAACATAAACCGAATGCTCCAGAAGCAATAATCCTGAGTACAAAATGATCACAAGCAGGGAGTATAAATATGAGAATCCACCTGGGAATATGATGCTGGCCAAAATGATGTGGAAAACGTAGAAAAAGGAGAGTGGACTTTCCTCGCTTCCAGTAAGATAAATCAGTATGGTAAGTAAGAATAAGTCCATGACCATCTGCAGGTTGAGCAGAATAACCAGATTAGACATTGCAAACTGTTTTTTAGCGGATGCATAGGCCAGGTACATCAGATTCAAGCCCAGTAGGATGAATCCTACTATGGCCATGGCATTCAGACTTGAAGGAGGACCGAGTTGAATGGTCTTAAGGAGGATTACTCCGATGAAAAGACCGAGGATAGCATACCAGCGGAGCCGAATAAGCCACCTATCACGCCGAAGCATGGAGCCAATTGAGAATGCGGGTGTATCAGGAAAAAGCGTCAATATGCTACCGTTCCTAAAATCGAATCAGTTAAAGTCTCTCCTGCTTAGGCCTTAATGTTTTGATGTACGACGTCCACCAGTTTTTTTGGATTTACGGGTTTTTCTAAAAATGCATCTACGGGCAGAAAATCAGCATCCTTGCCTGGATCAAACTGAAAACCAGTCTGGTTACCTACAGCCGTTAACATGACAATGGGGGTATCCTTAATGTCAGCATCTTCCCGAATTTTGTATGCAACATGAAAGCCTTCGTCCATGGAAGTCATCATTACATCCAGAATAATCAGATCTGGAGATTCGGATTTAATCTTCTCTAATCCCCGTTCCCCATCCTGTGCATCCACTACATCATAACCAGCTGCTTCCAAAGTAATACGCATAGCTTCAACAAGATCGAAGTCATCATCTATTATCAGTACTTTTTTTGCCATTTTTTGTCTTCCTCCTGGGCGCGAACGCCAAACAAATTGATCTAAGCCTCAGCGACTTGGCTTACTCGATTTAGTTTATCTTCAACGATATCAACGGCCATTTTCAAAGCCCTCTGTACGGGTGTGGAAAGTGAGCCATTAAATTGAATTGATTCTGGTTCAATACCAATGATTTTCAAGTCTTCGGGTAGCATGTTCAGAGATTGCGCCATTTTGATTGACTCCGCCAATCCCAGACCATGTAACGAGATGGGATCATCTTTCAAGATCATGTCAATTTGAGAGGGATCCATCTCCACAATACTACCTGGCTTCCGGCCCATCCGACAGGCATCTACAATAATCACATGCTCCCGTTCTTGGAGAAATTCTAGAATTCCCAGCGCATCACTTCCAGCATCCACCAATTCGATTTTGGAATTTGGCAAGCTGGAAAGCTTATCTATAAGCATGGGACCGATAGCATCATCTCCCCGTAAGCGACTACCTATACCTATGACTGTCAGTGCTGCCATAACCACTACTCGATGAAATCAACTTCCAGCATGTGGACTGAGCAGGAAATACAGGGATCATATGCCCTGACCAGCATTTCGAGATTCAGAGTAATTTCTGCCTTACTCTTGTTGATAATCTCAGGCACCAGTTTCATCATATCATCATCTATATTGGCCAGATTCTGACCTGTAGGAATGATACAGTTGGCCTTGATGATATTGCCTTTGTTATCATAGGTATAATCATGAAACAGAATACCACGAGGTACTTCGTTTGAGCCAATACCGCGGCCATATCTGGTAGGTGTCTGGTTAGGTTTCTCATTTTTGAGACCCAGCTCTATCAGTCTGTCAATGATTCGCACGCTATCCAGGATGCAATGCACTGCTTCAACGACCTGGGCTATGGTATTCATGTATGGGTTATGACAATTTGGCTTGAGACCCATGGCTTCAGCAGCAGCCAGAGCTTCTTCCCCGAGTTGGGCATGATTATTATTCCAGCGAGCAAGGGCACCTACGAAATATGAACTTCTGTTGTACTTCGCGTGTTTTGATGTGCTATGATTAACCACAAACTCATTGGTCACATCCAGATAATTTGAGACAGGGGTGGCGCCACTATCAGAGGAGAAAATGTCTCCCTGGTAAAGGGCATACTCATCGGGATGCTTCAAGGAAATGTATTCTGTTTCTCTTTCAAACTGTGGGATGGCACCAGCCAGAGCCTTCATGGTTTCGATCGTCTCCAAGCCATCTGGAAGACCTTCCTCAAGGAGTCGACGCTTGATTTCCAGAAGTTCAGCTTTCTCAGGAATTCTTGAGAAGCCACCAGGAACCGGTGTAATGGGATGCACTGCACGACCCGAAACAATATCTCCAATATCATTGGCGAGACGTTTCATACGCAGGGCTCTTAGTACCACATCCTTATGAGTTGCTATAAGTGGAAATACACTGCCAACATTTAAGAAATCTGGAGCGGCCAGAAAATAGGCATGCAAAATGTTAGATTGCAGGGTTGCTCCGTGTACTAATAATTTTCTGAGAAGTACTGTCTGTTCGGAGACTTCCAGTCCCAGAGCATCTTCAGTTGTCACCAGGGATGTCAATTGATGACCGAGAGAACAAATTCCACAGATTCTCGAGGTGATGATAGCAGCTTCATGAAAACTGCGTCCCTTCAGCATGGCCTCAAAGAACCGTGGTGGTTCGACAATACTGAGATGCGCTTTTTCCAGCACCCCATCCTTCATATTTACAACAATATTTCCATGACCTTCCACACGGGTCAGGTGATGGACTTTGATGTCAAGATCACGACTCATAATTGAACCTCATTTGAATTATAGAGCTGCATACGTTTTTTTGCTTCATCCAGACTGATACCATGGCTGGTCATAACTTCAAGCATGCCATCAATATTGGGGTCGTCTAGAATTCCTCGACAGCCTGTGCAGAATTGTCCAAAGCTGGGACAAATTGCATCACAACCACCACGGGTAATGGGTCCAAGACAAACCATACCACGATTGTAGAGACACTCGTTTTCCTTGAGCTTGCATTCCACGCATACTGGAGAACCATACTTGGGTGGTTGTTTTCCCAGCACGAGAGCGATGAGTAGTTTGAGAAAATCTTGCTGGGTCATAGGACAACCGCGAACTTCATAGTCCACCTTGACTACAGATGACACCGCCATGGCTGGCAGGGTGGCAAAGAGATATTTATCTTCACCATACACGGTTTCTCGAACTTCATCGATGGGATGCATATTTTTCATGGCATTGACGCCACCATTGACGGCACAAGAGCCTAGGGCTACCAAAACATCACTACGACGACGAATATCATGAATTCTCTCAACACACGAGGGTGATGTAATTGATCCCTCAATAAAAGCAATATCGTAATGATCAGCCTTATCGTCCATGGCTTCACGGAATTCAACAAGATCTACATGTTTTAGTATATCGAGAAGATCGTTTTCAAAATTGAGTTTGTTGAGCTGACAACCTTCGCAGCTGGTAAAATCGAAAAATGCAACTTGTGGTTTCATTAGAGAGCCTCCTCCAATGGTTTGATATCAACATAGTTGAACACGGGACCATCCTGGCAGCAGTACACCCCATTGATCTGGCAGTGTCCACATTTGCCAACGCCACATTTCATGCGACGTTCAAGTGATAGATATATCTGATCATCCGGAAGCTGTTTTGATTTGAGGGACATGACCACAAACTTGTACATGATTGGGGGGCCAGTGATAGCGGCAATGGTAGTATTCAGCTTAAGATCCAGTGAGGGAATCAAAGTCGTGATCACACCGGTATTACCTTCCCAGGTTTCATCTGCTTGGTCTACGGTCACATGTAATTCGACATCATCTCTATTTTTCCATTCCTCCAGTTCATCCCTGAAAAGCAGTTCGGAGGGCGTTTTTGCACCGTAGAGTATGATGAGACGACCAAAATCTTTGCGGTTATCCAGTACATAATTTATGAGAGAACGGAGCGGTACCAGGCCAATGCCCCCAGCAACTACCAGAATATCCTTTCCAAAAAGTTTCTCCATTGGGAAGCCTTTGCCAAAAGGACCTCGAATCCCTATCATATCACCAGCTTCATAATTCTTCAGAACATTTGTAAGCGTTCCGACCTGACGAATACACAATTCAAACTTACTACCCTTTGAGGGAGAGCTGGAAATAGATATGGGTGCTTCACCAATTCCAAAGGCAGAGACTTCTACAAACTGACCAGGATTATGACCTAAAGTCTGCCCGTTTGGCATTTCAATCTCATACCATTTTTCCATTTCAGTTATCTGTTTAGCTCCGGTCACCTTACACATCGTGGGGTAATAGAGATCCTCGGTTTCATGATGTTTTACATCTTCTAGGCGTTTCATAATAGGCCTCCTCTATACCCGGACAGTTCTGTGATATTGGGCTTTTTCATCTTCCTGAATGAGTTCATTTACAATATCAGGTAATGAGATTCCCGCAGGACAGAAAGCAGTACAGCGTCCACACCCTACGCACCAGGGCAGACCTTCTTCATCAGTGATGTACTTAAATTTGCGATAGAGACGATGACGAGTTCTATTGACTGTTTTCTCTCTGAAATTTTCACCACCGGCTACTTCGGCGAAGGTGCTGAGCATACAGCTATCCCAGTTACGTTGACGCATACCGTCTTCAGCAGTGACCGTGACTTCGTCCTGAACATCAAAACAAAAGCAGGTGGGACAAGTAAGGTTACAGGCACCACAGCCCACACATTGTGAAGCCACATCAGCCCAGACATCAGAGTGATAGGCATACTGAAAAACACGTGGGAGCCGATTATAGTGATAACGAATTTTTTTCTTAAACTCACGACCATCAACAATCTCTGGTGTAGTAAGTTCTTTTCTATCAAAACCATCTATCAATGTTTGGCCATGATCTGTAATGACATAAAGTTGAAAGTCACCGTCCACTTCATTGAGAAAGAGGTCAAAGCCTTCCATGTCCTCAATGGCGATGCCCACACTATCTGAGAAGTGAAATTCATCCGGTTTAAAAGAAATTCCCACAAACCGGGAGGACTGACGACGCTTGAAATAGTTTGATTCTGCAGAACCGGACAACATACTGTGATCCAGCCTGAGTATGGATTGCATCTCATAGCTATGTACAGCAAAAAATACCCTGGGAGTGATGGCTACATCCACCTTCTCATAAGTCACTTCTTTGAGCGAGAAATCCATTAATTTTTCAACAGGAGGGAGAAACATCTTTTTCAGCGGTAATAAGGTACGGTTATAGTCCAGCACCACCTCACTGTTATCCTTAACAACTTCAAATGAGTACGATACATCCCCTTTCCCATGGGGGGCTATCACTTCCCCAAAATCCCCGAGGTGATTGATCAGGGCTGGGACATCAGACCGTAATAGAGAAAAACACTCCATAATGGCTCCCTTGCATAAATGATCGGTTAAAAAATAGTACAACATTCATCACACGATCATTTGCAAAGCACATGCCAATATATCTGCTTCCTAATAACAATTATTTATCTTATCATGTATAATTGTTAAAGTCAGCAGAACACATTATTAAAGGCTGATATAGATCAAACTCATACTTTGTAATTAGTTTACCTAAGCATTACATGTTAATATATACTATAATGACAAGGCTAACCACCACATAGGGTTGGACATTGAGCACTTCGACCGGCTCAGTAACCTGCTCTCGAAATGTCCAAACCTATACTTAATCATCCTTTGGTTTCGATGCTTCGACTTAGCTCAGCACGGGCTTCCTCAACCGCCGGCTCCTCAGTACATTGAACAAGAAAAATGAATTTAATTCAGTGAGATGTCGTCTGTAATTTTGGGGTCCACACGTTTGAGTAATTCGATGGTTTCTATCTGATCATCAATGAGCCATAAGATTCGGTTGGCCCGCTCTCTCACAGAATCCATGGATAACAATGAATATTGCTCAGTATTTTTTAAGGGTAAGGTACGGGCTACCAGGTTCACAAGTGCGATAAATGATTCATGTTCCCCCAGGATTGGTGTAAAATCCAGTGCTTCTGGAGATTGCTCCACAAGATAATTCAGCCGGAGTAGCAGATCTTCCCGCTCATTGATAAAATCATTCTCAACATCAGATTCGGGTAACTCAATCAATTCTGCTACGCGAAAGGGATTGTCTTTGACTATTTCTCCAAAGCCCACTCGAAACAGTCCTTCCAGCACGATATTGTATTTCCCATTCTCCAATTTCTCATAGGACTGAATCCGACCGAGACAGCCCACGGGATAGATTTCCGGGGTACCATAATATTCTTCTTCATACCCTGGCTTCAAAACACCCATGGCCAATAGGCCATCCCCCTCCAGAACACTTTCAATCATTTCCACATATCTCGGTTCAAAGACATGGTAACTGGCTGTGGTTTCAGGAAACAGATTTACCGTAGGTAATGGAAAAACAGGTGCGTGCATATCTAGACTTCAGTTATAAACTGAGGTTATGAATCCCTGGAGGAGCAGCGATTTTGAGCACGGTTAACTGCTCGTCACTCTCATTGATGATTCCAGAGCTGACACCTATTTCCACCAGGACTGAAGTATTGCGTGTAAGAACAAGCACCTCATCTCCTACTTCAAAAACACCTTCTCCCCTCAAGACAAAATAAATAACGTCTGATATGGGTTCCACAACAGGTGAAATGTACTGGTGAGTGTTCAAAAGCAGTACATCCATCTGCAGTTGGTCACTTTTGAACATACTATTAATGTTGGCTGCATCTTCTGAGAAGTGTGCGACCTGTTTTAAGTCCTTTACATTATTTTCCATAAATCATCTCTATAATTTTATGAACCAGTTTTTCAATTCCAGTGGCAACCTCGCTAATTCTCATATCCAACATGTATGCTGGAGTTGAAACCAGGTTCCTTTCTTCATCAACCACAAAATCGTCGACTGGACAGTTAATATGAACTCCACCCATTTCATTGATGGCGGCCGCCGTTTCAGCATCTGATCCAATGGTTAGTTTGGCATCTGCGCCATAAATATGTGGAATCATGGCTGGGGCAATACATATGAATCCCATGGGTTTTCCAGTAGCAGCAAAAGCACGTGCAAACTGGAGTACATCTGTTTGCACTAAACTGGTAGCACCCTTAACGGCAAAATTAGACAGATTTTTTGCAGCACCATAGCCGCCCGGAAAAATCACAGCATCATAATCATTTGGATTTGCTTGCGCTATATCAATGATCTTGGTGCGCGCTATGCGAGCAGCCTCAACCAGAACGTTTCTCTGTTCTCCTTCGGCAACTTCACCAGTGAAATGGTTAACCACATGCATTTGCTCCATATCTGGTGCCATGCATTGGTAGCTCACACCAGCACGATCCAGGGCAAGCATAGTGATGACACTTTCTTGAATCTCAGCGCCATCTAAAAATCCTGAACCAGATAAAACCACTGCTATTTTTTTCATATTACCCTCCCCTTACCTGATTTTTTACCAATCAAAAGCTGATGTATCGAAATCATCGTCTTCTTTTTCAGCCACGGGCAGCACCCATAATTGTTCAGCTCTCATGACGATTGGATAGGTCTCCAACCTGGTATAACTGGGCTTGATTCCCCTACCCGTGGATACACTGTATTTCCACCCATGTAAAGGGCAGGTCAACGTGTCACCGGTGATTTCACATAGTTCAAGTTTGAAGCCATTGTGCTTACAGAACCCTGAACGTGCGATAAAACGATCTGGTGTGTGAAAAATGGTAATTTCCTCTCCATCCAAATTCACATTAAGAGCACCATTCTCGGGTACGGCGGATGCATCACAGGCGTAGATAAAATCAACTTCTGACATGAGCTTTCCAATCTCCACGGGCCAGTTTTTCAGCCCAGAACAAACCCACCATAGTTTTCGCGTCAGTGATTTCACCGCGCCTTAACATTTCCATGGCTTTGTCCAGAGGCATTTCAATGATTTCCAGAAACTCATCTTCATCCCGGTCTATTTCCTTTATGGTCAGATCGCTGGCAGCATAAACTGCCATTTTTTCATCAGCATAACCAATGGCTGGATAGAGATGACTTATGAATGTCCAAGTCTTTGCTGTATAACCAGTTTCTTCAAGGAGTTCACGTTTTCCCGTAGTGAGAAAGTCCTCTCCTGGATCGGTTTTACCAGCCGGTAGTTCATAAAATATTTCGTTTGGGTAATACCTGAACTGTCTTTCCATGATGAGGGTTGAGGTATTTAGAAAGGGAATGATAACCACAGCACCAGGGTGCTTAATCCCTTCACGGATACTTTTCTGACCATTGGGAAGCTGGACCACATCACGAACCACATGCAGGAGATTCCCTTTAAATTTGGTCTCAGATGATAATTTTATTTCACGAAGATCTATAGAATTCATAAGGCTTTTATCATAGAACAGGATTAGGTCAAATGCAAGAGACATGCTCAAAATAGAGTACTGAAAATATGGAAAGGTCACTACCCATATTGGAAATACTAAATTGTCATCCCGAGCGGAGTCGAGGGAAAACAAGCAATCCCACTCCAAGCATTTCGTGATGTGGTTAGCTCTTTCAAACTAGGCATAGTTCCTTCCCTCGATGTCGCACGGGATGACGTATTCTATACTGTCTAATCATAATTCGATTATTGTGACTGCCACGGAGCCAAAACAACCATAACCACCCTCGACCGTGGAGCCATCAGGATGATAGGTATTGGGAATAAAAGAGATGGGACTGTTCCCATAGCGGGTCAAGTTCTCATCCAGGGCAGTAAGCATGAGATACAGGGGAACACCGTTAGAGGTGCTGAAACTCCAATCCACTTCAATACTACTTCCGTTGCTTGGCTTGACAATCTTATCCAGGACGTTTCCAGCGAAGAAGAGATACAACTTGTATTCATAAGTGCTGGGATGGTGTTGAATCTGAAATGATAGCTTGTCAGAATTCATGAGTAATGAATTTGGAATGAGTTGAGGTTTATCAGGAATGATGGTTTGACCCGTAAGTGTGGGAAAACCAGGTGCCTTGACCTCCAGATCAAACGCCTCACCAGCTTCAACATTCAGAGTAGTATCGCGATAGTCACCCCAATCGCTGGTATCTTCGTCCCGCATAAAAAGGTGTTCACTACTTGAGATGATTGAACTCACTTTGACATAATCGACCTGAGGTGAAAAGTTCTCTATAGAATCTGAATAAATTTCCTCGGTGGTGAGCGCTCTATTAATATTGATAAATGAAGTCCCGGCTTGATCATCTGCCCGGAGAACACCAAGAATATTAAGACCAGCCTGAAATTCTGTTTCCACAATATCCGTTGGCATGGGACCAGGTTGATGGGGTAAATCGCAGGAAAACATGAACAGAGCTAGAATGAAGATTGGGAGGTACCAGGATCGATGATTATCCCTCGACTCCGCTCGGGATGACGATCTCGACGGAGCCTCTCCTGAGTGCAGCCGAAGGACTCGGCGTGACGAACGAGAGTAGTTTGATAACATTGTATTTTTAGATAACATCATATCCATTCCCTTAAAACTGTAGACTATATCCAAAAGAGATTGATGGTAGGTATTCTGAACCAAAACCATAGTAGCCGTACTCCGGGATGTAAAAATAATAGATCGGATTACGATGTAGAAAGAGCAGGCTCCGAATGGTCATGGTCAGATATGCATCCATGCCACCGAGATATTCAGCCAGATTAAACCCAAAACCTGAGCGTAGTTTTTTCTTCCAGCCAATATCCCAGGCAAACCGGGCAGGATACCTCACGTTATTTCGTTCAGGAGTGATATAGGTGGCAAAATGCCCTGATGTATTTGTCAGGGGATCATAGGTCGCATGCATACGCATACCCGTTTCCCAGGTACGCGGGAACCCGGATGTAATCTGTAAGGTAGAACTGGCAACTATGTCCGGAGTCAATTTGAAGAGCAGAATGGATTTAAGATTATGGGGTTGGTCCGCATCAAAGAGACTTGTCTGGCCATCCAGAATCGAGGGATAGCGACGGAAACCTTTGGAATAATTATAGCCCAACCACCCCGACAGACGGCCAAATTCCCCTCGCAGAAGAACTTCAAAGCCATATGCTTCACCCGAGCCGCCTTCGATGAGTGCTGAATTTTCACCTGTTATGACGGTATTGCTATAGGTCGCCCGATAGAGTTGTTTTAAATCTTTATAATAAGCACTTATTTCGTAAGCAATATCCCCAAATAAGGGTCCTGAGAGACCAACGATGTAATGGATGGAGTTGAGCGGTTCACGATTTTCCAGGGATTGATAGTAATCCAGAAACTGAACGAATTCATCACCTTTGGAATCCATAGTTGTCAGGTACTGGAAATACTTCCCATAGGCAACTTTGAGTTTATGACTACCTGGAAATTTGAGACTTGCTGAAGCCCGTGGCTCCATGTGCCACTCACCCTGCGTGCCGGGTCGAAGCGTACCTGCGGAGCCTGGTGCCTGAGACCTGGAATTTCGCAACCCCAGCTTTAATTGGAAAGGACCCAGTTCAATCTTATCCTGAACAAAGAATGACTGGAATTGAGCACTAGCTTCATTGGGATTTGGATCAGTATCGAAACGCCCGACTTCATTGGCAAAATATAGATCATTTAACTCAAAACCCAGTTTCACCGTCTGGTTCCAGAAGGTATACCAGGCTAAATTGGCTTTGCCAGTATTCTCAGCGATGGTATTCTCTATGTGGGTCCGATAATCCAGAGCTACCGTAAAGTCTTCAGCAGTATCTGTGATTGAATAATTGAAGTAGGTCAGATTGTCCACAGAAGAAGCCGAATGATAGATTTGACCTTCCAGTGTCAGGGTAGGCAAGAGCACAGAATTGAACTTGACGCCCAACGCCCGGTTTGTGGTATTGGTAACAAACCCTTCACCAAAGGAATCGAATAAACCTTCAGGGAAAAAGAGCATGAGATTATCCACACTGTAATCCATATAGTCACGGGCGAAAAACCCGGAAAACCTGAGCCGCGTTTTGCCCAACAAAACTTGATAAGCCGCGTTGTAGTCCATGACCAGATTGGGTGAGCCCATCATAACTCTGAGCATAAAATCAGTATAGGTTCTGCCGGACACCATGGCGGTTCCGTTTTTGCCAGCGGGAAATTCAATGGCTCCGCTGATTCCAGAAATTGATGGTCGAAATTCACCATGGATCTCTGATTTATGACCCTCACGAGTAGAAATATTCATGATGGAAGCGTTACGACCTCCATACTCAGCATCAAAACCACCCACCAGCATCTCCACATTTTTGATGGAATATGGATTAAAGATGGCACTGGACCCCATAAAGTGCTGCGGGTTATAGATGGTCATCCCATCCATCTGAACTAGATTTTCTCCCGGATCAGATCCCCTTACATAGTATTGAGGTGACATAGGATCTGATGTGGTCACGCTGGGTGAGAATTTTACCAGCTTGAAGACATCCTTGTTGAGTTGAGGGATCTCTGTTAGAATCACCGGATCGACCTGAAGACTGGAGATATCCATATCCTTGATGATAGTTGAGCGCTTTCCCACAACTTCGATGGCCTTAGTATCAATGGCATGCGGCCGTAGGCTCACACTTGAAATAAAATGATTCACAGGACCCATAATGATACGCAGTGTGGTGTCCTCATAGGCAATGTGGGAGAATGTCAGGTCAACAGGTCCTGAACCAGTATTGCGAAGAATAAAAAAGCCCTCCACATTCGTAGCAGCACCTTGCCCAGTCGCTATGATGAAGACATTCACACCAATAATACTTTCTCCAGATTGTACATCGTGGACAAAGCCGGTGACATCGGTAGCTCCAAGGTTGGAACTGAGCGACAGAATGACCAAGAGGAGAGCACTTATTTTCGTTCTTAAGATCACGGCAGCAGCAACCCAACTCTCACCAGAAAGCCAATTTCTGTTTGGGGAATCACATCGGGGAGAATGTTGTAACCAGCATAGAGACCAAACCCACCAAAGACTCCCTTGTGATAGACCGGGCGGTATTCTACACTCGCCTGGGCTGACAGGTTCAGATAGAATAAATTATAGTATTCGAGATGGTCAAACTGTCCGCGCTCGAAATTGTTGAAACCAAATCGGTAGGTCCCCGAAAGCTGGGTGATCCAGGAGGGTGATAACCTGCGGTACCGATGTTGATCCATTCCGCCAATGGCAATGGACTCGTGGGTATCTGATCTTCGATAAAACAAACCGGGAGAACCACGCATCCACCCCGATTCCTGATCTGGCGGAAAATCCAGCGTAAAATGAGCATTGATGGCATATCCATCTCCAAAGAAAATGAATTCAGACCAGGTCATTAGCTGTCTACGAAAAAGGTGTGGGTAAAACCCCACGTTGAAATCCGTTTCTGCCAGGACATTGGATTGTTCTTTCGCAAATTCTTGAATGACGCGACCGAGATAGAGGGTATCCGCCTCCTTTTTCTCACGTTTAACACGCAATTCCCAGATCCAATCGCTGACTGGTTGATCCAGGGTATCATGGAAGCTGGTATAGGCACTCAAACAGAGTCCCTTGCGTTGAAATGTCGAATTGTCGGTCCACAATATGAGTTTGGACAGATGCAGGGTACCGCTTAAATCGATGGAATCACGGCTAAACTGGGATTCAAATATATCTGCCAGAGGTTGATCAAGAGCCAGATACTGGTCGACTGGGATATATCTCCATTTTTTGGTCTGACGTATACCAATAATGTTTTGGTCAAGGTCTCTTGAATCCTGAACCTGGATCAAGCTGTATACTGGGTTAATACTGGTATCCTGGGGTATTTCTATATACAAGGTATCAGAAATGAAATCTTTCAGGGCTGGAATTTTGAATCTATCGGCGGCATAGCCATCATGAGCACCCATAATACCCAGGATTAGAATCAGGGAAGCAATATGTCCATTCAGATTAATAGAAATTATCCTCCAGTACTCAGGTCAGAATCATGTGTCATAATTATTGGCGAAGCTTGTGGCCAACGGTATCCATAAGAAGTTTTGGATTGTCGGACATGATACCCTTGATCATGGGATCCCGGGCAAAGGTCTTCATTCTTTCCTCATCATTGACTACCCAGACATGCATGGGAATTTTTTTCACTTTGGACCAAAATTTGACACCCCAGTTCAGGCTATCCTCAAAGGGATGAAAAAGATCTGGGTGGGAAAGATGGACACCCATAGGATGTCTGAGAGACAGGATGCTTGGATTGAACCAGAGCAGGGCAGTAAATATTCTGGGATCAGACATCTTGACCCGCCAGATGTTGAGAGGATTGAAGGATGAAAGGACGACTCTATCACGCAGCTTATTTTCACGAATAAATCTGACCAATTCCAATTCGGTGCGCTGTTCAGAAAAGAAGGAGAAATTCTTGATCTCAAAATTGAAGACGATGCTATCCGGAAGGGCATCAACAACCTCTTGAAGCATGGGTATCTGTTCCTGTCTCCCTTCCCAGGTTTTGGCAGCATTGAGGGCTTTTAGTTCAGCCAGAGTATGCTCTGCTACACGACCGGTTCCATTGCTGGTTCGCTCCAGTGTGTCATCATGAAAAACCACCAAATGACCATCTCTGGTTCGGTGAACATCTAATTCAATGGCGTTGCAGCCATCAGTAATGGCGCGCTGGAAAGAGGGAATGGTATTTTCTGGTTCATGCAGGGGAGCACCGCGATGGCCAAAAAGTAGGTAGGGATAATTTTTATACAGAACTGAAGTATCCAGGGGTTTCCAAATGAAGAAGTGATAGAGCAGCAGGGCCAGCACGAGAACTATGAGCAGGAAGATAATCATGAGGGCAAATTACTGTGGATTTGTTACATCACAAGATCAGGAATAAGGTGTGGGATATTTTTCCAGGCGGGAATTCGAATCCCCGCCTGGAAATTCACCGGAACTATGGTACCATCATTAACTTTTTGTACCCGGCATTTTTAACTACATCCTCATTGATGGGAAATACCCTGTACTGACCATTATTATACATCTCGGCCTGATCGGCATAATGGGGAGAGCGTGGATTGCCGGATTGGCCAGTGGGTAAAATGCTGAGACCACCCTTATCATAATCTGCAAAATCATAGATATGGCGTACGGAAGGTCCCAGGACTACATCAAAGGGATTGTACATCCGATATTCCATATTGTTTACAGTTGTGCCTGAACCTGCGGCAGGGAAAGGACCCACATTTAAATCCAACAACCAGTCCAGGATTTTCACTTGAGCCAGGGGATGTGGGTGAGTGAGTGTGTGTAGGTCGCCCCAGATCCAATCCTCAGTTTTCTCACCGAAACGTGCCTCAAGCTCAGCAACAGCCTCCTCAAGAGATCGTTCCAGGATATCGGTGGGATTCTCAACAATATTCTCAGTAGATACATCATCGAACCAGGTTGATGTGGGGATGTGTTCCAGCAGATAAATTGCATTGCGGATACTAATATTGGCCAGCTTAAAGAAACCGTCTTTGAATTCAGGACCAATCAAATCCATTTCATCACCATAGAGATTGTAGGCAAATTTCACCCAGAGCGTATTAAAAACGATGGCTCCAAGTGAATTTTTACCCATGATATAGTCCCAGTTTTTCAGGGCATCAACTGACGCAGTGGCATTGGGATTGGCGAATATACTTTCACTGAGCAGATCCAAAAACAATGGGGTCAAATCCCGAGCATGATCTGACAGAAAATCATTCTGGATATTCTGCATGTCCTTAATTGTGTACTTCTTGTCGGCCACTCCCAGCATCTCCTTGATACGATTTGCGCGGGCAGGTGGTTCCCAGTACGCACTGATGTAATATGGGAATTCATCACCAATAGTTTTATTATTTGCTGTGGCGATATAGCCCTGCTCCGGATTGTATTGGTAAGGCATTTCATCAAAAGGTACAAATCCCTGCCAATCCCATTGGGGATCATCACCGGGGAGAGGAACCAAGCCTGTACCAGGGGCTCTCAGGGGCAGCGCCACGGCAGGTCTCCAGCCAATATTACCTTCCAGATCAGCATAAATCATATTTTGACCAGGAATCCAGAATTTTTCAACAGCATTTGAAAATTCGTCCCAGTTACTGGCTGTATTCAAGCCGATAAAAGCGTCTACCTCATTGGTGAGATAATTTCCAACCCAGGACATGGCGACAGGTGCTGATTCATTTTCCTTCAATACGGCGTGAACATCATTAATGATGGGTCCGTGGAGTGTTTCTCTAACAATATGAACAATGGGCTCTTCCCCTTTCACATTGATGATTTCCTCATGGATAATCATGTCTCGCCATTCACCGTTGTAAAAATACTGATTGGGATGAGCATCATCTGTGACCTCCAGATAGAAGTCCGTGTCATCCACCATCACATTGGTAAAACCCCAGGCATAGTGCTGGTTCTGACCAAGAATGACAACAGGAACACCTGCCAGCGTAACTCCGGCTACATCGAATCGACCGCCAACCAGGTGCATCTCGAACCAAACAGGTGGTTGGGAATATGCGAGATGAGGATCATTAGCCAGGATGGGTTTACCACTGCTCGTCATGTCTCCCCCGAGAACCCAGCTATTACTGCCAATATGTGAGCCAATGGCTCCCGTAATATCGCGAATTCTCTTTTCGCTAAGAAATATGGACTCCGCGACTTCGCTAAAATTATTAGGGGTTTGGGGAACGATGTAAGGTTTCGTATCGGGATACACCGGGTACAGATCACGGGCTAATTCATCACCCAGTTTATCAAGAACGCCCCCAAATATAACTTCCGGCATCCAGGCCAGACACAGGTCGTGTCCCATCAGCCGTGCATATCCAATAACATGTTCCAGGGTCCAGTGAATCGGTTTATGCCCTGCTATTTTAAATTCTACTGGCAGATCATCAGCATGCTCATCGATATAGGCATTGATTCCGGCACAACTTCTTTCAAGAATATTGCGAGTCTCAGCAGACATATTATTGATGCTGTTTTTGGCAATACGATGAAAGCCCCAAACGCGTAAATACTTGTCATCATCGATGAGATCTGGGCCAAATGCTTCTGACAACCGACCTTCCACAGCCCTGGCAATGACATCCATTTTATAAAGTCTTTCAGAGGCCTGGATGTACCCAGCTGCAAAGAAGAGGTCTTCCTCGTTTTCAGCATAGACGTGAGGCACGCCAAATTCATCTGTATACACAGTTACCGGGGCAGATAGTTGAGGCATATTTAACTCACCCTCGTTAACAGCCAGGGGTCCCTTTAAATATGAAAATTTTAACCATGCGAATACAACGAGCAGCAATACCACAACGATAACCAGTGCTATCCATAGCTTTTTCATGTCCCGATCTCCTGAATTTGTTATGCTGGAAATTTACCTTTTTCGTGATGATAGTCCATTATAAATCTAATTGAGATACTCTCAAATTAGACTTGAAAACTGGATAATACACAAACAGTCATTGATTGTTCAGACCCATTGTTTCATTGTCACGGTCCTCGATTCAGACCGGCTACATTATTCTATATCGGCTTTGGATTTGGAAAAAAAGACAAATGGAATGGCGAAGGGTCCGAGTGCTAATCCCAAAATGATCCAATACACGGTATCAGCATGCCTCATTTTTGCCACGAAATAGCAAATCAAAGCGCACAATATTAATACTATTATCAATAAAATCATTCTCGCTATCCTGTGAAAATTCTTCCAGCGTCAAGCATGGCCAGCATATTTTCAGGTAGCACATCATGCATGTTAGCGTGCACAGATGCCAACATGTACCCACCTCCAGATGCTAGAATCTGCATCACCCTGGCGAACATGATTAGTCGAGGTAGCTGTCCTTGATCTTGAAGAAGTATTCTTTGGCCGCGTCGTATTCATTGGGAATCTCACCATCCAGAATGGCTTCCTCAATGGCTTTTTTAATACGACCAACCACCGGTCCCGGTTGCACATCGAGAAGTTCGATGATCTCATCTCCACGGAGAGGTGACTGGAACGCGCGCATCGCATCTTTTTCCACAACTTCTTCAATACGATCCATAACACGATCAAAGTTGCCATAGTAGCGTTTGACCCGTCTGGAATCCTTGGAAGTCACATCAGCCCGTACCAGAATCATCAAATCTTCCAGGTTTTCACCGGCTTCCACAATGAGCCGTCTGATTCCAGAATCACTTACAGCCTCCTGGGCCAGAGCGATGGGACGCAGATGCAATCGGGTCATGCGTTTGAGATAGGCTGTCAGCTTACGTGAGAGCCGCATGCGTTTGCCAATTTCGTTGAGCATTTTGCGCCCCAGCTCATCATGACCATGGTAACTCCAGCCGGTGCCCTCAATAAATTTCTTGGTGGCTGGCTTGCCAATATCATGTACTAGAGCTGCAAAACGAAGGCGCATCTTGTCTGAACGTTCTGCCGTATTGTCAACCACCTTGAGAGTGTGGTGAAAGACATCTTTATGGCGTTGACCATCGCGATCCTCTACCCCACCTAAAATGGCGATTTCAGGAAAGACCAGGGGCAAAAGTCCGGCTGCCTGCATGACATAAAAACCAATCGATGGTACTCGAGCCTTCAGGGTCTTGACGATTTCGTCCGTGACCCGTTCCTGGGAGACAATGCTTATTCGCTCCACCGTTGATTGCATGGCCTGCATAGCTTCATCAACTAGTGTGAATTCCAATTGGGCAGAAAATCTGGCGGCTCGCATCATCCGTAGGGGATCATCATCAAAAGTCTTTACAGGATCAAGAGGTGTCCGTAAAATTTTATCCTGTAGATCCTGAATACCGCCATATTCATCAACCAATTCTCCAAATTGATCTGGTAAAAGATTGATAGCCATGGCATTCACGGTAAAATCACGGCGGCTGAGATCACCCTTTAGATCGGTATAGACCACTTTGGGTTTGCGGGAATTGGATTCATAGGTTTCTGTACGGGCGGAGGCTACTTCTATAAGAAATTCACCATATGGGATTAAGGCTGTACCGAAATCACCATATTCCACAATATCCGGAACACCCAGTTCTTTACCCAGTTGCCTGGCAAATTCCAATCCATCACCGATGACCATGATATCCACATCTTTGCTGGGAACATCAAGAATGAGATCTCGCACAAAACCACCCACAGTATAGCACTCAAGCTTTGACGCTTGAGCCAAGCGGCCGGCTCGCTCTAGAACGGCACGGATATTCTTTGGAATTCGATCAATCATACGCGATGAAGATAAACTGAAATCCAGTGACGTGAAGGGAATTGAGTTAGGGGTTAGAAGTTAGGTGTTAGGGGCTATGAGTTAGTTGGTACCCGGGATTTCGAGGCAATTGCTGAGAAAATATTTTGCAGGGGCAGAGCTTAGACTACTTTGTGAGCATGAGATTAGTTCGTTCCGCCAATCAATCTTGGTCATCAATCATGCTGCTTCTCCTGGTGATGAGTTTGGGAAATTGCACGAGAGTATTCCAGGTGCTGGCCCCATTTTCTGATCTACCTGCACCTACAGGTCCTTATTCTGTGGCCACCCGCAGTACCACCTGGATCGACAGCAGCCGGGATGAAACATTCACGCCAAAGCAAGATTTTCGCAAAATTGTGGTCCAGGTATGGTTCCCTATTTCAAAACAGGAAGATCTGATTTCCCTCCCTTATATCGATGCTCCTGAGTTGAGACTCCCAGCCATTGCCAAGCAATTGAGATTACCACTATCTCTGATCAAACATTTTGGCGAGGTCAAGACCAACACTTCGGCAAGCTCTGATGGGTCAGGTATAGACCAGGAATTTCCGCTGATACTTTTTTCCCATGGCTTAAGTGGGATGCGCTTTCAAAACACCGCCATCATTGAGGAACTGGCCAGCTATGGATATGTAATTTTCGCAGCTGACCATAGTTATGGTGCTAACATTACCATTTTTGATGATGGTGAAACAGCTGAATACAGAGCCGGTAAAAGACGAGCCCTGAATGAAAATTTTCTGAATACCATTGATCTTTCCCAACTGGGCATCCTGGTTGGAGATCTCAGATTTATCATGGATATGATTGTGGATGAAAATCAGAATCATTTCCTGCTGAATCTACCCATGGACACAAGTCGAATTGGAGTGATGGGTCATTCGCTGGGCGGTGCAGCAGTGATCAACACCATGGCAGTGGATGCTCGTGTTGATGCAGCCATGATTCTGGATGGGTGGTACGCACCAGTTCCAGATTCAGTTGTGGCGACAGGTCTCAAGCAGCCCATTTTCCATCTCGGTCAAAAACAATGGTCAGATCATGATAATTATGCCCGTATGGATGCGATGCTATCAGAAAGTAGAGGACCTGTCTATAAAATGCTCGTTCCAGGCACCCTGCATACCGATTTTACTGATATGCCTCTATTTACCTCCTTTTCTCTTTTTATTGGATACACCATGGTACAAGATCCCATCAGGCTCAACGATTTATTGCGAGTAAATACAGCGAGTTTTTTCAATGTCTATCTGAAGGACCACCCCAGCTCAGAGTTACTGGACCAAATCCTTAGCGAGAAGGATGTCACAAGCTATATTTTTACTCCCGTGTCGCCCTGATCAACCTGATCCGTCCAGCATAATATATTGCTAATTTTCTGCACAATTACTTAAGGTACGACACCTTGGCATTCATTAATTGTGACAAATACAGGCATTAATTCTGTTGGTAGCCTTATAGTCGGTTATATTTGCGATATATCAAAGAGGCGGTCTTCTCATGTAGGGTTGTGTGCCATGTCACAGATATTCCATCCCAATGCGCTAATTTCGCTTGTCACTAACATATATGGAGGATAAAAGATGAGTATCATCAAGTTAAAAGGAATTCCCTGGCTACTTATTATGTGTATCATGATAATGGCCGTGCCAATGCTGATTCAGGCAGATGAGTCAGCAACAAACATTGAAAAAATCAAACAACTAAGGCAGGTGCAGAACCAGAGCACTGTTCTTAAAAATCTAAAAGCCAATAGTGTGGCAACCAAGGGAACAGCGGAGCAGGAGCGTATGCTGCGTCTGAGCAATGCCCTCACCAAGGTCAAACAGCAGGCACTTCCAGACATGGAGTCAACTCCTCGTCTAAATTTGAAACGAACTGACAGACCGTTACCTCAGGCATCAACAAGCGCATTGCGTGATGTCTTTTATGGTAGTGGTACCATGAGTGGACATGCTGACTCTTTATTCTTCAATTTTTTGAGCGGTGAGAACAGTGGTGATTCACTTGGTATGGATGTCCGTATTACTGGGAATGAAGGTTTAAATTTTGGGAATGAGTTTGCTTACTATGGGGATCCCAGCATGCTGTACTGGCTCGCTGAAGACAGCACCCTTGATGGTGTAAGCTACGTTGATGCTATTGATGACCCCTTGAGCGTATGGACAGATATCTCCTGGAATTTCGACAATGGCGCTGGCAATGGCGGTGGTTCCCTGCAAGTTGGAAACCTGTGGGTGGTTTACGCACGGACCTCGCAGATGTATGTTGTCCTAGAGGTTACCGAAACTTTTGCCGACTGGACAATGCCTCGCTTCTCTTTCGACTATATGATTCAGGCTGATGGCTCCAACATTTTTGATGGTACTCCCTCCCTTTTTGATATGACGGTGAATGATGATTATACCGACACCCTGGAAATTGGCTCCAACCCATATTTTGAGATTACCCTAGACAATTACATGTATGGTGAGTTCGCAGTTATCTGGGATAGTAATCACGATGGGTTGTTGGACGACGGTGATATTCCCATGGAATTTTATGACTTCATGGATAATGACATGAATGATGATGATCCCGCTGCTGGAATTTTTGGCTTCACCTACACAGACGAAATGGCTGATGGTTTAAACTATCTCGCCGATGATCTTCTCTTTGTAGCTACTTCTGAGATGGATATGGCTGTCACTTCAGTCCATTTTTATACACTACCTTCCCCATTCTCTGTATCAGGCGCAATTTATGAAACCAATGGCGGCGGTCCTCCTTTAGAGGGCATTGTTGTCTGGGCAGTTTATGAAAATTCAGGTGATGATGAACAGCCAGCTGTTGTTGTTGTAACTGACGCTGCAGGTCAATATCACCTTGATTTACCCGACACAGGTAATGTCATGATTGGCTCTGAAGATCATTTTTACATGACTGAGGGTCTTTTACCTGATCCATCTCATCATTTCGTTAATGTTCAGAGTGCTGAATTCGGTTATAACTTTTATTATGTGGCTCCTACCAGCACCATCGAAGGTTATGTCTATGATGAGACTGGCGCACCCATCGAGGGTGTTGAAGTTAAAGCTGATGGCGATGATGGTCCTGGAGCAATTGGAATAACAAGCCCTACTGGCTACTATAGTATTGGCGTCATGCCTGGTGACTATGATGTGGGTATTGAGTGGGAAACACTTCCTGGTGCTTATGTTGTCCCACACAGTGAATACGTGTTCGTTGGTGATTTTGCTGTCACCACGGTGAATTTTACACTGCATACGGCCAATAACTTCATTGTCGGTGTTGTAACTTTAGATGGCCTTCCCATTGAAGGAGTTAATGTAGTAGCCATGAATGAACTCGGTTTCTCTATGACCATGAGTCAGGGAAGTGGATTTTTCGACATCCCTGTCTTTGGTGGTCCTGAGACATTTTATGACCTCATGGTGTGGATGCCAGATGATATGTCAGGTATTGTTCAAACATCAATGAACCACCAAGTTCCGGCAGGTGCCGAGGGTCAGATGATCACGCTGGAAACAATTTCCGGTGGATTGTTCGGCTATTTCATAGATGCTGAGACCAGTGATCCCATCATGGATGGTTTCGAGATCGGTATGATGATGCGTGATATCGATACTGATATGATGTTTCATAGTGGTCCCAATTATGATGGATATTATGAAATTCACGTTCCTCCAGGTCTCTATGAGGTCACGGCTGGTGGGCCGGAGTGGATGGGTCCGCAACCGGATACTATACTCATTGCTGACATCCTGATCGAGCATGATCTATATGTTAACCATATGAGCTTTGATGCCTCCCTCGATGGCTATGTGTTTAACGAAGATGGCATACCTATTCCTTATGCTCAGGTCCAGATAGGAAATGATGGTTGGGGTGCTGGAACCATGGCTGACGAATTCGGATACTACTATTTTGATCTACCTGTAGGCTACTACTATGTCAGTGCCTGGGCTGAGGGTCATTATATGTCCTATGATGAATTCCCGGTTGGACCCGGTCCCAATGCCTACAATTTCTTCCTCGAGCACTTTGAGGTTGATGGTGCCATTGCTGGAGAGGTTTATGACGCCGATACAGGTGCTCCCCTAATGGACGCCAACGTCTATGCCTATGCTTGGGATGACGACGAAGGCTATTGGTCAAATACAGATGAATTTGGTGAATTCTGGTTCGATCTACCCAATGGTACCTATGATATTGTGGTTGAACATTGGGACTATCCACCTATGTGGATAGACGAAATTTCCGTTCAGAATGATACGACCTATCTTGATTTCGCCATGGTCCTACCTGCTGGTGGTGTTGACGGATATGTTTACGATGATATGGGCTTCCCTGTTTGGGATGCTGAAGTAGTTATTGTCAGTACATCGGATCCAGAAACTGGATTCTGGGGTTATACTGACAATGATGGCTATTTCAGTATTCCGGCTATGAATGGTGATTACGATGTCTATTCTGGAGCCGATGGTTTTGAAGATGCTTACTATGGTACAATTAACATCAATGATGCCTGGGTCAACATCGACATCTATCTCGCGCAGCTCGATGCTGCCCCACCAGAGTTCAACTTTATTGTTGATCAGCCTAATGATCAGGGACGCCAGGTCAGAATGGCTTTCTGGCCGGGTAGTACTGAATGGGGTCCTTTCTCGAGCTATAGTATCTGGAGATGGACTAACACGCCCCAGGGTATCATGTATGATTTCGTGGACTATATCCCTAACTATGATCTAGATGAGTACATGCTGGTTGCTCCCACTCTAGTGGATTCCAGTGCCAATCTCGATGTACCTGAGTTCTATACAAGTATATTCGTGGTAGCTGGTCACTGGGATGCCTTCGGTTTCATAGAGGGTCAACCCATGACTGGCTATTCCAAGGACAACATCCATCCTGGAATACCTGGACCGCTCAGCTTGCTCAGCTCCACAGATACAGGTGTCGAAATTGGTTGGGAAATGAGTATGGCTGATGACTTCCAATACTTTGAAGTGTATCGGGCAACCAATCCTGATTTCACAGACGCAGATGTATATGCTACCGTAGAAACAATGTTCTCAGACGGAGATGTGATCATTGGCCAGACTTACTACTATGCAGTCAGTGCTGTTGATGCGAATGGGAATATGAGTGAAACGACTAATGTCGTCACAACTTCCATAGTATCTGTGGATGACCTCGAGATGATTCCAACTGCTTATGGTCTCTCTCAGAACTATCCAAACCCGTTCAATCCAACCACTTCAATCGAATTTGCTCTCCCTGAAGCTGCTCAAGTCTCACTTGAGATATACAATCTCCTCGGACAGAAAGTTCGTACCCTGGTTAATGGATATGTCCCAGCCGGATATATCAACACCAGTTGGGATGGCCTGGATCAAAATGGTAAGGAAATCAGTAGTGGAACTTATATCTATCGCTTGCAGACGGCAGATCAGACCTTCAGCAAGAAGATGGTACTCATGAAGTAATGGTGAAATTCAGAGTGCGCGTGTTGTGTTATACTTCGACAGGCTCAGCAAGACACATAACAATTTATGTTCGTCTCCCTGAGGTTCTCGAAGGGTCTAATTCAAGATTGATAAGCGCGCACTCTGAAGTCCAACGAGGATAATTCCTTTCAATTAGGTCGAATTATTCAACATGCTTATTAAAGAAGCCATCCGTTTTTCAGGATGGCTTCTTTGTTTATATTTTGTTACTACTCATCTTTGACGCCCCCCTCTGTGCTTATCAAAAAATACCTCAATCCATTATCTTTTTCCTATTCATTCAATCGTCGCAATAGAAAAACACAGAAACCCAGTAAAATCGATTACATATACCATGAATGATCTAATTGTAAATAATGAATTTAAGAGAGCCTAATGTTTATACGACCCTTTGCTTTCAAATCCACAGTTTAGGGGTCTTAATCATTGACTGATGAAAGGCTGTCGTCTAATTTTGGCCGCTTCATTTTCATCCCGAAAACTTGGGAATGAAATTATTAGTTCTAGGGACATGAAGAGGGGGAACAATTTCCCTGTAAATTGGTAGGTTGATAACATGAAATTGCTACTAGCCACACAGAACAAACACAAGGTTGAGGAATTAACCCGTCTCATGCAACCCTATGCCGTTGAAATTGTGTCGCTACTTGAGTACCCGGAGATCGGCGAAATCGTCGAGGATGGTGATACGCTTGAAGCTAATGCACTGATCAAAGCCAGGGCAGGTTATGCACATTGTGGCATCCCAACCATTGCTGATGATACAGGTCTGGCTGTAGATGCCCTGGATGGAGCGCCTGGTGTATATGCTGCGCGATATGCCGGTGAAAATGTGACCTATGACGAGAATGTTCAAAAAATGCTGAACGAATTATCAGAGGTTCCCATAGATCAAAGGCAGGCCCAATTTCAAACTGCCGCTGTCTTTTTTGATGGCACAGAAACTATTGTCGGACGGGGTGAAGTTCCTGGAATGATTACAACGGAGCGTCAAGGCAATTCAGGTTTTGGATACGATCCAATTTTTTACATTCCTGAGAAACAGCAGACCTACGCGCAAATGGACCTGGAAGAAAAGAATAAATTGAGTCACCGAAAAAGGGCATTCGCCCATCTTATAGATCAACTAAGCCAAACTCACCGCGCTTTTAAAGTGGAGCTGAACAATTAGAATCATAAGCTAGTCTTTCCACTGATCCCAAGAGGATATATAACGGGCTTTACATACACAACGTGAGAACGATTGCAGCAATCATATTATCCCTGATTACCATCTGGCCATCTGTATATGGTCAGACTGAAGAGGTACAACCTGTTGGTGTTAGCTTCAGGTTGCAGGCAAAATTCTTCCAATTGGCTAGCACCCCTATCTTTGATACTCCAAACCAGGGATTGTTTTTTAGTGATACTTCGCTTTTCCTGGCTTCCCCAATGAGTCAATTAAATTTGAGTTCCATCAAATCCACTCTGGAAATGGATAGTACGGCTACTTATTTCACAATGTCCCAGATGATGGATGGCAAGCCCATTGGTATACCGACTGTGGTTACTATTGATGAATTTGTTAGTCTCAGTCTGGATCGTAAAAAAACCGGTTTGTTTAAAAAGATAGCGACAGGACGACTACAGGCAGAAGATGCTTCTGGAGGAAGTCAGTCCTTTGAATTAATCGGGGCGGATATCGCAGGCCAACGCGTTTCATTGCGAGTTCGTGGAAATGTGAACATTACTGGAAAACTCCGCAGTGAGGATAGATCTAAAACCACAAACACCAACAGCCAGCAACAATCTAACACTTTCCAGATCGAGCAGAAACAAGCCTTCAAAATTGAAGGGAAAATTGGGGATCGGATCAGTATCCAGGTTGATCAGGATAGTGAGCGTGATTTTGATTTCGAAAACAATATGGAAATCTTCTACAACGGTAATGAAGATGAAATTATCCAAAAGGTGGAAGCAGGTAACATCTCCCTGAGTCTTCCCGGAACCAAGTTGGCCATGTTCTCAGGCCAGAACAATGGCCTGTTCGGCTTAAAAGCCCTGGCCAAAGTAGGTCCCATTGATATCACTGCGATTGCCTCTCTGGAACGTGGCCGTAAAGAAAAATTATCCCTCAATGGGAATTCTGAAGCATCTGAAGTGACAGTGGACGATTATCACCGTCGTCGTAATACCTATTTCTATGTCAACCATTTCTATCGTCGGAAATCATACCCCCTGAATGACCAGGGTCAATATCGTCTCACTGGTAGAACGGTACAGACCATCCGTGTATATAAATACATTTCCTATGGTCAGAGCGATCAGATGACCAATTTCGCTCAGATTTATGATAATCCTGAAACAGATTCTACCTGGGCAACTAGTAGACATGTTATCCAGCTCAAGCAGGGTGTTGATCAGGATTTCGTGCTGTATGAAGATCTGGGTGTCATCCGGATGAATACAGCTGTGCAAGACGGTGAAGTGCTGGCCATCGCCTATCGTGATACCTTCGTCAATACTGACAATATGGATCAAACCAACCTGATTGTTCCGGAATACGATCCACTTTTTAATCCAAAACGCTGGTTCCAGGAAGGCAATAACATTGCTCTGGGAACCCCGGGTATTGCTGATACCCTGCGCTTGAAATTAATTAAACCCGATGGTGCTCTGCCTGGTGATCCGTCCTGGGATCTGGAATGGAAAAACGTTTTCTATCTGAATACTTCGGGTATCAACAAAGAGGGCTTTGATCTCAAAATCAGAGAGAGTCTAGGTGGAGAAGAGTCTGAACTGACAACTCTTGGAAAGCCATTTCTCCAATTGTTTGGCCTGGATCGCACCGGTGTGGGTTCAGAACAAGAACCCGATGGAATTATGGATCTGGACTATGAGAACATCCTCAACTTGAGACGTGGTGAGCTCATTATCCCCTACCTCGTTCCTTTCAGGGCTGATACCGTGGTAACCGGTCAACCTAGCTGGATGACCAACGCTGCAGGGCAAGCCCTCAATAGTGGTGGTAATCCCAACCTGGTAGATAATCCAGAATATTCGAGTAAATCATTTTATGATTTCCCTGTCTCTTCACCCTCTGAGTATAAAAAAGACACTAAATTCAAATTACATGTTAGCTATGCCAATCAGAGTTCAAGTTTCAATCTGGGGTTTAATGTGATCGAAGGTTCAGAAGAAGTAACTCTGAATGGTGTTCCTCTGGAAAGAGGTGCCTCCAAAGATTACACCATCGACTATTTTTCAGGACAACTTATCATATTAAATGAATCTGCACTGGCTCCTGGAGCAGATCTGGATATTAAATATGAGCTGAATGAATTCTTCCAACTGGATAAAAAGGTTATCCTGGGATCAAGAGCAGAGCTCAAATTTGGAGAAAATAAAAGCTCATTTATCGGTTTGAGTGCCATCTATTTCTCCAAAAGCAGTATCGATGAAAAGGTTCGGGTTGGCAAAGAACCCATGGAAAACTTTATCTGGGATTTGAATACTAAAATTTCTCGAGATCTTCCTTTCCTGACCCGTGGGTTGGATTGGTTGCCTCTCATCAAAACAGATGCAAAATCCAATGTCACCTTGAGTGGTGAAATTGCCCAGGTCATTCCAAACCCAAATACTGCTGTTAATGAGGAGTTAGGCGATGTGGGCCTGGCCTATCTGGACGATTTTGAAGGCAGTCGGCGTGAAGCACAGCTGAGTATCATCCGTGGTGCCTGGGGTCTCTCTTCCGTCCCCATAGATGGGACAGATAGGGGTAATTATGATCGAGCATACACATACTGGTATAACCCATATAACCGCGTCCTGACCAAACAGATCTGGCCCAACAAAGAAACCAGTGCCCAGGCTCAGAATGATGTGACCGACATTCTGGTCCTCAATGTCATCCCCGATTCTTCCTTCTCCGTCCAGCAAGGTGGAGCTCCTGGAAGTGCCTGGGGTGGTATCCAACGCTCCCTCTCATCTGGGTATTATGATCAGTCAACCTCCAAATTTCTTGAGATGTGGGTCAAGGGCGACCAGGGCAGATTGCATATTGATCTGGGATATATTAGTGAAGACCAGCAAGAGCCTGGACAGACTTGGGATGTCGAGATTCTTGATCAGGTAGTGAAAAAAGGATACGGCCAACTGGATACTGAAGACATTTCGTCACAGGTATTCCCCTCTGGAGATGGCTTTGTTGAAAAGGCAGAAGATTTAGGTATTGATGGACTTGGTGGCAAAGATTCGGATGACAAGCGTATTGTTGTACCAGAAGATGTCTCGCTCTATGGATATCACCATCCCTCCTGGGATTGGTATGAGTTTGACCCAAATCCTGAAAGTGGATCTATTAATTACCGCCACATTAATGGTACCGAAGGGAATCTCCAGATTGAGGGCGGAACCTACCCCAACACAGAAGATTTAAATAACGACGGCGCTCTGGATACACGCAATGCCTATTTCACCATGGATGTTGATCTGACTACCGATGATTATATCGCAGGTCGTACCAAATTCAGTGATAACAGCGAGACGGGCTGGAAACTTATCCGCATCCCGTTGGTAGATTTTCTCAAGGCTGGCGATAATCCCGATCTGGCGCTATGGTCCCAGATCAAGTTTTCAAGACTCTGGATGGATGAGGTTCCCGCCGGAGGTGCTGCCCTCCAAATCGCCACAGTTGATATCGTTGGAAATGACTGGCAGGAACGTGGTGTCTTCTCTCAGTATGATAGAATTGAAACCAGCATCACCGACTCCCTGCATGGCACCCTGAATGTTATGGTGATTAATACTGAAGATAATCCCAGCCGCTACAATGCTGATGGGGTTCCTGGCAGCTATTCCTCACCACCTGCTGGTGTGGAAGGCATACTGGATCCGATTACTCAGCTTCGCTCCAAAGAGCAATCGTTAGTCATTCGAGCCGATGATCTGGAACCTGGCTATACTGTGGTGACTGACAAGTTATTCCAAGGTAAAGACCCGAAAAATTTTATCCATTATAGGACCATGAAAATGTTTATCCATGGTTGGGACCGAAACCAGGGTGGCATCTACGAATCTGGTTTTAGCGATTATGAACTGGACGATGGTTCTGATCTGGAATTCTTCTTTCGCTTTGGTGAAACTGATAATGATTTTTATGAAATCCGTCGACCTATTTATCCAGGATGGGATGAAAGGAATCATCTGGAGATCAACTTGTCTGATCTGGCCAATTTTAAACTGTCCCTGGAAGATTCACTTTTCATCATATCGCAGGTTACCCAAGTAGGTAGTGAATTGGATAGTACCTTAATGGATAGCACCTACATGGACACCCTATATTGGTCGTCCCTACCTGTAGATTTCAAATATGCGACCAAAGAACTTCCTGATGGAAGTACCCTTGCCGTTAAAGGAAAACCATCGCTCTCCCGTATCCGCCTATTAAAAACAGGTTTCAAGAACCTTTCTGGCCAAAGCATGAGTGGAGAAATCTGGTTGGATGAGTTGCGCCTTAGCGACGTGGAAAAGAATACTGCTACAGCCTATCGAGCTAATATGAGTATGCAATTTGCGGATGTGGCCAAATTGAATATGGATATTCAACGTGATGATGCAGATTTTCACAATGTGCAAGAGCAGTTTGGTAAGGGTAGTAATTCTCTAGCCATGAACGTCAGCGGTAGCCTGTCACTGCATAAATTCTTGCCCAGCACCTGGGGTTTGAATATTCCCGTCTCGGCCTCCTACCGCCAGAGCGAGAAACAGCCCAAGTATATCACAGGTAGTGATATCCGCATTGTTGATCTGGATCCAGCGCTTCAGGATACCCTTGAGACCATGACCAACCGGAATGAATCTTACAGTTGGAATGTTTCGCTTTCTAAGAAGGTCAAATCTGAACATTGGTTACCTAAATACACCATAGACAACATGAATTTCAAAGTGGGAGCAACCAACAGTACGGCCTCCAATGCTCAGAAAAGTGAACAGAATTCTGAAAAGGTTGATGGAAGCTTCTCGTATAAGGTCAATCTGGGGAAGGATTTTAAAGTAGCGCCATTTAGCTTTATGGAATCTATCCCGATCATTGGAGAAAGCCTGGCCAGTACGGAGATTGGCTATCTGCCATCGAATCTTGGTGTCGATGGTTCCATGGTTGAGAATAAGTCATCCAGTGTCTTCCGGAACCCCAATGCAACACCACAGAAGCCCATACACCAGTTGACGATGAGTCGTCGATTTAATGCGGATTGGAATATTCTCAGTACCGTCAGTGCGAAATTCAACGCTTCACTGTCAAATAATCTGGATAGTTTGAAAAACCGCAAAGAAGATATTCTAAAAGAAATGGATTTTGGTCATCTCGGAAGCTACAAAGAAAGCTACAGTTTAAATTGGAGTCCTAAAGCGCTCAAGCTGCTATCACCGTCTCTCTCCTATTCTTCAAATTTCTCTGCCACAGATAAAATCAATGTGGATCAGCCAGGTCTTGATCTCAACGTGAGTTCAAATACATCAGCAAATATGTCGCTGACTTTTTCAGAAGCTTTTGGTCTACTTCACAAGCCTGAGAAGACTAAAAAAGCATCTGGAGGCAGCAAAAATACTCAGTCCGCCCGTGGCAGAGGTAGAGGTCGAGTTGTTGATGAGAAGGAACGGGAGCCGAAGGAAGATGGGGAAAAAGAGGTTGCGGAAGCTTTAAGCTTTACCAAAATATTAGATTTAACATACGCAGCATTGGACCGAATCGATCCCATCTCAATGAACATCACTCAGGGGCAGAATACGACCAACATGCGACAAATTGCTGCTCTGGATACCATGGCAGTCACCAGGGCCGGGGATACGACAGGGGTGGCTGACTCATTAATCCTGGTCGTCAAGGAAATGGATCTAAACAATGTAGGCTATGGCTACCGGATGGGTTTCAATACTGCTCTGGGTAACCTGAATCATCCAGATGCTACCAATCCCATTGCTACAAGTGGAAATTTTAACCTGACTACACGCTCAGGCTTCAAGCTGACCAAAACACTGACGACAAAATTTACATTCGCATTCGGCCAGAAAACGACCCTGGTGAATAAAAGTCAGGGAGAAGTCATCAACACTAATATGGATTTCCTGCCCAGTGGTAATCTGTATGGAGCCCCCAAAGACGAGTACAAATCCTTTGGAAACTCAGGTATTCCGTTACCCTCTTTCAACTTAAGATACTCCGGGTTGAAAGATATTGAATGGCTGAAAAAATTTATCACCGGTGCTAGTCTGGATATGAATTATGCTGGTAAAAAAACAGCGAATCAGGAGAAGGGCGTTCTGAGAAGGGAGACTTACTCCATTGCATTCTCACCACTGATTGGTTTGAATATTCAAGGGAAAAAAAGCATCAATGGCTCACTTAACTATAGCCTGACAAAAAACATAAATAATTCCATCGATGTGAATAATTTCATTTCTTCGACTCAAAGTTTCAATCAGTCCGTCAATGCAGGTCTCTCCTATTCTCATCGGGGAGGAATGACTATTCCCCTACCCATGATGGAGGATAAATATCTTGAGAACAATATCGATTTTCGCCTCGAGATAGCCTACACGCATGAGCAAGAATACACCGGAACTGAAAGTGCAATCTCCATTGAATTTGGTGATGGTCGCTACACGAAGACACTTTCAGCCAGGCCCAGTATACAATACAGCTTTACTGATAAAGTGTCTGGGAACATCTCTTATGACTATCGTATCACTGACACCCGTGACCATGGTCGGCAGGATGTAGGTGATTTCCAATTTGGTGTAAACATCCAGATCAAGGGATAGGGGGAATCGGTGCGACTCAATTTCAGGTTAATCTATCTATCTTCACTGCTAATTTTGAATTGTGGAACGCCCCTGACTGCCCAGACTGGTTTTGATGCAGACCGTGCCTTTGATGACCTCCAGGCACAATGCGATCTAGGTCCACGGAATCCAAATTCGGATGGTGCCCAGGCTGCCATTCAGTTTTATAGTTCCATCTTGAAACCCCTGGCTGACACCCTCCATCTACAGAATTTCCAATTGGATGACCCCTATTCTTCAGAAAAGCTAAATCTGACAAATATAGTGGCTCGTTTTCAGCCCCAGAAAACCCAACGGATTATCTTGTGCGCCCATTGGGATACCCGACCTCGTGCTGAATATGATTTATCAGAGCCAGAAAAACCCATGATCGGTGCAAATGATGGTGCCAGTGGTGTAGCCATCCTGCTGGAAATCGCCAGGCAACTTCAGGCCAACCCAGTGAATCCAGGAATAGATATCATCCTCTTCGATGGGGAAGACTATGGTGAACCTCGCGATTTGCAGCACTATCTGCTGGGAAGTCGCTATTATGTGGATCATCCCTATCTCCCCATGGCACAGCGGGTGATTTTGCTGGATATGGTAGGGGATGCCGAGCTAACTATCAAAGTGGACCCTGTTTCCTACCGTGCCGCTCCCCGCTTGGTAGAAGAAATCTGGGCGCTGGCCAACGAAATTGGTTATGATCAATTCCAACTTGTGGCTGGAGCTTCCATGTATGATGACCATGTTCCCTTTATTGA
>JABIFG010000127.1 GCA_018650795.1 Fidelibacterota bacterium
CAGTGATTGGTCAGCACCACCACTAACACTAAATTGCTTACTATCTCCGCTGTTTGGATCATATGCTGTAACAGTAAAAACAGTTGTGTTGTTTTCCTCTATAGCGGCTGTGGCTGCACTTGTGATAGCGGGGGCTTGATTTTGAGGGGCAGTACCGGTATCTGTTGCATCTTCCGTCTGTTGGTTAGTATCAGTATTTTCATTCTCAGTAGAGCCATTTTCTCCAGTGTAGCTTGTAATAGGTTTCGTTTCATTTTGCTCTTGATAAAGGTAATAGCCTTTACCAGAATCTAGCACTTGCAGGTTATTTAAGAATTCTGGAACCTCCGAGACATAGGATATCCATCTGCCATCAGACCACCCCCAAATTGAGCCAACATTGGATGAACTTACCCATTGGCCAATATTCTCTACATAGTTTCCTATACCAATCAGGTTCCACCCTGCCCGCAAGTTCAGTTCAGTAGTAGGTGTACTACCCTCTAAGGTAACTGTGACCGGTGCCATACTGCTCTGGTATACCCAGTACCCATTTCCACCCTCAAGACTTTCCAGTGTCGCTAGAGTCTCCACGCCTTCCGCATTGACCATATAGACTTTCCAACCATCAGCCTGATAACTCCAAATAGCTGTTATTTCGTTAGACTGTGAAACTAACTGGCTTGGTGAGAGTGTTGGGGTAAAAGGAAGACCAATCAGGTTCCAACCTTTCTCCATCGGAAGCTGCAATGAGTGCTGAGCCGCATACGCACTCATCACCACAATGACTGAAGTAATAAATGAATGTACAACTCTCTTAAGAGTAGTCCGTAGCATGTGTGATTTTTCACTAAGTAATCAGATACACCCAGTCTACTCAAAACACCATGGTTTTCAATAAATATTATGTTACATTTTATTACATTACATCAACTTTTAGTTAATCTGCTACAAGTTCAATCACAAGATGTCATAGTAGAAATTTATTTGAGTGGTGAAAATTTGGCATCACTCTTTAGTAACCAATTGATAACCTGCATCTTCATCAAGATATTCCATCTTACAACCTACTTCATTCACCCCCGTCAACCCTGTTCTAGCCCTGCTATTGCTTCAAGCTCCTGCTCTTTAATTCTCTGATCCTCAGCATCAGCCTCCACCCCCTCCTCCACATACACTGCACCTATTTCATCAGTAGATGAGATAAGCATCACCGATTCAATGGGAATAGTGTGCCTCTCACATACAGCAATGAGAGCTTGCTGATGTGCTGCGATTCTTGCCAACCACCTATTCCTATTATCACCAGCATCACTGAATACAGTCGCTGCAAAATAATGATTTCTCCAGTACTCAATCCCCCAATATGTTGCCATATCAAACAATCTATTTAGCTTGTCTCTGAACGCAAGATCGGTACTCAAATACTCTTTTATGGGTGCAGCATCACTTAATCGTTCACATTCAATCTGGTCTCCTTCTGACAGGTATTTTAAGAACAGCAACGCACGCTCTTCCGAGTTGAGCTGTTGATACATTTTCGAAAGAGGGTCTTTTTTCATTTTTGCCTCCGGTACAGTGCATTTTCAACCAACTCAATCCGGTCACATAACACTGATGTTTCATATGCTTTACGTATCATATCCAGTACATAAGCTAATCGAGTCCCATCTTGAGGTTGTATCTTGCCAGTTCTCATATCTCGGTAGACAGATGCAATTTCACGCCGAATTGCATGCGAATTATGGATGTCAATTTTTACAAGAGGACCTCTAGACAATTCACGATTATTTTCAGTTACTTTCATAGTATTTTATCCGCCCAAACATGAGCAAAAACTCTCTCAGAAATAGTTCAACCAGACATTCTGTAGAACATCATGGGCTTCATCTGCTGGTAGTGGAGGATTACATGATGCAGCAAATCTCATTGCCTGCTCATACGCATAATCCCAGGACTCACCTCTACCACGAATTGCGCATACTATTTTGAACAGTGTGTTATTGCGCTCTCCTTCATAGGCTCCTATCACATAGCTTCCATCGAACAATGCAGCATTAGAACTACTTAATCTTTTTTGACCCCTCCTTAAATCTAGGTCAAGCCCAGCTTCAACTTCCTTAATAGAGTATGGTTCATTCCAATTTAGGTCGATGATTGTTGTTGGGAATGGATCGAATTTGCAGTGATAGAAGGCTGGCAACCTCATGACCCTAGGTAAATCACATACTTTTGGGTCAGAGTTGAACTTATCCGCTATTGCCCTCTGAAAATCAGAAAACCTGTCCAGTGGACAATCATTCACCAACCAATACGCATGGTATTTTTCCTTACTAGACTCCACGATCATATGTGGTGAAAGTGTTGCGTCCAGAACAGGAGTTAGTGGCGCATCATCAAGATCAGCAAACAGAGAACGTACCTTCACGATATTCTTTGCCTTTCTGCCAGAAAGGTCAGTTTGGTTAATTGTGACCTGCTTCCGAAAGCATATTTTTGGATAAAACATCAATATACTATTGATATAAAACAACAACATCCTATTTCTCCTATGTCATACTGCAATCGCTAATTCGGTGAGTCCTTAATAACAAAAATCCGGCAACAATCACTG
>JABIFG010000128.1 GCA_018650795.1 Fidelibacterota bacterium
GAAGCGTATTAACATGAAATCGCAGCACCATGAGGTGTTTGCTTAATATGTTGGAGGCCCGGAAAGTGTCTCTTATTTTTTAAGCGATCTTGTCCGAATTACTTTGACGACTTACAGGTTTCATTTTTTTATTCCTTTCACTTTTGCGTTCGGGATCCACATCCTCAAACGCAAAATATTAGTTTTTATTTTCTGATAAATAGTAGTTCTTAAAATAGGGGGTCAGCATGACCACGATAAAAATCACACCCAATAGCCCACCCAAAAAATAGACGGATGTGAAAACGGAGGGGGTGCCGGCACCAACAACTTTTGCGCCTTTGGCAAATGCGTCTGCGCCTGCTACAGAAAAGGAGGCTTTGGGTCGAGCGAAATGGACTGGGAAAGCGGCCACCGCCATACCAAGCCCGGCCACCATGCTAAACCACCAACCGGATTCTTTTCTGGCGGCGAGTTTGTAGATTGCTATGAAAATCGTGATCAATACAATAAACATGATGGGTTGTGAATAACGTAAAATGCCGATCGTAGGATCGATGATTGACGCGGTTTTGCCACCTAGATACAACCCGCGGAGACCATGCTCTGCAAAGGCAAACGTTTGGGTGCCGAACATGCCCAATAGAGTTAAGGGTACAAAAGTTGCCCACAGATCCTTGTTGTTGATAGAATCGGAGACCAGGGTGGCTTTTGCTGTAGCTTTCTCGTAATCCGCGTTAGACAGAGCTTGCTTCAAAAAAGAGGCGTTCATGGAAAGTGCTGTGAAACGATTGTTCATTTTGTGGGTAAAACCAAAATCATGAGCGGCTGCGGTGTAGGCGAAGACCAGTTCCATCATTTCCTCGTAAGCCTGAATGTCGAAAGGTTCCGCCTGCTTGCTATCCACATTGTCTCCCATAAACTTACTCAGCTGCTAATCAGTTAAATTGCCACTGCTTGATAATAATCACTTTCAGGACAGTTTGAATTTCTTCAATCGATACTTCATAGTCTCCCGGCTAAGCCCCAGTAAGGCAGCAGCTCGGGTCTTATTCCCCTTGGAGTGATCAAGTGCCTGCTTCAAAATGTTTCGCTCAAGCTTTTCCAGTGAAATGCCTTCTTCCGGAAGTTGAAAATCCTGATTTATAGCTACAGATAAAGATACCGGGGCTCCTTCTGTCTGACTGATTTGCTGGAGACTGATGGTCTCTGATGAAAGCACATCGCCCTTTTCAAACAAAACGGCTCGTTCCATGACGTTCCTGATCTCTCGGACGTTTCCAACCCAGGCATGTCCCGCCAGTAATTTGTTGGCAGCAGGAGAAATGCTACGGATATCGCGCTTAAATTCCTTGTTGAATACATCCAGGAAGTAATTAGCCAGGATCAGGATATCATCATCACGCTCTCGAAGGGCTGGGAGTCGAACAGAGGCCACATTGAGTCGGTAATAAAGATCAGCCCTAAACTTTTTTTCCTCTACCAGTTGTTTCAAATCTTGTGATGAGGCGCTGATGATGCGAGCATCGATTTTGATCTCCTTGGTGCCGCCAACACGCCTAAAGGTTTTCTCTTCCAGAACCTTCAGGAGTTTAGACTGCGAAGCCAGGTTCATATCACCTACTTCATCAAGGAAGAAGGTCCCGTCATGGGCCAGTTCCAGTAGTCCCTTTTTACGATGCTTCGCGTCAGTGAAGGCGCCGGCTTCATGGCCGAAGAGTTCTGATTCGAGAAGATTGGGTTGGATCGCTGAGCAGTTTACCTCTATGAAGGGGTTTTTTGCCCGGGGACTCTGATAATGTATTGAACGAGCGACTAGTCCTTTACCTGTTCCGGTTTCACCGCGGATCATTACCGTTGTCTTGGAAGATTCCGCCACCTGGTAGATAAACTGGTAAACCTTCTGCATAGGTTTGCTGGTACCCACAATGTCACCGAATTCGTGCTTACTCTGGACCTGGAGATAGGCCAGTTGTTCTCTCTTCTTGCGACGGTCGATGGCATGATTGACCTGGATTTTCAATTCATCAGCATCGATGGGCTTACGGATGTAATCCATGGCACCCAGCTTGATGGCACGGATAGCCGAACGAAGATCGGTTTGCCCCGTGATCATGATGACTTCCACGTCCTCGATTTCATTTTTGAGCTTCTCGAGAAAGGTGAGGCCATCCATTCCAGGCAAACCAATGTCCAACAGAATCAGGTCTGGATTTTCACGTAGGATGTATGGATGGGCATCTTCAGCAGAGTTGAAAGTGGATACCTCGTAGTCGTCCGATTCAAACAGTTCCCGAAGGACCTCTCTGACATCGTCGTCATCATCAATGATATGGATGGAGACCATCTGCCAAACTTTCCCTGATTCCAGTATAATGCAAGCAAAATTAGGTACGCAAATGTGTTTAGCGTGAAGGTCTTTCGTAACGCTACAGCTGTAGAGGAGTGTATGAAGATGATTCCATAGGGCTGTATGATTGCTACTCGAATCTCGGGTAACAAGGTCAGGCTGAAAGCGTGCGATGTACGAGCTTACTCATCCATAAAATCCTTTCAAAACGTCACAATTTATACTAATTATGGCATTGTTGAAAATGTTGAAACCCGGAGGGAAGAGAGTCAGGCTTGGAAATAGAGAATGATCATCCCAAAAGTATCCTGATCATAGACGATGAGAAATCCATCAGGGATGTGCTGGTCACTTTCTTTGAGGAAAAGGGATATAATGTACTGACTGCCAACGACGGTCGGGGAGGGATTACACAGTTTCAACACCATCCAACAGATCTGGTCATTACCGATATCGTTATGCCACGTATCGAAGGTATCGCGACAATACGAGAAATTAGAAAACAATCAAAAAGTGTCAAAATAATCGCCATGACCGGATACGTGGATTCCTATTTAAAAGAAGCCATAATTCTCGGAGCGGATGATTCAATAGTTAAACCATTCAACACTGAAGATTTAATGGCTGTTGTGGATCGGGTCATGGGATCAGAGGCGTAAATCAAAGTGACTAGACTACCCCAGATTCATTAATTACCCTTAATATTTTTATTATTGCTAATCGGTCCACGTTTTGCGGATTACACCTTCGGTTTTTCGAACATCCTCTGGATGAGTTTACTTTGCAATTGTGGTAGGTCTTATTGCAGTTTGTACTGGCGAATTGGGGTAGTTAAAAAGCTGCGCATGATCTAAAAATGAATAATATTTCAAATCGGGGAAGAGATAAATGGTGATTGATACCATCATGTTTCTGATTATATATACGCCACCAAGACAAGACTATAATTTTATTATTACTTAAAGAGGGTAATTAATGTCTGAACTAAACAATGGACGCAATTCACACCTTCCTCGGGGGTACAGCCCAAAAGATTCATTGGCTCGCAAAGAATGGGTCAAAAATTTTACCGGTGTCGAAATTGATGATACCCTTAAAGATGATGTTGAAGATTTGCAGGGGATCATAGAACACCATGTGGGAACTATGAATGTCCCCATGGCTGTGGTCGGTCCATTGGCTATCAATGGTACCTATGCAAATGGCGACTTCATTGTACCCCTTTGTACTCTGGAAGGCTCCCTTGCAGCTTCGATGAATCGTGGTATTTATGCTGCAACGGTTAGTGGTGGAACCACAGTACGCCATTTTCGGCAGGAGCTATCACGGGCACCCGTATTTATTTTTAATAACATTATTGAATGTGCCGAATTCCAGCAATGGGTGACCAAGAACCAGACAAAAATCATGGAAGTTGCTGAGAGCACAACCAAGCATGGAAAAGTCCTGAGAATTGACCAATATACCATCCAGAATTATGTTGTGCTGGATTTAGTGATGGACACCAACAATGCTGCCGGGCAGAACATGGTTACTCTGGCTGCCCAGGTCGCCTGTGAATACATCCAGGCCGAAACAAACCAGAATTATTTTCTGGAATCCAATTTCAATAGTGATAAAAAAGCTTCCACTAGAAATATGCTCCTGGGCCGAGGTCATGCTGTCTCAGCAGAAACCACAATTAAAAATAGTGTCATGCGAAGAATCCTCAAAATGGATCCTGACATATTGTTCGATTCGTGGAGCTTTTTTCCAACCATATCGAGCTTAGCCGGGACCCACGGTAATGGCTTACATGTTTCAAATGCACTTACGGCAATCTATCTGGCCACCGGTCAGGACACCGCTTGTGCGGCTGAGAATAGTATTGCCCATCTAGGACTTGAAAAAGTAGAAGATGGGATCACATTCAAATTGACACTTCCCTCCCTCACGGTTGGTACTGTCGGTGGCGGTACACGCCTAAAAATGCAGAATAGAAACCTGGCCATGCTGGGATGTGCAGAGGGTGAGCATGCTTCGAGAAAATTGGCAGAAATTATTGCCGCAGCAACCCTCTCTCTGGAAATATCACTCATCTGTGCTATTGGTTCTCATACATGGACTGATGCGCATATGAAATACGGTAGAAAATAGGGTCGTCTATGGATGTGCTTAACAATCCGAAATACACCTACTTGTTGGGGAAGCAGCGATTTTATTACAAAATCTGGAAAACCTTATTCTACTATTATAGTAAAATGGTTTTTACATTTTATACACCCCTAAAGGTTTACGGCCGAGAAAATATCCCTGATTCATCTTTCATATTTTGTAGCAATCATAATAGTCATATGGATGTTGCGCTCCTGTCTGCGGCGGCACAAAAAAGTTTCAACCATTTTGGTATGATGGCAGCCAAAGATTATTGGTTCGATAATTGGACAAGGCGGACACTGATTAATACGGTAATGAACCTTATTCCCATTGATCGCAAAATCAACGGAGTGACCCAGTTTCCGATCAAGGATACAATCAAATTGTGCCAGGCCTTCATGAGCTATCAACAACGGAGTCTAATTTTTTTCCCCGAAGGAACCCGGGGTACTCCTGGTAAGATATTACCTTTCAAAAAAGGAGCAGCCAGATTCTCTATGAACCTGGGAGTACCTATTTTGCCTGCAGTTATCTTTGGTTCCCACAAAGCTTGGCCCAGGGGCAAGTTTTTAATGCGTCCAACAGCTATTGAAGTCTATATTCTTGAACCAATTTATCCAGAGACTTTCCTGGGAAATGATATTCCCAGTGAAGATGATTTGAGCAACGCCTCAAAGAAAATGATATCAGAGCTGGAACAAGCTATTACAAAAAAGGCAATGGAACTTTATGACAAATGACAAAAGTTCAGACAAAGAAAAATTCTTTGCTGTAAACGATGCTAACTGGGGACACAAATGGGGTTACCAGGACTCAGAATTTAAGCTGAATAAGGATCGCACCGTGAGCATGACCGGCAATCGCTATGATCTGTGTGGCTTTGATATGCCAGATTTTATTCCTTATGTGGAAGAGATGCTGGATATGACCATCGAGCAAGAAGATACCTTAAAGGAAGTTGAAGATAAGCCGGTGCAGGACGCTCGGATTAACAAGGCTTTTCTGGATGCCGTCAAAGCTGAATTTCCTGAAGATCGCTTCTCCATGAATGCTGCTGAACGACTCATGCATAGCCAGGGTCAGACTACGGATGAGGTTTATAAAGTTGTCTTTTCTAAAGTTGACCGGGCGACAGATATGGTCTTTTATATCGAGTCAGAAGATGAAGTTCAAAAATTGATCGATCTAGCTCTTGAACACAATGTGTGTCTCATCCCTTATGGAGGCGGTACCAGCGTCAGCAATGCACTGCAGATTCCAGAACTAGAAAATAGAATGGTGGTTGCCGTAGATACCCGCCGTATGGATGCTATCGAATCAATTGATGTGGAGAATCGTCGTGTGGTGGTTCAGGCTGGCATCACCGGCAGCAAGCTGGAAGAACTATTGGAAGCCAAGGGGCTTACTACTGGACATGAACCGGATAGCATCGAGTTGTCAACTCTTGGTGGCTGGATATCGACCAACGCTAGCGGGATGAAGAAAAATCGATATGGGAACATTGAAGATATTGTTGAAAATGTAACCATGATCACACCTAAGGGAGTGGTTGAACAAATTCAGCCCATTACGCGTGCATCTATTGGTGTAAACCCACAAAATATTCTTTTGGGCTCTGAGGGTAACTTCGGCATTATAACCAAAGCCACGTTAAAAGTATACGATCTCCCAGAAGCATCGGAGTTTAACTCTGCGCTTTTTCATGATTGGGAGACAGGTGTCGCCTTCATGTATGAGTTATCAAAAAGTGGAGCCGTACCTGCCAGCGCCCGTCTTATGGACAATGCTCAATTCCGTTTTGGTCAGGCTTTGAACAGGAAGCCTGAGGGATTAAAAGTTTTGGTAAAAAAACTTGAAAAGTTTGTGGTCTTAAACGTGAAGGGTTTTGATCCCTACAAGATGGTGGTAACATCCTTCAAACTCGAAGGTTCCAAGGATGAAGTTGCACTCCAACAGAAAACCCTGAAAAGGTTAACCAAAAAATATAAAGGTATGATTGGAGGCTCTGAAAATGGTAAGAAGGGCTATAATCTTACCTTTGCCATCGCCTATATACGAGATTTTATGACGAAGTATCATATTGTTGGTGAAACCATGGAGACATCGGTTCCTTGGAGTAAGGTCAATGATGTGTGCGAAGCGGCTAAAAACACTTTGAACGAGCTTCATAAAAAACACAACATCCCCGGCACACCCTATCTCTCTTATCGCGTACCGCAAATCTACCATACTGGTGTTTGCATCTATTTCATGTTCGCCATCAATGTTAAAGGGGTTAGTAATCCCATTGATATCTTCACTTCGATGGAACATTCAATGAGAAAAGCAATTATGGAAAATGGTGGCACAATATCCCATCATCACGGTGTTGGTAAGCTGCGCAAGGATTTCATGAAAGGCACCATCTCTCCCACAAGCATTGAATTGTTGAAGCAAATCAAGTCATCCCACGACCCCAAAAATATTTTTGGGGTTCGCAATAATGTTTTCGCAGATTAGACCATACAAAACTTCGGGATGATGCAGGGATGAATCTAACCGGCAAAGTCTTTATTGTGACCGGCGCCTCTTCCGGTATTGGTGAAGAACTGTCACGTGTACTTGCTCAAAAGGGTGCACTGATTGTTTGTGCTGCTCGGAGGACAGAGGAACTCGAGAGGGTCAGTACTGCCATAACCACTTCTGGCGGCTCAGCCCTGGCTGTTCAAACAGATATCACTGATCTGGATGCTTGTCACCATCTCGTACAACAAACTATTAATACATATGGCAAACTGGATGGTCTTATCCTTAATGCAGGTATCAGCATGTGGGCCAGGTTTGAAGACATCTCGGACATCACATTTTTCCAGGATTTAATCAATGTAAATTATCTTGGTGCTGTTAATTGTTGCCACGCAGCCCTGCCATACCTTAAAAAAACCCAGGGAAAGATTGTAAGTTGTTCCACAGCTCAAGCCCTGATGGGTTTCCCAAATCACTCAGGTTATGTCGCCTCAAAACATGCGCTCCACGGTTTTTTAGAGACGCTTGGTATGGAGCTCAACGGTGAAATTTCAATTCTCGAGGCAGTTCTGAGTTGGATCAGGGGTACCAATCTCAGGGATAACGCCTATGGTCCAGAGGGTAACAAACTCATAAACTCCACCAGGAAGCATACCAGCGAATCAGTGAGTCTTGAGGAATGCGTCGAGCAAATTGTTCAAGCCATAGAGCGTGAAAAAAAAACCGTTTACATCCCCAGGAAGCTTAGCCTGGTTCCCTTTTTGAATACATTCTTTAAAGGATTTCTACAGCGAAAAGTCACGGGTGCTATAGATAAAAACGAATCGTAGTCAGCGTTCTTGACTTGCTTAACCCTTCCCACGCAACGTGGGGGGGCTTCAACCCTCAGGTACAGACTAGCCCTCGCTCAATTAGCTATGCAATCGCAAGGCCTATACAGTAATAATTAGCAGGTTTTGCTTGCTAATTAAATGCCAGCACACATTTAAACACAATGAGCCCAGTGGATCTGATCACTGGAATGTCCAGCGTGAAATAATGTTTGCTTTAACCCGAACACTGTTTAATATATGCTCGATGTTAGGAGCCGAAAAAAATACTAGACAACGCCGTCATGAAAAAACCAAACGGTATATCCTGTCCGAGGCAAAGAAGCTGATTAGGAAAAATGGAGTGGACAAATTTTCCTTGAGAGGTCTGGCTGCCGCATGTGATTATAGTCCTGCAGCACTTTATGAATATTTCTCAAATAAAGAAGCCCTGCTCGCCACTATTGCAAAACAGATCGAGCTGGATCTGCGAGAATATCTAGTAAGCGAGAGTGCTGAGTTGGATGATTTGATCAAACTTGGAGCTCAGTATATTGCTTTCGCAAAAAACCAACCAGAGGATTATCTCCTCCTGTTCATGTCCTTTTCATCAGGGAGAAAAAGTGAAAGTGATGTGCTACCAGAAAACTCAGCATATATGGTCCTGGTGAACCTGATCACAGAGCTGGTGAACTCTGGACAAATCGTTCTGGAAAGCGAAGTAGGAGTAGAGGAGATTTCATATAATTACTGGGTGCTGCTCCATGGGCATGTCATGATGCAACTGACGATGTTGCGGGACTATAAAGCAGATTTTGAATCAATTGAATCCCGGATGTTGTCGCGTTTTGTAGCGAGCCTGACTGAATAAATTTTTTTATCAAAAACCGAACAATGTTCAATAACAGTTTAATGTTAGGAAATATAATGAAAAACACAAAACCACTCTACCTGCTCATTCTCGGAGCAATCCTCATTGCTTCAACCCATATGCGATTTGGGTTTGGATTCTTGATATTTATTGAGGCCATTCCATTCCTTATATATCTGGAACGATCACAAACGCTCCGCTCACAAATCCTGTTATTTGCTTTTCTCTTCTTGGGCTGGAGCCTTGCAATCGCCAAAATTGTTACTGATCCACTTCCATGGTTTATAACATTTGGATTTTCACTACCCATCTCATTTTTTAAGTACCTTCCCTTCCTGGGTTACCTGCTATTTAAAGATAGTAAATATTCAGAATGGCTATTCCCCGCCATGCTGGTGATAGGGGAATGGCTGCAAGCCAGTTTTAGCCCATTTGCATCCTGGGGTTCAGTGGCATATACCCAAATCAACAATCCGATCTGGTTGCAGATTGTTTCAGTTGGTGGAATCTGGATGCTAAGCTACTCCATCTATTTTATTGTTTATCAGATCTATCTATTGATCGGCCAGGGCTACACACAC
>JABIFG010000129.1 GCA_018650795.1 Fidelibacterota bacterium
GGGCAGGCTACACTTTTCCTCACCATACCCTAAAATCAATATTATTAATTAGATATAATTTACCACATGCTTTCTTACAAGCAGGGGGTCGGGGGTTCGAATCCCTCAGCGCCCACCCCAACTTAAAATTGCTCGCAATTTTGAGTTAATGAATTAACTCTGTGCTTCAATCGATTACCGAAGATTGAAGTTCCAGCTCAGGATGCTGAAGCACAGAGTTAAAACAATCCTGAGAGTACGATAGTAAGTTGATTTCGGTAATTGCTGACTTCACCCCCCAAGCCCTTGGCCACTTCGGTGGCTGGGGGCTATTCTATTTATAGGTGTTTTGCCACGAATTCGAGTCCATAGTTTGGTAATGGAGGGTTGTGAATTGGTGTTGGGGTGGGGGCGACGCCGGTTTATTAAGCGGGGGGTGACCATTCGATTTGGAATCGATCACCTCTGCGCGACATAACATCAGTTATCTGCACTTATTCTTTGGTTTGGAATCCAGATAGAATCAGGGAATAATTTCAAATGATTATTGGGACTTATGGTGATATGATAGCATCTTGGATAGTCATGTCCAGATATCACAGAATATTAAGAAGAAAACAAACATAAATTCTAGATTAAGGAGTGCTTGAATGCTAAGTCTAATCAATACGATTTTTAATTTTTATTTATGGGGTCTCATTTTATACGGGATAATAATGATATTGGATATTAAGGTCTCCTTCATTAGAAAAGGTATCCCAATATATGATGTTCCATTAGAATATATTGGATCGATTGTAAAACCGATAACCATAAATAATCGGAGACTTGATCTGTCATTTCTAATCCTATATTTTCTATTAAGATTGATCCAGAGAATGCTGTATTAAAACGAACATCTTCAATATACACCTACTATGGGAGCCCAAATGGTAAGATATTCAAGCTTACCTGTGCAAGGGGAGACAACCTGGATTATAATCGAACATTAGATCAGGATGGTGCTCTACCAGACAAGTGATATGCTGAATCCCTAATGCGAAAGTAGCCTCAATTGTTGGTGATTCTTTCAATATGGTAACTTGCCCTCTTCAAATCCCTGCATAACCAACAAGCCAATATTCCTGATCGGTAATTGCAAGGTGGGTATGCTCCAGTTAAAAACTCACTAAAGCCTGGATCACAAACTGGTTATAATCATCTTCTTCACTGGTTGTATCGTTGAGATATTCAGCGCGCAGTTCAAAACCGTCATAAAAGTTGTAGGCAGCACCCAGGGTAATACGGTTAGCTGATTCAGCATCATTTTCGGTTGACCAGTCGTCATAGCGTCCAATTAAAACCAGAGGTATATCCAGAATCTCTGAAAGATCAAAGTCGCCCTGGATATAGTATCCCTGGTGCGTATTGACTGAATCAATCTCACCAAAATCGCCCTCAAATAGATCTTCGGTGTAGTGAACTTCCATTCTGGTGGAAAGCGGACCTGTAACTGTCTGAAGGTCAACACCCAGAACTTGTGGCTGACTATCCAGGTCATTGGCAGCAGTCTGCGAAAAATAGGAGATGCCCAATTCAAAAGCCTCTATTGGTTTAATAGCGCTGCGCCCACCTATGGCAAAGCCCTCTGCGGAACCATTTACCAGGAATGAAGTAAATTGAAACTTTCCTAAATCAGCATGGAGATTGATACCAAGATCATTCCAGCCATTGATACTTTTTTCGTTAAGCAGGGGAGCGGAGACCAGACGTCGATCTGGAGAAGCTATATGCTGCCAATCAATCCCAAAAGGGACATCAAATTGACCAATTGAAAGTCCGATATGATTGAAAGAATTCCCACGGGCAGCATGCAGACCGTCCTCACCGGTCAGGACCATTTCTATGAAACCGGCTCCTGTCTCAAACGTGCCGGTCTCAGGATTGAGAGCGATGGCACCCTCAAAATTGATTCCGGGTCTGATCGTGGCTGAGATGTCTAACTCAATTTGACCCTGCTGAAAATCGGCTTCTGATTGTGCTTCGAGGGGCGTGACTAACAAGATGTCAGCAAACCCTGAGAATTGTATTTGTGCGAAAGTAATAGTTTGGAGGATAAAAAAACCAATTATGCTAGTAACTAAGTGATGATGTTGCATGTGCTGTGCTCCTTTATTAGTTGATACTTACTCACATTTGTTCAAAGCTCATGCCAACGGAAGGCTGGGAGTGCATAAATCCCTGCAATCCCTTGAATAGTAATACAATAAACCAATTAATGCTAAATAGCACATAATAATATCTGCAGATTCATACGACAAATCAAGTCCTCAATCGACATTATTGTCGAAAATATCGTCTCAATCGGGAAGAGCAGTATGGGCATTGTAGGAGTTCAGCGCGATTTCATCCTAAGCGCGAGGTATTCTATTTCACCTATTTGTGGCTGGTCTAAGCAGGACATAAACTGTCACATATTAATAATTGCTAAGAGTCATAAGAAAGTACTTGCAAGGGTATGTTAGTAGGTATAAACTAACCGGGCAAAGAAGATGAATAAACTAGATACCAAGACCAGACAAAAACAAATCCTTGATGCATCATTGAATCTGATCAAGGAAGGTGGGATCCAAAACCTGACCATGAAACGGATCTCCCAGAAGGTCGGTATCTCAGAGCAAGCCATCTATCGCCACTATCGGAGTAAACAGGATATCCTGTGTACAATTATCAAATACTTTAACAGCCACTTTGAAACTGTTTTTGAATCAGTTAAAGAGATTGAGGCAGTTGATGAGCGCCTCCAGGCTTTTATGGATGGCCATTTAAATTATTTCCAAGCCAATCCCGCAACGGCTGCTGTTATTTTTTCAGAAGAAATCTTTCAGTATGACTCAACTCTGGCTCAAAAGATCAACCGTCTGGTTGAGCGTCGCATAGAAGTAATTACTAATTTTGTAAAGTCGGCTCAGGCGGAGGGTAAGTTTAATCCAGAACTAAAGGCCGATGACGTTGCCTACATATTATTAGGTAGTCTTCGTTTTTTGGTTACAACCTGGCGCTTAAGCGGGTTTAAAGGGGATATAAGGATAAAAGGTAAATCAATGCAGGCAACCTTGCTTCAATTGATTGGCTGAGATTTTTTTTAAAGAATTATGTTAGTTCATATCAACAAACACTACACAGTAACACATAAGTAAGGATTTACTCATGATTGGTGAAAAACTAAGTCGCAGCCAGAGAAGTAAATTCGGGAACTATTGGAGCCTCATCAAAAGCCTCCAAACTGCCTTGCTCTTGTTTACAGCTGTTGCTGGTTATACCAGTGTCAAATGTCCCATTGGTGAATCGTCACAGATTATCGGTTTAAGTATAAGTATGTTTCTGGCTATTGCTGGCAGTACTGTCTTGAATATGGTTTGGGATCGTGATATTGATTCCAGAATGCAGCGTACCGCCCATCGTCCATTAGCTAATGGTGAATTACAGGTAAATCATGCCTTAATCTTTGGCATCCTGATTTCTGTAGTCGGTTTGAGTGTGGCTTACTGGTTAGATCCACTTTATGCCCTGGTTGTAGCAGGTGGACTCTTTATCGATGTAGTAATCTACACGATGTGGCTTAAACGTAGAACCCCTTGGTCCATCGTGTGGGGTGGTATTTCGGGTGGGATGCCGATTCTGGCAGGACGCGTATTGGCTATTGGTCATATTGATGCATTAGGAATCCTCTTTCTGCTCTCCGTACTCCTGTGGATTCCAACCCACATTCTTACTTTCAATATTAAAAATTTCGAAGATTATCGTAGAGCGGGAATCCCAACTTTTGCAGATCGATATGGTTTTAAGGCAACCCGTTGGATAATTGCTATTTCAAGTGTTGGTGCCACATTAGCGATCGCACTGGGTCTCTACTCGCTGGGACTTTCCTGGGGCTATATGCGCTTATTGGGCTTTCTGTCCCTGGGACTTCTCTCCCTGGCTGCTTTCATCCTTATACGACCATCTGAAAAACATGATTTCTATCTATTTAAATATGCATCCCTCTACATGATGGGTGCTATGGCAATTATATCCAGTTCCACTTTTTAGCAATCTACTTGAATATGAAAATTCAAGTTTAATAGGAGGAAAACCTAATGTTTAACAAAACGAGTAAAAACCAGAATCTTATTATGGCAGTTACTGCTGTAGTAGCTGGTTTATTTATGATGTATGTAGCCCCTGAACAGGGTATGCGTACATTAAAACTAGCCCTGGATGGCGTTATAGGCAGAATTCTATATGTTGACCCAGATTTCTATCCAGCCGTTCCAATTTTGGGAGCCACCTATGGTGCCTGGATGGTTATACTTTATTTGGCCGGTGCTTTCGCACTTGTCATTGCTCAGAAAGTTTATGCGGGTCAAGAGTGGGCCAGAGCGACCATGCTTGGTTTAGTCGCTATTCCTGCTGTTGCTGGAATGACTATGCTGATTCCATGGATGGTTTTAATCGTTTCTGATTATGCTGCCATGTATGCTGCTGGTACACACCCTGTTGCAGGAATTGCTCCTCCACCGGCTGATGTTTCAGTCATGCCACCAGTATTGATGACAATGGTTGCTGGTCTGGTGTTCTATTATGTATTTCTACTTTCAGATCAAGACACAATTAAGAACAAAATTTTAAAACTTATTCCTTATACTGCTCTTGGTGTCGTAGCTGGTATGGTTTTCATGAACGGTCAACACGGTGTCCGCTATTTCATCTTCATCCCTGAAATGTTGAGAACTGGAGCTGATGGCGTTATGGGTTCAGGATCTCCTCTTGGTGGTTCATTTAATGTTTTAGGTAACTTTTTTACCAACCTGGATCATTATGATGCCATTGACCTGGTAAGAGTTTCGCAAGCCCAGATCGACGCGGGACAACTGGTTGCTACCAAAGAAGCTGTTTACAATCCCAATACACTCTTGCTTCTATTGGGTGGCTATATGAACTATGCTTCTTCATATCTAATGGTTCTAGCCATTCCCTTCTTAGCCATGAAAAAGAAAATTGGTTACTATATGGTTACTGGAACTGCTTTGGCAACAGCCCTGATAGGTTTTAATGGCTATTTTGTCCGCGATTCCTTTGAATGGGCAGTTGGTGGTGTTATGTCATTGCTCTTATTGGTGATTTTTAATCTGCCGATCTTCAAACCCTTCTACCTAAAAGAAGAAGATTTCTAAGCCGTCCAAATAAAGTTAACTTACAGCCCTGTATTCAACGCAGGGCTGTATGTGTTATATCAATAAATCTATGATTGTTCGAGATACAAAAATTCATCCAGATGTGTATTCTAAAGTTAGAGGAAGAATCGAGCGGCACGGTAGTTGCATCTGTTAGACCATGCCATGGAGATACAATTTGTCACCATTTGGGGAAGCTTAAAATAGGTTACTAAAGAAATGGGAAGTAAAAGAATATGAAAAAATTTAATGAGCTATATCATTACTTCTTTCAATCAACCAAAGGGCTGATCCTGCTGGCAATGACGGCGATATCCGTCATTACTGCTGTATGGGGAACCCTGTCCGGACCCATGGTTGAGTGGGGAGTAAGAGATGTAGTTGTAGGGATTCTGGGTATGGATTTGGCCTCTGTGGAACGCTCAGGTCGAATTATCATGTTGTACCATGTCATTGCCATGATAGTGGTAGCAATTGAAGTCTATATAATGACCTCAATCATACCTATGCGTAAACACCAACAATCGACCATTAATGCCACGATTACTGTTGGCTGGATAACAGCCATGATCTTTGGATTGGCTTTTGGATATTTTGGTCACAATTACTTTTACCATGGCTTATTCCTGGTTGGTCAGTCCCTGATCTTTTTCGCAGGTTTGTTGTTGACCGTAGCGTTGTATCCCTGGCGGAAAGATTACCTGGTCACAAACAATGAATATGCCCATACCAAAAAAGGCTACGATTTAGAGCGCATAGCCTTCTTTGTAATGGCTGCTTCAATGCTCATCTCTGCTGGGTTTGGTGCCGTAACAGGTTCATTCTGGTCAAACGGTCACGAGACATTTCTGGCTGAGGACCTCATCCGGGAACCAGGTAAAACCGCCTTGCAGAAATCAATCATAGGGCACCTGCATATCATGTTAACGCTGATAGCTGTTGCCATCACACTCATTGTTGGTCGCTGGATGGATTGGAAGGGAAAACTACACAAAGTAGGTATGCCTCTCATGATTATTGGCACAATCGTTATTTCTGGTGGAGTCTGGTCAGTTGTCTGGACGCACATGGCCCATACATTCATTTATGTAGGATCGGTGTTCGTGATGCTCTCCGCACTACTGTTAGTGATATATGCCTGGGCAAAGCTAATCCGGGAGCGAATCGCTGAGCAGGGTATTGAGAACCCAACATTTTTTCAGAAACTCGCAGCGCTACTGCATGATCCCATCAAATTTGGTCCCTTTTGGCAAATGGTCTTTATGAATTTCACTGTAAGTGGTGTGGGTATTTTCATGGCCGTCAAACTGGAGCAGATCTTCCGAGTCTGGCCTGCTAGAGAAGAGCGCGTGACCCTGACTGGGCACTGGCACATTCTCTCGGCGATTGTGGCTACCATCATTATCATGTACTACGTTGATATAGCGGGGATCAAAGGCAAAGCCAGAAAATGGTTTGGATGGACCTTGATTATCGCATCTGATATAGCATTTGCTGCTGTAACGATTTTTTCCATGAAACGTCTATTTGTGATAGAATACTATGAACAACCTCTCGTAAATCTTACCATGCTCTTGACTGACTTTGGTCTTGGAGCTGTTTTGGTAATTACTGGTGCCCTACTGGTATGGAGGCTCATAGATCTCTTCAAAAAGGATGATCCATTGTGGCAGAAGGAAGCAAATGATCCTGAATTGGACATTAACCCCACTGCTGAATTAACTCAAGCGGGTCGTGACAGAATCAAAGCTCAGATAGAAAGTGAGGGAATATAATGAAACTCATTAAAGCTCTACTTCCTCTCCTTGTATTAGTAAGTTTTTCCCTGGCAGCTGATGAAATTGATTATGTTGATACTGGGGTTGATCCTGATACCTGGATCACCATCCCTTCAGGTGATTTCAATTTTGGTCAACACAATCATGTGAAAACCACTGTTGAATTTGAAATTATGGCAACTCACGTAACCAATAAACAATATGCAAATTTCTTGAATGAAGCCATTGCCCAGAAAGCGATCTATGTCAAGACTGATACAGTCTGGGGTTTCCATCCCGGAGATCCCTTTGATGAGTATTTGCATGAGTTTGAGATTCCAGCGGGTGATTATCCCTTGGTCCCCATCAATGTTCCAGGCTTACGACTGAATTATGTAGATGGTAAATTCTCTCCAAAATCCGGCTATGGCAATCATCCTATGGTTGAAGTAAGCTGGTTTGGAGCCAACGCCTATGCTCAGTTCTATGGCTATCGCTTACCCCTGGAAATTGAGTGGGAAAAAGCGGCGCGTGGAACAGATGTTAGACCTTTTCCCTGGGGTGATCATATCGAGAGAAACCGGGCAAACTTCATCAGTAGCCACAATCTCTTCGAAAAGATGTTTGACGATGTTGTAAAAACCACTCCCGTTGGCTTTTACAATGGTGAAACACATAACGGATATAAAACCCTTGATAATCGCAGCCCCTATGGTCTCTACGACATGGGTGGTAACGTGAAACAATGGGTAGGGGATGATCACAAATACGTCCATTACCGCTATATGCGTGGTGGTAATTACAACAGCTATGAATTGTATCTTAGGGTTTGGGTTAGAGATAGCGCAGGTCCAGAACATACAAGTATGAGTCTGGGGTTTCGATGTGCCCGCGAACCTGTTGTTGAAGTAGAAACATCAGCAACTGACTCAGTCGCGACTGAATAAATAGCGATTAGTAAATTATATAACGTGTAGCCTGCATGGATCTTGAATAATGATCTGTGCAGGCTTTCCTTTTACATGTTTAGATGTATTTTGATAGAGAGTTTTACAATCAATGACTAGAGAAAGATGACAATTATCTCCACCAAGATTAAACATTACTGGCCTCTAATAAAAAGCCTTCAAACAGGCTTACTTGTTCTTACTGGTTTAACGGGCTTTGTCTCCGCCCGCTGTCCCGTTTATAATCTTACTACCATCCTAAGTGTTATTGGAAGCCTGTTTTTTGCCGTTAGCGGTTCAACGATCCTGAATATGGTTTGGGATCGAGATATCGATGCCAAAATGAATCGAACCAAACATCGCCCCCTCCCTTCTGGGCTCATAGATCCCCAGCAAGCTTGGATCGTTGGTTTAGGCATTTCAGCTTTGGGTCTGCTCTGGGCGGCATCCTTGGATCTACTCTTCGCCGGGATTGTTTTTGCGGGATTGTTTTTTGATGTAGTCGTCTACACCATTTGGCTCAAACGTAAAACAGCCTGGTCTATTGTTTGGGGAGGTATCTCAGGTGGCATGCCCATTCTGGCTGGTCGCGCATTGGGCATAGGTGCTATTGATGAGGTGGGAATATTATTCATGTTTGGCATTCTATTTTGGATTCCCACTCACATTCTGACGTTTAGTATTAAATACGCTGCCGACTATGCTGACGCAGATGTGCCAACGTTTCCCTCCTCCTATGGTGTGGGAGCCACACGCATAATCATTTCGATTTCTAGCTTTATTGCAGCTTTTAGCATGCTGCTTTCTGGGGTAATGATGGATCTGGGGGCTGGCTATCTTCGGCTTATCCTTGTATTAGCAGCAGGCTTGTTAGGGCTGGCAATGAGTACTATATTCACACCATCGGAACGAATTAATTTCGGACTTTTCAAATATGCATCATTGTTTATGATGACCAGCATGTTTGTAGTTATCCTTGGAGCTAGATAAAATCTATGGTGAATGTTAACAGAGTTATTTTGCTGCTTGTGGCTGCACTCGCTGGCATCGAGATCGTAAGTGGAATCGAAGACTGCGGGACCATACCAATCGCCTACTACACTTTTTCATACGGGATTTTCCTTATATCAGCTTTACTCATGCTTCTCATGGGAGTAGATATTATCGAGCATGATGTGGCCGCATTAGCTGTTAGCACCCTTCCCTTGGGATTCTCCACGGGACTGGTGGCTGCTTTTATGCTAGAATATCACCTGGCCTATTCATCCCTTGTCTCAATTTTATATGCTGGATTAATCATTCAGAAATTTAGGCATAAGGATAAATCTGCACTTGTTCTTCAGGTCCTGTTACACGGCTTAACGGGTCTGGTATTATTTATACTACCCCTCGTTTTAATTATGCAGGAAACGGTTGAGATGAGTTATTTGGGAGTCAGCATAGGGACAGGCCTGGTTGCTATAGGTGGAATGGCGCTGGCTTTTCTAAAATCAGGGAAACCAATTCTGACCAAAGATCAAATCTATACAATTTTTCCAGGAGTTTTGCTGTTGGCGGTGTTTGCCTTTTCAGTAGGCATCGGCAGCCGGTAGGCTCTGAAAAAATAATAGTTGCGCATAATGATGAAATGTGCAGGAATAAAAACCGTTCTAATCAAAGAGGAGAGAAAAGATGAATTTATTTGATCAAGCAGTTTTACTCGCTACCGGCTTGGTTGCACTCTATGCGATCTGGTTGCTCATAGGTCAACAAAAAGATGAAGCTACCAAACATATCGCTAATTACTACTATATGGTTTCATTTGCTGTCTTATTTGTTTCTGGTGTATTATTAATCTTTTTAGGCTGGGAAATACTAGGTCTACTGGGACATGGCAGCGGAACCAGCAAGTTTGTTGCTATTGTTGCTACCCTTATCCCTTTCTCTTTTGCATCTGGCCTGGTTGCAAGGTTTTATCCTGAGAAGGAAAAAATGTATCTGGGTATTATGGTATTGGGTATTGTTCTCATAGGAATCAGCCGTGTTATGGACATGGGTACTTTTGCCAAAATTATCTATCCTGTTTTCCATAGTATTGCAGGTCTGACCATTTTCCTTGTTCCCATCATGATGGTGAAAAATGATGTCATGGGTAAGGGCTTTTATGGGGTTACAGTAGGTGGTACCCTCATAGGTCTGGGTGGAATTGCTTTAGCATTTCTCACAGCAGGGAAGCAACTTCTGTTTTTCTCACCAGAATTTGTATTGATGATATTAGCACCACTCCTGTTTCTCACTGCCTTCTCCTACATGTGGGGACTAAAAAACGGCGAGAAATAATAGTAGATTTATTTAAACGCTTGATTTTCGGGGTGGGTATGATTACCTGCCCCGAATGTTTATAGGGCAATCATTCATGCATTCACAAAATCAAATACGTCAACAGGTGAAATGATGAAACCCATCCTAGCCATTCCCAGACACTATCTTCTGCTGATCTCAGGACTTATGTGGAGTGGAGTGGGACTCATGTTGATATTATTGGCGACCCGTTGGTTGGGTGACCTTGATATCAGGTATCCAGGTTTAATCATTGTCGCAGGGGTCATCCCTGGTCTGTTGGTATCGATTTATGGATTTGCACGTATTGTAGGAAAAAATATTCAACGCATAGAAGATATGGGATCCAGGGCTTCCATTTTTGCATTCCAGGCCTGGCAGAGCTATCTTCTGATTGTGATCATGATGTCCATGGGCGCCTATGTCAGACATTCTGGTTTGATTCCCATGCTTCTGAAAACACCGGGCTATTTCACCATTGGAACAGCCCTATCCTTTAGTAGTATCGACTACTACAAAGCATTTTTCCGCTCCATTTCCTAATCTCTGTCAGTAATTTGGGCTTGATTAATGGGAGCGTAAAAACTCCTTCATTCAGACAATTCAAATACGGGCATATTGCACAACTAAAATAATAATTAACAGAAAAGAATAATTGCCAACAAGCATGCATGGGCTACATTAGCTTTCCGAATTCTAAGCAGTATGAGTGCGGGGGGCAATGCAAGCAACAAAAGACACATCTATTCTATGTCCAAAATGTGGATCGGAGTATGTAGTACAGACTCATCGATTACAGATTGAAAAATGGATTACCACGCGGTGTAAGTATGTGTGCACCGATTGTGGTAAACAATTTTACATGCCCAAGCCGAAGACAACTCAAGTAGATCAGAATACAATTCCACAAAGTGAGAGATTTTTTCATTTTTTTAGATCGTAAAATTTTTATCGCATAATTAACTATAAACAGCCTCACCCTTTTCATCTCATTAGAGAATCATCTATTTTCACACTTCCGTCGTGACAACTAACAATTGTCTTTCCTCATTAACTTGAGTTGAATGCGCGTAAAACTCGTTTAACTTGAAATCAATAAATTCTGAGTTAAGCTCACTGTACCAGCGGAAATTACCAATCAGTAAAATCCTACAGAGAATAAGAAAGTAGAGATCAAAAGAATGCCAAGTAACATCGTCATAGAAGCAATCGCATATGAATTGCCCCCTCATATTATTACATCCCTGAGTATTGAGGAGCA
>JABIFG010000012.1 GCA_018650795.1 Fidelibacterota bacterium
AATATGTCCAACCACATTGTTTGGATAAGTCAGGGAGGTCATGGTGGTATCATGGATACCAGGTGTTAAAAACGCACCTCCCCTGCTGACTACTTCAACAGGGTTTGAACCAATGAAGTACTCAAAAATGGAGATATCATGGGGTGCAAAACTCCAGAGGATGTTTTCCTCAGTACGTACTGTGCCCAGATTCAGCCGGTTGCTGTAGATATACTCCAACTTACCAATCTTTCCTGAATCGATTAACTCCTTGATCTTTATAATAGCAGGATGAAACAGGAGTACATGACCCACCATAAGATTCACTTTATGTTTATCGGCCAGGGCTTTTAGGGCACCCGCTTCCTTGGTATTCAGGGCGATAGGTTTTTCAATTAAAACATGTTTGCCCTGCTCCAGGAGATATGATCCTACTTCAAAATGAGTTTCAGCAGGGGTAGCCACAGTAAAACCATCAAAATCGTCCAGGGGGACATCTCTGACACTATGAAAGAGGGTTGCTTCGGGGAATAGAGTCTTCAATTCTTCCCGGCGATTCTCGCGGGACTCTACGATACCTGCCAGAGCGCCAAGATTTTTCAGGGTCTTGATGTGGTTGGTTCCCCAACGGCCAGCACCTACGACGCAGATTTTTACTTTGTTATTCATAAACTCCTCAAATAATAAAATTCGTGCTCAAATATAGTGATGCGACCTGTGATTGTCGAAGGTCGAAAAGTCAAAAGTCACAAGTAAAAGCTTCATCCTGCGGCAGCGCTTCGACGGGCTCAGCGTGACAGCTCAGGGAGACATGCTCCATGTGCTAGGAGTTGAGGACCTTACATATTTTTTCGATATCCGCAGTCTCAAGGTAAGGATGCATGGGCAGACTAAAAATGCGTTGGCTCATTTCCTCACTTACTGGAAAATCTCCATCCTTGTAATCGAGATGATTAAAGGCAGTCTGCTGATGCAATGGCTTTGGATAATAAACAGCAGAAGGAATACCGGCTTCCTTTAATTTTGCCTGCAAGCTGGCTCTATCGTCTGCATCCTTTGCTAAAATTGAGTACTGGGCCCACACGCTGGTATAGCCACTGGATACTTCAGGGACGACTACTCGATCTGAGAGTAAAGCGGAGTATTGATCAGCTACTTTATTACGTAATTTTACTTCCGTAGGAAAGAGTGTGAATTTCTCTAAAACGATGGCTGCCTGGAGTGTATCCATACGTCCGTTCAAACCGATACGGACATTATCATACTTATCTCCACCCTTACCATGTACTCTTACAGATACGAGCTTTTCATAGAGCTCATCATCGTCAGTAAATATTGCACCACCATCACCATAACAGCCCAAAGGTTTGGCTGGAAAAAATGAGGTTGAGGCCGCATCACCAAAACTACCTGCCAGGCGATCATCAATCTGACCCCCAAAACCCTGGGCAGCATCCTCTAAGATTTTGATATCATATTTTTTAGAAATGAGCTCGATGGCTGCGTAATCTGCGGGAAGACCGAATAAATCCACTGGAATAATCACCTTGGGGTTCAGTTCACCCTTTTCAATCACTTCGGTGATGGCATCATCGAGAAGTTCTGGGGAAATGTTATAGGTCTTGGGGTCGATATCCACAAAAATGGGGGTGGCACCTAGAAGTTGGATGACTTCAGCAGTAGCAATAAAGGTGAAGGGGGTGGTAAATACAGCATCTCCAGGACCAACATCCCAGGCTAGGAGTGGCATAAGAAGTGCATCCGTTCCTGATGAACAGCTCACACAATGCTTGACACCTACATATTCAGCCAACTGGGCTTCCATCTCTTTAATCTCTGGACCCATGATGTATTTACCATGTGCCAGGACGTCCTGGATTCTCTTATCCAGATTAGTTTTTATCAGACTCTGTTGTTTCGCCAAATCAATAAATTGCATTTAAATCTTCCTTAACTTATCAATATCTCTATTCAAATTTTTAAAGTATTCTCTTTTTCATCAAGCACTTGGTCTTTCAGCAAATATCATTCCCTAAGGGAGGCGTTTTGTGCTATTTGTCATTGATTGCTGGTGCTACACCTCACCTGAAGTCACACCAAATTTTCTTCCAGCAACCGAACAATTCTAGCGGATGATTGACCATCCCCATAGTGAGAATTCCAGGCCTTTGGTTCCGGGAAATCCTTTGACAAAATGGAGATTTTATCCAGCTGATCTCCTACGATATAATTCCACCCATCTCTCACAGTTTCAACCCATTCGGTTTCCCCACGGACTGTCAGGCAAGGCGTTTTATGTAAATAGGCTTCCTTCTGGACTCCACCGGAATCAGTGATAATGAGTCTAGAATATTTTTCCAGCATCATCATATCCAGATATCCAACAGGATCAATGATCCTGATATTCCCTGAGGTCTTACTGATTAATTTTTCGACCCGGGCTCTACTGCGAGGGTGTATGGGGAAAATGACGGGGTGATCCATACTTGAAACTTCCCTTAAAATGGAAAGCAGTCTATCATCATGATCAGCGTTGGAAGGTCTATGGATGGTCATGAGCATAAACTCATTCTTCTCAAGCTTCAAATCATCCAAAATGTGTGATTTCTGCTCAGCAACTTTCGTATATGTCATCAAGGCATCCACCATGACATCACCAACAATATGAACCCTCGAAGTAATTCCCTCTTTCTTCAGATTTTCTGCTGCAACTGGAGTTGGGACAAATAAAAGATTTGAAAGTACATCCGTAACAACTCGGTTTATTTCTTCAGGCATATCTCGATTGTAGGATCTCAAGCCCGCCTCGATATGTGCAATTTTTATATGAAGTTTTGCAGCCGCCAATGCTCCTGCTACAGTGGCATTGGTATCCCCAAAAACGATTATATAATCAGGCTTTTCTTTGATAAGTATTTCTTCAATTCCCACAAGAGAGCCTGCTGTCTGGGAAGCA
>JABIFG010000130.1 GCA_018650795.1 Fidelibacterota bacterium
CCGAAGAAAGGCTATCAAGCAGCAACCAATCTAGTGATTGAGCAGCTAACTAAAATAGCCTACCCATAGGGTGAAGCTTGGCTTATTGTTAACTGAGTCATTAGTGCTATAGCAAAATCCACCTACTCCATATAACCTCTAGCTATAACCATGTTACTTTATGAGGAGCCTACTACGCATAGGGATAGGATAGGGTGAGCTGGCAGTGGTTATTTCTGATATATAGACCTCAGCTCTCTGGCACTTAATAAAACATACTGTTTATCCATCATTCCTGTTGTATTTGGTAATTCTGGTAAGTCCTCTACTTATCGACCGTATAGAGAAAAGTAAGGATTTAAGCTTAAAAATAACAATAATAGTACTAATAATAGCAATAACAGTAATAAAAACACTACAACCCCTAGACGGTCGATAATATAAAAAGTTACCAAAATTACCAAATGAGTGTGCCGCTCCTAATATAGGGAGTGCCAGCTTAATAGCTGGCACTCTATTTCATTAGCTACGATGCCAGATCATAATCTTTAAGGTAGTACTTACTACCACTTCTCCTAATTGAGTTACCCCTATCCTTTAACTCTTTCTTGAGTGATTTTGAGTTAATGGAGTTATTGTGATTATTGACATTGAACCAATCATTCGCCGCAGCCTCGAGTCTATCAATATCAACCTCCTTGCCACTTATTGCTATCAGTTGGGTCTTTAAGAATTCACCAACAACATCTTCACAGTCCAAGTAATCATTGCTGGCATCAATTATTGATGCGGGCACCTTGAGTCCAGAACTGTAATACTTGCCTGCACCCTTGATACACCAAGTCAGTATCTGCCCTGCCTCGTCTTTGAGCTTTTTGCCAAGATCTGGGTCTCGTCTCTCTGGGGGAATAGTTACATCAAAGGGGATTAGCACAAAACGTCTTCGTTCGGCCTCTCCCACATGCTTCATCTTTGGAACATGATTGCCTGCAAGAAGCAGTGTGAACTGGGGGCTAAAATCAAAGTAGTCTTGTCTCATAAATCTTCCTGTTATAGTGTCGCCGCCTGTGAGTTCCTTTAGCTTCTGATCATCCCACGTCTCACCAGCTGGAAGCTCTGATCCCAGCACCAGCCGTGAGCCTGCTAACTTGGCAATCTCTGTTGGGTGCTCAGGGTGCCCTTTGTTTAGTAGCGTCTTAGGGGCTATCCGTGTGGCATAGTCCTTCCAGATGTAGGTCAATATTTCAAGGAATTTGGACTTCCCATTGGCACCAATTCCATAGAGGAAAAACAGCTTTTCCTCTTTTGCTTCACCAGTCAGCGCATATCCACACAGTATCTGTATAAAATCAACAACCTCCTGATCGCCTGCAAATATCTCATCTAGAAACTGCAACCAACGCACAGGGGCACCTGCAGCAGGAGCACAAGCCGTCTGCTTACTGATAAAGTTCTGTGGATCTGATGTAGCAAAGTTAGACTTTGAAAGGTCAATTGTGCAACCAGGAGCGCCCAGCAGATGGTTATCTTTATCAAACTGTGATGTCGCCGCTGTGAACCTACCATCCTTACTGAGTAGCGTGTATATATCTGTTATATAGTACTTTTCTCTTTTGGTGCAGTTAGCTCTGTTAGCTGATTTAATCAGCTTCTCCTGCTCTTCTTTTGATAATGAGCCGTTATCCAGCATCCATTGGACCCAAGCCTTCATTCGATCAATAGCGGCGCGTATTCCAATACGGGCAGCATCAAACCCCCCCGCTTTAAGGTCGTAACACCAATAGTTGTCAGTCCACTGGCACCATTGGCCGCCGCGAACGATGTGAAGCCACTTATTGTCATAATCCCTTCTTCCAATCAGTAGAGCAACGTCATCCTGATTTCCGGAGAGCATTGTTTTTGCGTCTGAAGAGAAGTAGGGGTCATAGAATTCGGCGACCATCTCAATAGCTTTGCCAATATGGTAATCTGCGTACTGCTCACCACACAGAATATGGCTTGGGTTGCACCACTTGCTGGCAATGTTTATGCATTTAGCAAATCCCGTAGCCTCAAACACCTCTCTTACCTTCTCTTCGTCCCCTTGAAAGAAAAACGCTATCTTCATCAGGACCGACATTAAGAAGTCTGAGTGATTCAGGTTCTGCTCCTCATTGCCAACGTACTCTAGATTGTCTGCTATTTGCTGATTTTTAGCTAGATGGCGAATCCAAGCATCATTGCACATCTTGTGGAGGGCGCTGCACATCATTAATGTTTGCCCCGCCTGCTGAACTACAGGGGGTACTGCTGCCGACGATACCGTTTTAGGTTGTGGCTGTGCTGGAGCAACATCAGGAAATAGTGCAGCATCGAATGCCGCGCTATTATCCAGATGCAGTATCCGTGACTCTGAGGGCTCCGATGGATACCCCTTCTTCAGCTTGTTTGCCGATGGGAAGTTAAGGGTGCCAGGCACACGCATGATGCGATCAGCATTGTGAGTCCCTTTGTCACCACCCACAGCGTGCAGTACATTCAGATTGTAACGCTCACCCTCTTTAATGGTAACAGGCTCAGGAAGCACCCAGAAGAGCTGTATTCCATTGCCAGAATCGATAACCAATGTTGGGCTGTACTGCTCAATCAGACTAGTGACACGCTCCAGCAGTGCTGCTCTTCCATCCTCATAGCCAACCGACGGATCTGGATCAATATCCACATGCACAATACGCACATGGGCAATATCAGACTTCTTTGGCTTTTTACTAATAACACTCTTTGGTGGATTCACCGACCAGTAAACATTACAGCCTTTATCAGTTGCCGCCTCAACAGCTTTGGCTGCCTTGCTTATATCGCTAGGCAGATTAAATGTTTTCGCCGCTTTATTATTATGATCCTTTATTGCAACAAGCGTAAACAAACCATCAAGCGCAGGCATGGATAGAAATGTGGTGAGGCTATTTGTGATATCATTAGATTCGACAGAAACTATTTGTGGGGAGGTTGTTGTGTTCATATCACGTTACCTCCCACATTTTTTCTGCGCTTCTTGTTATATCCTCAGATCTCCATACACGCACACCTACACTAATCGCATGGCCTTGCTGGATTTTCCCTTCAGCTACCAGTCTGTAGAAGTGGCTGAGGCTTATATCAAGCACCTGTGCAGCGCTTCGAGCACGGTAGAAGATTTGAGGGTTAGTAGAATTATTTTGCATTCTGCACCTCCCCTGAGCCATTAGCTCTACAGCGTGCTTTGAAGTCTTCTACAGCGGAGTGTTCATATCGGATAGCAGCTCTGTTGCCTGTTCCAAGCTTCAGGAAGGGGATATGGTGCTTCCCTGTAGAGCGCCACTTGGCGAGTGTGCCTGTAGTTACATTGAGAGCACTTGCTGTGCTCTCAGGAGTGAGGAGGGGGTCGAATGAGGATATTGAATCCTCAGGTAATGCATTGATTGGGGTGACTTGAGTCATTTGTATCTCCAATAAAGTTAATGGGGATACTTATTAGATAACTCAGATATGGGTCTCCGCTATGTGGTTTGGTGCCCCAAGCTATGTGGGTTCGTGGTCTTTTTATAGTGGACTTATGGTCTTGATACTAGATCTTTAAGGCTGTTGTCTCTTGCGGTCTGCCAATGATTCTTGAAGCTAGAAAGTGATACGTCATGTTTCCCAACTACTTGATGTCGGATTTTGCTCTTAATTTTCCGTAATTCTGCGAGGTCTTTTGTATGAATAACCTGATCAGCCGTAAGATTAAGTTTGGATATGGCCTCTTTTATGAGAGTGATGTGTTTCTCATAGGCGGTCATACCGCTAAAGTCGTGGGCTGATGTTTGTGCAAAGTGGGTGTTCTGCGTTACAGGCTTGCTATTAGTTGATGAGATTTCCCATAGTCTCATGACTATAGCCCATTGTTTCCATGGGATTTCGATGTCATGTTCTTCTGCCCACGCCAGATAAAACGAAGGCTTGTTTTGATTGGTCTGTCGATCGGAATTGGAGTCCCAAGTCTCTAACATCAGCGTTAGTAGTTCCGCAGTTTTTGCGAACTGTTCAGAAATGAGTGCTACAGTTTTTTTTACTAATTCTGGTGGCAGTACATTGAGTCGGAGTATTGAGTCTGGCAGTGATTCCTCAATGACTGTAATGTGCTGCGTTCTAAATGGTGACGCCAGCAACATGCCTGAGTCGCTGATAGTAGGGGGCATCGGTAGTGATGCATACCTTGCTTCGACGCCAAATTTTTTGGTTGTGCCGTATGTGATTTTATTGATGTAGTCTGGGTTGATGCCGGCCATGATCGCAATTGCATACTCGGTGCTCCAGTTTTTGGCAGCTAGTGAGTTTGTTATGTGGTCACTGTTTTTGTCGTAACCGATATTTATATTGTTAACCCATTTGCTGCATATATCTTCTGTTTCAGTATGTTTTGTCATGGTGCTGGTTTCATGGGTTGTTAAGTGGCTAGCAGGCTGCTAACTGCGGTTACTTGTAGAGTTGGACTACCTTCTCAGTATCGGCGGTCTTCGCTTGAATGTAGGCGGCTATCTTGTTGATAGCCATTCGCATGGTCTCCATTTCCGTATGGATGTAACCGTCAGTAACGTCACTGGTCATAGTGTGATTGGTTAGACGTTTAATGATGGAGCCAGAGATACCGACAGCCTCAGCAATCGTCACGAATGTATGTCTGGTCATGTGAGGATTGAACTCAAAGCTGATCAGCTCATTAAGTGCCTCAAGCTGGCGTTTTGGTCTGCCGTGGTGTCTTTCGTGTCTCACTGCGGGGAACATGTAAGGAGTTTCGCCTGTCTCTTCCCTCAAGTCTGCAATAGCTGGAATTAGCAGAGAGGGGAGGGGGAGTTGGTGGTCTGTGCCGTTCTTAGTGTCGCGCTGGATGATGGTCTCTTCTTCCAGATCTACGTCTTCCCATTTGAGCTTGTATGTTTCTCCGATCCGGTAACCTAGGAGCAGCATCATTTTGAAGGCTACGGTATGCATTTTTGGTTCAAGGTGATCTACTGCCTGTAGCCACTCCCCAAGATGTTTGTAGGCTATTTTGTCGGTCTTTCGTTTGTCCTTGTGCCACAAGCGGGCTGAGCTGAGTATAGAGACTGGGTTGCTCTTGATTGCACCGACAGCATGAGCATAGTTCAGAATGGCTCTCAGTGGTCGGAACATACCATTGGTTGAAGTCTTGCCTCTGGTGGTGAGCTTTTTGTGTCGATCCAGAATCATTTTTTCAGTAATGTCGGATGCTGGCTTGTCGAGCCAGTCGCCAAATCCGAGACCAATTCTGTCGTTGTAGTCCTTGATGGTGCGCGGTTTGAGTGTATGGTTCTCAATATATGAATCGAGTAAATGCCGAAGAGATTGTGATCTGGTCTTCTCTTTTCGCTTCTGCTCTGTCGGGTCAATCCTTTTGTTTATTTCGGAAAGTGTGTTGTTTGCACTGGCGCGAGCTTCGTCCACTGACATGGAAGGGAACTTCCCCAGCTTCACGAATTTGGTCTTGTTTAGGTGGTTTTTCGTTATTACGTAAAAGACTTTGCCTCCAGAGCTTGAGACACGAACAGTAAGCTTGTCTGTTTTGTCGTCGTGGTAGCTGATGCGGGTTGGTTTGCCGTTCTTCTGCTCGGGAGTTGGGAGGTCACGAACCTTGCTTTGGGTAAAGTTGAGTCGGTTGTCTTTTGTCATTGTCCGGATTACGTATATTCTGGCTAACCTATGGCTAACCATGAGGGTGAATAATAGGTATAGTTGAGTATAAATGGTATAGCGGTACTTTACCAGTAATACGTAAGGAATCAGCATGTATTGTTGGTAAATTAGGGTTTTGAAGTACATAAAAGCATGGTGTCTATCGAACTTTTAATCCGATGGTCGAGCGTTCAAATCGCTCACGGCCCACCATCTTTTTACTGTTACGCTTCAAAGGCTTGCTGAGACATCGGTGAGACTTTTTTGCGTCTGATGGTTGGAGCATCGGATTTCGGTATAATGCTCAACTCAAAATCCGATGCTCCAGCCATAGCCGTCATGTGAGCGGGCTTCCCCTACGGCATGATAGTTCCCAACCAACAAATATCCGAAATAATCTTGGAGTATGGCGATCCACCGCCGCTGCAGGTTGAAATGAGAGAGTGTGAGAAAAATGGAGAAGCGACCCAATGGCGATCAGTGAGTTTGAAATCAAGCGCTGTGAACGAGAGCTGGAGAAGTTCTTAGAGAAACATAGGCCGCCGACCCACATCAGGTTGCGGATTGACATCGGCTACCGGATCAACAACCAGAGTGTGGAGATCTTCGAGGTGCGCCCATACAGGAAGAATCCAGAAGAGACAACGGAAACCCCTGTTGCGAAGGCCACTTACGTCAAAAAGCACAACCACTGGGTAGTGTACTGGCGACGAGCCGATATGAAGTGGCACAGTTACGAACCGGAACCGACGGTGAAACGCCTCGAAGACTTCCTAGACCTGATCAGCGAGGACAAGCACCGCTGCTTCTTTGGTTGATGAAGTTTTGTGAGGCGGTCCTTTTTTGCGTTCTGGGTGTGACCAATTTGGCTGGGTCGAGTGGGTGGCCTCGGTGGCGCAGGGGTGGCCAGAGTGGGCGCGTCTGGAGCGTTCTGAGGGTGGGCATGGCTGGGGTCATGGGTCGGCTGAAGGTGCCGGAGAGGTGTGGAATGGGGAGATGTGGGCTGATTGAGGTGGTGATGACTCGGAGTGGACTTATAAAATATGGATAGACAAGGATACTCGTAATCCCTTGGTCCTTGGCGCGAGCTCTCCAAAGCCACTCTTCACCCCGCTGATTCTAAGGTGGGGGAGCTATTGGTGTGCTGTGGAATAAGGCCACCTACGTGCGACCCACTCAGTCATTCAACGCAAAATGAAAAGCCAAAATCACTGTCCGCCACGCACCAACCGAACACGATAGTAAACGCTCCGGTAGTAGTTGTCATCGTACCCAATGTTGAAACTGAATCTCCATGCGTAGCTAACACTACTGGCATTGGGCGAAGACGACCAAAACCACGCCGCCAGTGTGTTTGGAAAATAATCGGTATTAATGGTGGGAGAATTTTCTGTCACAACAATTTCTCTCAGCTCATCCTTAGTTGGCACCCTCCAATCATTGTAACCACAGAATGATTCACCATTACTGCCGTTGATCAATTCGTCCCAATCTCCATAAACATTTTCCTCGCCAGCCGCCGTCTCTGCGGCACCACCCCAGCGGTACTCATTATCTTTATCATGGGTGTCGTCATCATCAGTCTTCACTTCCCAGATCAGGCCCGTCTCGTTGTCTCGAACGCAACTCCACTCTGTCGCAACGTCATCCAGCAACGCACCACTGCTGCTAATTTTTGACAATCCTGTGCTTGTGTTGCCGCCTCCGTCATCCACAAATTGTACCGCATATCCTAAGTTTGGATGGACTTGGCTCAGTGTTCCCAAAGCTCTCTCCAAATCTTTCTGCTCCCATCCGTGGCGATTACTGTACTGGATCACGCGATTTACTTTCTTTCCACTGCCTGCTTCAAGTGCAGAGACAAATGCCTCTACGCTCTGTTTTTCAGTCGGTCCAATTAAGCTCCACCCTTCTGGAACCCCCTGTCCAGACCATGTGGCTGCTGAGGTTGATGACAAATCAAGAGTGACGTCTTCAGACAGCTTGACCCAATAGCCTTGCAATGGATCTATTGTTGACTGTTGATTAGGATAGATGGCCTCCAGTGCACCTCCGAATAGTTGCTCAACCTCAGCTGTATCACCAATCGCAGTAGAAAACAGGTTCCAACCTGAACATAACTCAACTGTACCCAAATCAGAATCCACCTCTTCAGGAGCTGGTAGTTGAACAGTAACAGTTGCGCTATTCGAGTACTCACCACTTTCATCTCGAGCACGATAGGAAAATTTGTCACTACAGGCAACATTACTGGAGGACTCGTATAGGAAGCTCCCTGCTTCCACATCTATTAATTGTACTGTCCCTTTCTCTGGGGTTTCATTAATTTCGTAAGTAATGTCATCACCATCCACATCATAACCATCAAGAGAGGAAGTGACATTTCTATCATTTAGTTCTACCCATTTCCCTGTAGCAATAGGAGCATCATTAACTGCCGCTATAGCAATGTTAACTGTTGCTGTGTCACTATCTCCTGAATTGTCTGTTGCACGATATTCGAAGGTATCTAATCCATTGTAATTCTGAGCTGATGTATATGTGTAATGGCCTCCATTTAGTATGACCGTTCCGTGTTGAGGGCTGGTAATAACTTCAAAGGTATGCGTATCTTCAGCATCACTATCAATGACGCTTAGTCCTCCAAGAACATTAGTATCTTCCTGAATAGAAATGCTACTGTCTGATGCTACAGGCGGTTCGTTTACTTCATTTATTCTCACATTTATTATCGCCGTATCGCTTCCACCCGCAGTGTCTGAAACTAGTACTGTAAAGCTATCTGAGCCACTAAAATATTCATTGGGGGTGTATATGAAAGAAGCATCAGATCCGTCTAGAACCACTGTCCCGTCGGAAGGTGTGCTCTGAATACTATAATTTAATATATCGTTGTCAGAATCACTTGCCGACAAGCTTCCTAAATAAACTTCCCCTTCATTCATTGTAATGAATTTAGAACTGAGAACAGGTTCAGAGTTTAGTAGTTCAATATTGTTCCCATAACCATCTCCATCACTATCATAACTGCTTTCTGGTATTGAGGTTTCACGTATAATTTCTATTTTATTTTCTTGAACATCCCAAAACTTAACCTCACCAAGTCCCTCTACAAGCCAACTAACAGATTCCGTTGACGCTGATCCATCAGAACTTATGGTAGAAAGGCTACTTGAAATTTTCGCCGCAAGAAAATTCCCAAGGGGTGTCACTATTTCCTCAAAACCGAGAAGTTCACTAATAGAGGTGTAAGTAGCAGCAAAGCTTTCACCCAACGAAGGGATGACATAATTAAGAGCGCCTGTACTGGTGACACGTTGTCCAGGTTGTATAGTTGCATGTGCTATCTGAAGAGGTGGATTCATTTCAACATAGACTTCTACATCGCCGTGCCCACTTATATATTCTGTAGCAACAATCTTATGTATTTTATACCCGTTGCTTATGCTGACATATCCAACCCCATTGAAGTCAGAAGAATAAACTGGATAAGCGCTACCACCACTGACTAAAGGAACCGTACTGAGCCCTATACTATCTTCTCTAACATACGATCCACTCTGCTTATCCTCAAAGGTCCTACTATTGCCTGGCTGTATCATTACCCAATCAGCCACATTGTCATTAAGATTTTCTATGCTTTCTGCAAGAATTTGTGAAGGTTCAAGTGTGACCAGTACAAATAAGAGATTCCGTATAATTCGCATGAATTTTTTTCCTTACAAAATTCATTATCGGTTATTAAGCCATTAATTTAGTCACGAAACATAACATAGATATTGATGTAACTAGAAAATGTAACAATATATTTCACCGTTAATATTCAGCGATGTAATTGAATCTGTGAGGGTCATATCCCCAGCCACTTGCGGGGCATTCAGGCAACTACTCTTAGACTTAGATTGGGTTGGGTTGGTCAGAATTACACGCAATTGGCGACACCACACTCACCCCCAAGATTGAATATACCCTCACCAAATCAGACGTAGATGGCTACACAGAGACAACAGGTGGATTCCCCGCTAGATTCGATCCGCAATCACATACATCCAAAGAGAGTCGTATTGGTGTGATTGCCGAGAACAATCTAACAGCGAGCACCACAGTTAGAGGGATGGCAGAAGCAGTGCATCGATTTGACGGATCAGGAGCAGCATTCTCTGGAGAGGTCATCGACATGTTTCCTTTTTCGATTCCTGGCGGAGAGAACAGACAAAACTGGATCAGATTAGGTGGGGAGATCGATCATCAAATTAACAAGGGTGACTTCATTTCTTTTTCTCTAATGCGATCCAGTAAAGGCGAGGATGCAGATGTGTCCGGAGCTGTTAGTTGGAAGATTGCATTCTAAATCAGACGCGCAAATCCAGCCATCTTATATGAAGAACCAAAGAGCCATCTAACGCTCTAACGTCTTCCACAAGCTCACCCCAACACAGCCCCATCGATCCATCGTGATCCTTGGGGCTTTTTCACGTCCAAAGGAAACTGAATGCCCAAACGAAAATCATCATCCAACCCGATCTCCAACCACTTCAAGTCACAACGAAAGACACACAACCAACTCAGTGGCCTCGGCGACTCAATGGCTCGCGGTCACTACTTCAAAATGGCCAACCGAACTAAACGCTGGCTCGACCGCATCGAGAATCAGGTCGACGCCCTCCACAGTCAAAACAAATCTCCAACAAGAGCCACGCTGTTCAAGCTAGATCTGCTTCGATGGATGCACAGAAAGTACTTAGACGCGGCGCTGGATCTCGACGGCGGTGGCTTGATGGGATTGCTGTTCACGCTGATCACCTCCGTCGGCTACATAATCTTGTTGAGCGCGCTATATATACTGCTGGCGGCTGCGGCCATCTGGTTGTTCCCGATCTTCATCGACTGGATCTTCCACCTCGAATGAGAACAGCGGCGATCGTCCTGATCATCATCTTGATGGTTCGAGCAATCACCGTCGTGATCCCACTCATCTTCGCTGGCCTGATTCTGGCCGCGCTTTACTGGAGAAAATGATATGCGAACATCACTCAAAAACAACGTCACAACCCTCTGCCTGTTCCTTTTGTCGGTCAAGTACTTCACCGTCGCGGTGACCGTCAGCATGATATGGCTAGTCTATATTCTGGTGAGATGGCTAGCCGGCCATGTGACGGAGCCACTGGAGCACAATTGGAAACCTTTGTGAGATTGTTGATTGTGATCTGGATTGCTCGCTATATCGCCGCAGCCACAATCGTTCTAGCCGTGATCTGGATCCATCAATTCCTCAACCGGAACTTCTGATTTCGGATTCAACTCCGGTCACCCCCCGTCGACGCGAACTGATCCAGAGTCGCCCGTCGTGGCCGCCTCCGCAGCGGTTGGGGGTCGAGTATGAGTGGGGCCATGGGTCGGCCCAGCGTCGGCGAGTGGGGCGGTTTGGCTAAATCTGGAGCGATTCGTATGCGGCTATGCAAATCATCGGCTTACTCAGAATTTCAGAATTCCAGATTTTCACCCCCACCCCCTCCGGAAAACTGGAAAACTGGAAAATTGGAAAACTGGAAATTCTGATTCCGATCATCGAGTCGCTCAACCCACGCTGAGAATGCATACGGAAGCGTCGTCACTGAAATAACTTAACGAGTAAAAAAGGAGAAACACTGTGCAACGTACATCACAAATCAAACAATCCACAGCCAAGGAGAACAGCCTCACCAAGCATCTATCAAGCATCAAAACCGCCAACTGCAAATCGCTCAGCGGTAAATCCACCATCGGCTATGCAATCGGCCACAACGAGAAAAAGGAGCTGTTCTTATGGCTGACAAGCAACAGCGGTGGCGGCTTCTTTTCAAAGAGTCCCGTCGCCTATGAAGATGTCGCCAATCAGCTGGAGGTCTGTCCAGAGGGTGTCACAAGCAGTTCACTGGCTGGGCTGTATCGAGGTCGATCAAGCAATGGTCCGGGCTTCATGCTCGCTGCGTTGATGAATGAAGGATTGTTGCGGCCATCCACCACCAAGAAACGCTGCTATGAATTGCTCGAGACCGGCCCATTCCTTGATGAGATGAATCGGCTGATGGAGAGTGGCGGAGAGAAGCCGGTGCGTAAACGTAAGGCACCACAGCCTAAGAAGAGCGCTCCAGAAACTTAGCGTTGACCCGCTCTCTCAACGCCTTCCCAGGCTTGAAGTGGGTCACATACTTTTCAGGGATTGCGACCGCGTCGCCGTTCTTCGGATTGCGTCCCACACGCCTTTCCCTGTGGTGAAGAGAGAAGCTGCCGAGACCACGTATCTCTATGCGATCTCCTCCACCCAATGTGTCCGTCATTTTATCGATGATGCAATTCACGGTCACAGTGATGTCTTCAAGTGAGAGGTTGCTGTTTAGATATATTTTGTTGATCAGTTCAGATTTTGTCATGAGCCGATTCTACATCAACCACAACCTCTGTCGGTGAAAACGAACAACGGAGATCTAATCCGTTGACCCAACACGAATCAATCACACTAAATCGAAGAACGGTAAAAAGAAAGAGGAAATCAGCTGACCGTGTTCAGAATCAAGCGAACGTATATCGAGCATGAACCATCATAACCAAAACACAACTTGAAGGAGTGAAGCCAACCGCAACAAACAGTCAACATTGATAACAATCAAATATAGCCCTCACCAGACATAGATCCGGTGGGGGCTTTTTTATGTCTCAACCCAAGAGGAACAAAACTATGACTCAACAACAACACATACTGGAAGCTTTGGAGATGATCTGCTGTCGGTTCGACTCACCGGAAGATATGGATCTGTCACACATCATCGATGACCAATCACACCTTCTGTCCGGCGGTGAGTGCAGTGAATCGTTTGAGGAGTGCCACCAATGAGAGATGGATGCAACATCGATGAAGTGGGAAAGCGCTTGGAGAATGCGGTTATGTCACTTCCACACATTTCTGATCAGCCAAAGGATCTATATGATCAGTATGAAGGAATAGCCATAGAGATTCTCGACAGTGAGTTCGATAGCTACCCAGAAGGAGTCTTGGAACAGTACTTAAGCGTCCATCTCTACTGTCTTTCCAAAGAGCTTGGCCTTTCAGAGATCGTATAACCATCAGCAATAACGACCCACTGCGGAGCGGTGCTCATCCATTGTGGATGGGTGCTGCTCTTCACCGTCTGTCTTTTTCATTTTTTCCGGAGCATCATCATGAGTGAATCAACATCAATTACAACTACATTGATTCCTGAGAAGGAGCGTCTTACTTACATCGAGAAAACCTTTGGAATGGTATTCCCATTGCGGATTGAGCCATTCATCTACAGCGTTGCGAGACACATTTCTGAGGACTACAACGGCGGCTACTGGCACTACCATTCTTTGAGCAACGGTGGCTTTTGGATGCATCCGGAAAGCGGTGAGCCTTTCGATGTCATCTCCGACAATGGATACACGGGATCGATGCAACCGGAGGCATTCGGAATTACCTGCTGCCTGTACAGCTACAGCAATTTGAGCTTTTACGAAAACAAACAGCTTTCCGATTTATGTACTCAGCACTACCATTTGCTGAGAGATTTTGTTCCAAAGCTGTCTCAGGCGGGGCAAATTTCGGCGGTGTGTGATTGACGCAAACAGTCACAGCTACGGTTCAAGGGCACGAATTGCACGATGTGGGTCTTCTGATGTGCACGGTGTCATGTCGACTCGACACCCGTCCCTCCCCTCGACACAAATAAGTCCTTGAAATGAATGGAGGTTGTCGGGTGTGTCGAGTGTGTCGAGTGATTTGAGAATGTTTTAATCACCCGCGATTCTCAGCCAAACTTTGTGAGCACATATTTTTAGTGACGGACTGAATATAATAATGTGTATTTTTTGGAAATATTCATGATCAAGTGAGACCATTTAAATTTATTTCCTGGATTCAAGGAAGCTGGTGGAGAGTTACTTGGTGTACATCCATAAATAGAAATAATAAGTTGTTCATGTCAGTCTAAGTGTCTGCGGCTGAGGATAGTGGGTAATCAGAAAATGTTTTATAGAGAACTAAGTAGATCAACTGAAGTTTCCGCGTTTTTAGAGCGGGGTATTTTCCATTGCGCGGCATAATAAGTTGTGTTTATTCAAACAATACCAAGCTTATCATGGGGCGCTTCATTTTGCGTGCCAATCTTTCA
>JABIFG010000131.1 GCA_018650795.1 Fidelibacterota bacterium
CAGAGTATTAGCCGAAGATATAGCCCGCAAGCTGGGTACCTTGGCACATGTAAAAGAATTGAAAAGAACAGCGATAGGGGACTATCGCATAGAGGATGCCTTGAGCATACCAGAGTTTATTGAAAAATGGAAATCGTCCGCTGCTTAGAAGACTTTCCTGATCTGAATGGTTGCGTGGCTACCATCGGAAGTTTTGATGGTATTCATCGTGGTCATCAGGCACTGATTGAAAGATGCATTTCTGAAGCTCAGGAGCGTGGATTACCATCAGTTGTGATCACTTTTCACCCGCATCCGCAGGAATTGTTGAGGGATAGTGATCTTAGACCTATTCGCCTGCTGACTGGTATCGAAGAAAGAGCGCATCTCATAGAGCGCTATGCTCCAGTTGATTTTCTACTGGTCCTGGACTTCAATCGGGGATTCTCGAGCATGAGTGCTGATGAGTTTGCTCAGCGGGTTCTTGAGGATACACTGAAGGTGGAGCACGTTGTGGTGGGTTACGATCATCAATTTGGCCATAATCGTGCTGGTGATGCTGAATGGTTAAATCAACGCGGAATATCCAAAGGATATAACGTCAGTGTAGTAGGTCCCATCAATAATGAGAACCTGCCAGTGAGCAGTACCCTCATACGGGATCACATCCAATCAGACCGGTTGGATCTGGCCAATGCCATGTTAGGTCATGGCTATACCCTGTTTGGAACTGTTGTTCATGGCGATGAGAGGGGACAAAGCCTGAATTTTCCAACAGCGAATATTGATCCGCATGCGGAAAACAAGTTGTTACCAAACAAAGGCGTGTATCTTGCTCGCGTGAAAACGGATGAGTTTTCCAGTTTTGGAATGTGCAATATAGGGGTACGCCCCACCTTTAAGAATGGGAATGAGATCACAATTGAAGTGAATCTCTTTAATATTCCAGAGGGGAAAGAAGATTTATACGAACAAGATGTGATGCTTGAGTTCTTACAAAAATTAAGAGATGAAAAGAAATTTTCCAGTGTGGACGATTTAATAATACAATTAGAAAATGATAAAAAAACGTGTATAGCGATAATCGAAAATTATCGAGATGTCTGAAGGAGGACACATGTCAATAACAAAAGAAGAAAAGGCCGCTCTCGTCAAGGAATATGGCGAAAATGAGAACGACACTGGATCAACAAGTGTTCAGGTCGCAATTCTCACAACTCAGATTAGAAATCTGACGGAGCATTTGAAAGCCTACAAGAAAGACCACCACAGCCGCCGCGGCTTGCTCAAAATGGTTGGGCAACGTCGCCGCCTGCTACGCTACATCCAGAAAAGTGATGCAGCTCAATACAAAGCTTTAATTACGAAGCTTGGTATACGTAAATAGGAATTGGAGATATTTTGATTAAAAAAGAAATGATGCTGGGCGGACGTACGCTTAGTCTTGAAACAGGTCGTATGGCCAAACAAGCTGGTGGCTCTGTGCTCGCCATTTATGGTGAGACCGCTGTCCTTGTAGCAGCTACTGCATCAAAACATGAAGACAATACCAGGGATTATTTCCCATTACAGGTTGAATATAGAGAAAAAAGTTATGCCGGCGGAAAAATTCCCGGTGGCTTTTTCAAAAGAGAAGCCAGACCTTCTGAGAAAGAAATTCTCAGTGCTCGTATGACGGATAGACCTATTCGTCCGCTTTTCCCAGATAGTTTTAACAACGAAACTCAGGTTATGATTACTGTCGTTTCAAGTGACGGTGAGAATACAGCTGACGCTTTGGGTACCATCGGTGCTTCATTTGCTCTGTCTATTTCTGATATCCCTTGGAATGGTCCCGTTGCCTCAGTTCATGTTGGCCGTATTGATGGTGAGTTGATACTTAACCCAACCTATGCTCAATTAGAAGAAACCGAGATGGATGTCACCATCACCGGTACAGCAACTGATGTAGTTATGGTTGAAGGTGAAGCTAAGGAAGTTTCTGAAGAAGTTATGGTTGAGGCGCTTGTTTTTGCTCAGAAAGCAATTTCAGAAGTTGTCGCCTTCCAGCAGAGTATTATAGATGAGATCAAACCAGTAAAACGTGAACTCAAAGTAGATGAGACCAAAGCAGCCATCGTTGCTGATGTGGATAGCGCTATTGATGAAGCAGTTCTTACTGAATTGAACTCGATCATCTTGAAGTTGGAGCGTCAGGAAGCTAGAAATGTTGCCAAAGACGAATTAGTAGCCAAATACGAAGAAACCTACCCAGATCACCTCAAAGTCGTTGGAGAAGTTTTCGACAAACGTCTCAAAGCCAATATTCGTGAAAGAATCATGGCTAAAGGTGAGCGCGTGGATGGTCGTGGATTAAGAGATATCCGTAAGATCACTGCCGAAGTAGGCGTATTACCACGCGTACACGGTTCCGCTCTATTTACCAGAGGCGAGACCCAGGCATTGGTAGTTACTACACTAGGTACAAAGTTGGATGAGCAGATCATCGATAATGTGGATCAGGACTACAAGAAGTCTTTCTATCTACATTATAATTTCCCACCATATTGCGTGGGTGAGACCGGTCGAATTGGTTTTACCAGTCGTCGCGAAATTGGTCACGGAAATTTGGCTGAGCGTAGTCTCAGACCTTTTTTACCTGGTAAGGAAGATTTCCCTTATACCGTGCGTCTCGTATCTGAAATTCTTGAATCCAACGGCTCGTCTTCCATGGCGAGTGTCTGTGGTGGATCCTTAGCGTTGATGGATGCTGGTGTCCCAATCAATAAAACAGTTGCTGGAATCGCAATGGGACTCATCAGTGATGGGAAGCGTTTTTCAGTGCTTTCTGATATCCTTGGGGATGAAGATCACTACGGTGATATGGATTTCAAGGTTACCGGAACCAAAGATGGTATTAATGCTATCCAGATGGACCTCAAGATTGAAGGTATCAGTGCTGAACTCATGACCGAAGCTTTGCTTCAGGCCAAAGAAGGTCGCGAGCACATCATTGGTATCATGGAAGCTTCCATGCCAGCTGCACGTGAAGAGCTATCTCCACACGCACCTAGATTCATTACAATCAGAATCAAACCCGATCAGATTGGTGATGTCATTGGACCACAAGGTAAAATCATCAAAGCCATCCAGGCTGATACCGGCGCAACTGTCGAGATCGATCAGGAAGGAATTGTTTTTGTCTTTGCCGAAACTGCTGAAGGTGCCGAAGCTGCTGCTGAACGTGTTAACGGAATCGTCCGTGTGCCTGTAGCCGGTGAAGAATTTGAAGCCAAAGTAGTACGCTTAATGTCATTTGGTGCTTTTTGTGAATTTCTACCTGGCAAACAGGGACTGGTCCATATCAGTGATCTAGAATATGCTCGCGTGGAAAAGGTTGAAGATGTTCTTAATGTTGGTGACACCGTCAGAGTAAAATTGATGGAAGTTGACGATAGTGGACGCTACAATCTGAGCCGCAAAGCACTTCTCGAAAAACCTGAAGGTTGGGTTGAACCACCAAAGAGACCTCGTCCACAGCGTGATAATAATCGCGGTGGTAGGGATCGTGGCGGTAGAGATCGCGGACCTCGTCGGGATAACAATCGTCGGTAATTTGCTGAAGTGACATCACTTCGTAAGCAAACGACACTATCGAACGGACTGACCATCGTTACTGAAACGGTGGACACAGTCCGTTCGGTGGCTTTAGGCATCTGGGTACGGGCAGGCAGTCGTTATGAACCTGCGCCACTGGCTGGAATCTCACATTTCCTTGAGCATACTGTTTTTAAGGGCACCAAGAATCGGTCTACCTTTGAAATAGCTTCCTCCCTGGAGAGTGTGGGTGGTCATCTCAATGCCTTTACTACCAAAGAGTATACCTGTTATCATGCCAGATTTCTCAGTGAGTACCTGGAAGAAGCAGTCGATGTGCTCTCAGATTTATTACTTCATCCTACTTTTCCTGCAGCTGAAATAGAGCGCGAAAAATCCGTTGTTCTGGATGAATTGAGAGATAGTAAAGATGTTCCTGAGGAATTAGCCTTTGACACATTTGAAAAATTCCTCTATCCCAACAATTCCATTGGGAAGCCTATTCTGGGAAATGAAACCTCTATCAAGGGCTTCAATCCTGAGGCTTTGCAAAAGTACTTGGATCAAAACTATAGCCCTGAAAACACAATTATCGTCGCTGCTGGCTTTGTGAATCATAAAGACCTGGTAGCCATGATTGAGGACAGGTATGATCGCCCTGGATCAGGAACCAATGACTTTGAACCCATTGAAGCGTCAAGTTATAAACCTGGTAAGGAAGTTAGAACCAAGGATATTCAACAAAGCCACTTAATAACGGGTCTACCGATATTTTCTGTATTTGATGAGCGTCGCTATGATATAGCTGTACTAAATTCCATCCTGAGTGGGGGCATGAGTTCCCGATTATTCCAGAATATCAGGGAGGCTCATGGTGTAGCCTATCAAATATTTTCTTTTATTAACCTGTATCGTGACACAGGCTCATTTGGTGTATATCTTGCCACCGACCCAAGCAAGCGTGAACTGGCTGTTGAATTAACCTTTGCCGAGCTAGAAAAAATGGTTCAAAACCCGGTAAGTGATGCTGAGCTGGAAATGGTGAAGGCGCAATACAAATCAGGGATTGTTATGGGTGACGAATCCATGGAAAGACGTATGATGCGTCTGGGGCGGCAACAGATATATTATGGTGAGAATATCGGTCTAGATAAATTTCTCAAAAAGATTGAAGCGATTGATGTCGAAAGAATTCAAGTATTGGCACGAGAATTGTTCAATCCAAATAGGTTTTTTACTAGCATTTTGGAACCGGCCAGCACAGCCTAGAGAGCCATCCCGCGGGGAGTTGGAATCCAGGTTTTGAGAGTAGGCGTGTGCTACCATCCGAGTATTATCATAGGAGGCGAATATGATCGTCGGAGTACCTAAAGAGATTAAAACAAACGAGAACCGCATTGCAATGACTCCTGGTGGAGTAGAATCTTTGATTGCCAATGGTCACAAAGTCATCGTCGAAGACAACGGTGGTATCAACAGTGGATTCACCAACGAATTGTATCTGAAAGCAGGCGCTTCAATCGAAGCAGATGTAGATAAAATCTGGGCTGATGCTGACATGATTATAAAGGTTAAAGAGCCGCAGGCTGTAGAAATTGCCAGGACTCGCCCCGGACAAATTGTATTCACCTATTTTCATTTCGCCGCTGATGAAGCCCTTACCAAAGGTTTTCTGGAAACCAAAGCTTGGGCTGTTGCCTATGAAACTGTTGAAAATAAAGCCCAGAATTTACCCCTTCTCGAGCCCATGAGTGAAGTTGCAGGACGCATGGCAACCCAGGAAGGCGCACGTTTTCTGGAACACAAAAGTGGTGGTCGCGGAGTTCTTTTGGGTGGTGTTCCTGGAGTTAAACCTGGAACCGTCATGGTATTAGGTGGTGGTATTGTGGGTACCCACGCAACCAAGATTGCAGCTGGTATGGGCGCTCATGTATACATCATGGATATTGATCTTGATCGTCTTCGCGATCTTGATGATTTCATGCCCAAAAATGTGACTACCCTTTATAGCTCACCTGCAAATATTCGAGAATTATTACCTGAAGTAGATTTGGTGGTAGGTGCCGTGCTGCTTCCAGGTGCTAAGGCACCAAGGCTTATCACTCGGGATATGCTCAGCCTAATGAAAAAGGGATCAGTTATCGTAGATGTAGCTGTCGACCAGGGTGGTTGTGTTGAGACCTGTAAACCAACAACCCACGAAAATCCAACCTTTGTGGTAGATGGGGTCGTTCATTACTGTGTCGCGAATATGCCCGGTGCAGTCCCTTATACATCAACAATTGCATTAACCAATGCCACATTACCATATATTATCAAATTAGCCAACAATGGTGTTAGAGATGCACTTAAGGCTGATGATGGTTTTGCACTTGGCCTTAATATGGTGGATGGAAAAGTTACCTGTGAAGCTGTTGCCGAAGCATTTGGTCTGGAGTTCACACCATTAGAACAGGTACTGAGCTAATTTAATGTCCTTCCCTGTTTATAACAGGGGCCTGGTGTATCACAAGGTCTCTGAAGATTATGAATGGGGCGTAACAACTACTACACCGCAACAATTTAGAGCCCAGATGTTGGTCCTCCAGCATCTGGGTTTTTCTTTTTCACGCATTATGGATTATGATCCAACTTTAAATCAAATTTTGATCACTTTTGATGATGGATATTCTTGTATAAACGAATTTGCCGTCCCCATTCTTGAAGAAGTAGGGGGTGTCGCAACGGTCTTCGCTATTACTGACTTTGTGGGTAAGAAAAATAGCTGGGACTATTTCCCAGAGAGTAAGCAGGTTGGTCATATGAACTGGTCTGAACTTCGCAGTTTACATGAGCGAGGGTGGGAGATTGGCTCGCATGGTAAATCCCATCGCCGTATGATTGCTATGGATTCAAATAAAATTGAGGATGAATTGCTCAATTCAAAGAAACGTATCGAAGATCAACTTGGCAGCGAGGTTAGAACATTCTGTCCGCCATTTAATGCCTGGAATTCTGATCTGTTGCTGCAGATTGAGGACGCAGGGTATACCAAAGTCGCTATTTCCTACCCACTTACCGGATTACCAAAGTGGGGAGGAAGCTTTGTTCCACGGCTTGGGGTCTATCTGCATGATACCAAACCACTATTCCTTGGAAAAATATTCGCTAATCCACTGGCACCCCTGCAGGTTTTGCAGCAGCAATTAATTAATATCGCTGGGGATGGCAAGATTCTGGAGAGCTGGCTAAAGCCTTTAACACCAGAATAGATTTAATTTCCTAGTAGCACCCGACTTAAGTCGGGTGTGAACAAACATTAGAATAAAAAAAGCCCAGCATATACTGGGCTTTTTTTGGGCGGAGAGAGTGAGCAAACCTACACCAAGGCTTCGGTCTGTAAAATTCTTTTCTTTAAAATTGCTTTTCCAGAGCCCGTTTTTACGTATTTCTCGAGACGGCGTGCTTGTCGTTCGGTTGGCACGCCAATGTATGCAGTTAGTTTCAACGGCATATATGGTCTTGTTGATTTGCTCCTTCCCGTATTATGCTGCTCAATTCTTTTGCTAAGATTACTTGTTGAACCAACATATAAATAGTTCTTCTCAACATTCTCGATACAATATACATAATACATATTTTTACATTCCTTATTATGAAATGAGAAATTGCAGACAACTACAAAGGGTTGCCTGCGAACCGAAGGCCCGCTACGCCGAAGTGGCTACGCAGGCTGTATTTTAACGCTGGTTTGCGGAGAGAGTGAGATTCGAACTCACGGTACGTTGCCGCACACACGCTTTCCAAGCGTGCGCCTTAAGCCACTCGGCCACCTCTCCATTTATCAAGCACCTGATTCCTCAGGCGACGATCAATATATTTACTCCAGAACCATTCACAAAAGTTAAATATCAAGTCCATGGAATGTTTATCAAATGAACGTCTTGTCCATTAGTAAAATTCTCCTTGAAGCGATCTGAGATTAGTGCTTGATAGACAAGGTGTTTCCTAGATCACACCCGCACGTAAAGACTTGTTTCAAACTTGACTTATCATAAATTTCATGATTAATAAAAAATGGTCTATAGGCCAATTAAAAGGTACAGGGTATTATGCTTTTGTATTTCAGTAATTTTAGATGTCAGGTTTCCAAGTTAATGATGCTTCTGGTGGGATTGTTTTTCCTCACCATCTTCTCGCCAGGTCTATATGCTCAGGAAGAAGATCTATTTGGGGACTCTGAGGGCGATAGCCTTTTATTTGGTGATGAATTTGATCTGGGTGGTGATGATTTCTCATTTGAGACAGAAGAGGAGAGCGGTACTGAAAGTGAAGCAGTCGGAGAAGACGACTTCTTTGGTGACTTTGGAGATGAGGAAGAGACTGAAGCTGGTTTAACTGAAGAAGATACAACTGAAGTGGATGAATGGGGTCTGGAAACGGATGCAGACTATGAGAGCCTCATTACCCGCACCACAGACGGTGATCTCCTGGAAGAAGTACCTGACCACCCTCTGGAATTGGGTAAATATGTTAAAGGGACTATTTTTGAGGATACTGGTTTTACCCTGTCTCTCTATTCACCCCAAGTTGTCCCAGACGAGTTAAACACTTGGTTCTCGTATATGGATATCTCTTTGACCACAGAATTACCCTGGCATTTCACTTTCGAACCTATTGAGTTGTCGTTTTCAATAGATATCTCCAGCTTTAATTTTGTGAATTCATTTCCTGTGGGTGGTGACTTTAAAGGGTTTTCGATTATGCCTTTGGCCCGCGCAGAAATATATGGGGTTGAACTTGAATTGGGTCTGGGTATGTACACGCCCACATTTGGCGCCATGGCTGGTATAGGATATTCATACCAGTTTCATTCATTGTTTTTCTCAGCCGGATACCGCTGGAATTGGGCTTATAACATTGATCCCATTGGGTCAAGTTGGTGGTTAGAGCCGAGATTCACAACTGGTATCAAATTTTGGTAATTCAGATAAGCTGAGTAGATGCTAGTACTATGATATCCAGATGGAAACAGATAAAACTCTTGATCGTCCCATGCTTGGTGATGGTATTGTCTGTGGCTCCGATAACAGCTCAGGATGGCACTGGGCAAAATGAAGATACAGACACTGACACTCTCACCGTATTCGGTGATGGTTTGAATGGCTCCAGCGATGCAGACTACGATTATGATGCACTGGTGAAAGAGTTATACGGGAGTGAAGAAAAAGTTGCAGTCGTGCCAGAAGTAGATGTAGAAGAAGCTGGAAAAGCTAAAAAAAGAGCTCAAGTGAAAGGACCCGCACAGGGGATGTTTAAAAATAGCCGACTGAATGGATCCTATCTTTCTTTGAATATGGCATCACCCTATTCTGTATCTGGACAGCTTGAGTCGTGGTATTCATATATCGATGCGGGTGTGGCTGTGAAACTGCCCTACGAAATTTATGTAGAAAGCATCCCATTGTATTTCCTGTTTGAGGTCTCCACTTTTAGCTTTGAGAATACCTATCCACAGGGTGGCACATTTGCCGGAATGTCATATATCTTACAAGCCTCAGCCATTGGTGATCAGTCCAACGTGGCTCTAGGTTTTGGTTTTTGGGATTCCGAAATAGGTAGTATGCTGGAACTTGGCTACCGCTTTAGACCAACTAAAAACACATTTCTCCGTGTGGGAACACGCGGTGTATTAATCACAGATATCGAATTAATCGGCTCTGCCTGGTGGGCTGAATTAAGACTTTCTATGGGGTTTGAATTATGAAATTAAACCAATCTGTCACTAGCTATTCCAAAAATAAAATTGGTAAAATCGGAGCATTTATGCGATTTCCTAGATCAATTGCTATAGTAATTCTTTCACTCATATTGATGTCGACAGCCTTTGCCACCAATTCTTTCACAATCGTGGGAGATCCTGATGTATCTGGATATTGGAATGCTTCCAATACCGGTGCTACTGTGCAAGCACAATCATGGGAAGTGGGCATTGTTAGTTTCAAGACATACATTAGTGTTGACGGTGCAGCTTATGTTCAATTCGGATCTATCTCAGCGCAGGGCGGTGCGAGCACTGGCCAACAGCTAAGTTTTTCCCTGACGGCATCAGATATAGAGACTACAGACCCGCTTTCAGATGATGAGACCTTTCATGTCTATGTTGAATTCAGAGATGGCGATAATTCACCCGTTGATACTGTGACATGTACTTCATCTGCAATTACAGTTGATCAAACTGCCCCAACAATACTAAGCCTCTCATCAAATGCTGCAGCTGGCGATTATTCAATTGGTGAGAATATAAATATTACTGCTACATTCTCGGAAAGTGTAAGCTCTACCGGGAATGTTCAAGTCGTTGTTGAGACTGGAACCCCCGATCAGACTGTAACTATCACGAGTTTTAGTTCTAGCACCACAGCCACAACCACATATACAGTTATTGAAGGTGATGAGAGTTCAGATTTGAGTGTGAATAGTTTAACTAAATCTTCTGGTGATTTGAGGGATACCGCCGGAAACGATGCTGATCTATCCATTCCCGGCGGGCAGAATCTAGATAACAATGAAGCCATCGTAGTTGATGGCAATATTCCCGCTGCAGTCAATGTAGGCACCGTTGTAGCTTCAGGTAACCCTGTTGCGACAAATTACTGGAATAGCTCGAATTCAAATTTGGATGTGACGGTTCCCATTCCCGGTGATGCCAGTTTGGTCTCAGGATCAGTTCAGTTAAAAGGTTATTGGGGTGCTGATGTCAATACTGCCCAAATTTTAGTTGAATCGGCAACAATCGGTGCAACAGGGGATATGACCATTCAAATACCAAAGGCCACTTTGGAAGCATTTGGTGGATTTGTTGAAAGCGGTGTGCTCAAAATTGTAGCAACAGTTACAGATAAAGCCGGCAACACCAGTGCCGTTGGTACAGAGAGTGCCAACCCGATCACCATTGATCAGACGGCACCAATAGTAACAAATATTACATCCGATGCTGCGAATGCTACCTATGGTATAGCGGGTGTGATAGATGTAGACCTGACATTCTCTGAAACCGTTACCTTGGTTGGTGATAATCTACAGATTGAGATGGAGACCGGCTCAACTGATGAAACATTTGTAGTCAATGCCTTCTCCTCAAGTTCCTCTGCATCTGCGAATTATTCTGTATCAGAGGGAAATGTGAGCAGTGATTTGGACGTCTTAAGTTTGAGTCTATTGGGGGGTACATTACGTGATGCTGCAGGGAACAATGCTACTTATGGATTACCTTCAAATTCCAATTTGGGTGATAATAAAGCCATCGTTGTTGATGGTGTGATCCCGACGATTGTGAGTATAACCTCAACAACGTCGGCTGGCGACTATGCCATAGATGATGTCATCAATGTGACAGTTACATTCAGTGAAGACGTCACCTTGACAGGTGCAGCTTTGGTAGTGCCTCTGGAGGGTGGCGGATCTGCTTCCATTAGTACATTTGGTCCAGCTAGCTCAGCCACAGCGGATTATACAGTCGGATCCGGTGAAGCCAGCTCAGCCCTAGTTGCCGAATCTCCTTTAACGACGACTGGTGACATTGAAGATGCTGCAGGTAATGCAGTAAATCTGATTACGATCCCCACCAATATAAATAATGATCGAACTATTGTGGTTGACGGGAATATCCCCAGCTCAGTGAATGTAGGTACTGTTGTAGCCCGGGTGGATAATGTGGTTACCGATTATTGGAACAGCACAAATGACTTTCTGGATGTCATTGTACCCATTGCAGCTGATGCCAGCTTAACCAGTGGTGGGGGAACGGTACAGCTTAAAGGGTATTGGAGTGCCGATCCCAATGATGCTGTGGACTTGTGGACAGCCCAGTCTATCAGTTCTCAAGGGAATATGACCCTGGCGGTCCCGGCAGCTACACTGGAAGCCTTTGTAGGCTTTGCAGAAGAAGCAGTATTGAAGATTGTCGCTGTAGTAACCGACAAGGCCGGTAATACCAGCGCTGTTGGTTCAGCCAGTGCCAATGAAATAACTATTGATACGACCGTTCCAACGATTCAAAGTTTTACTACAGGTTCAGGTAATGGTCCCTTCATACCAACTCAAAGTGTTAATGTGATTGTCACATTTACTGAGGCAGTAAAACTAATCGGAGATAATCTTCAGATAGAGATGGAGACAGGTACCACCGATGAGACCTTTGTCATCAGTGCCTTTGATTACAGTACAACAGCCAATGGATCATATGTTGTTCAAGAAGACAATGAGAGTAGTGATCTGGCAGTCAAGGCCGCCAGTCTTTTGGGTGGAAGTCTGAGAGATGCTGCTGGTAATGATGTTACCTATGCACTACCAGG
>JABIFG010000132.1 GCA_018650795.1 Fidelibacterota bacterium
TCTTGTTTTATTGGCATCGATAAATTTTTATTGTATTTAGCTGGAAAAAATCTAAAGCTTTAATGGCTGCAATGTCCATGGACGTGCCTTTCAATAATTTATAAAAAATCCTAAAAATTATCATAGTGGCATCAATAAAATGGTTATCTTTGAACGTCAGCTTTCTATAAATCCTGTCGCATACTTTTTTTACTGAACAGAGATATCCGCTTCTGTATATAACCTGAACTACTTGGTATACAAGCCATTCCACTTCTTTTATCGATAATACTCAAACAGAAAAAGTTACCACTTCATTTAGTAATGGCAGTTTTTTAATCGGGTAGTCACGTGAGACAGGTTTATCACTCGGTATTTTTTCAATGCTGGCCAGGCCAAAAAAGTGTAGTAATCTATCCAATGATCTCGAACCCTCCCTGCCCCGGTGTTTCCATGAGTTCTGGACATGGGTCTTCAGATTCTTGTGCAAGAGATATTGCTTTCTCGATTGCCTGTGAAGTTTCGTTAACATTCAATGTAAGCGCCAAAATTTCAGCCTATTTAACCCTATTGAGTCACAGGCACTTTCTTAATATTCCAGGGTAACAAAGCTTCCAGTTTTTCAACGGTATCAGCGGCTGCAATGTGTTGTAGAACATGATGAAGATAATCATAGGGTTCCAGACCATTGGCTTTGGCTGTTTCAATTAAACTGTAGCAAGTTGCACTGCCTTGCGCTCCTTTCGGGGTGTCACTAAATAACCAATTCCTGCGACCAACAGCCAGTGGTCTGATAGCATTTTCAGCCAGCACATTACTGATTCTTAAATGGCCATTGTCACAATAGCGAATCAATGTTTTCCATTGATTGAGGGTGTAATACATGGCTGTGTAAGTCAGACTGTCTTTGGGCAGCTTATTGATATTTTTTCCCAGCCAGATATTGAGATCTTTGAGGATAGGCAGACTCAGTTGCTGACGCTTTTCGAAGCGCTCTTCTGGTGACTGCAATTTAATGTCATCTTCTATCGCATACAGTTTGCGGATTTTTGATAAAGCAACATCTGCCTTACTGACTTTTCCGTTTCGTTTTTGCTTTTTGGACATGCCTTTGATGGCATCCATAAATTTTCGACGTGCGTGATCCCAGCAACCAATACGGGTGATATCCTTATCTCGACAGACCTGGTTATAACCGGCATAACCGTCCGTTTGCAAAGTGCCACTAAAACCTTCAAGCAGGCGTGATGGGACCTCCGCGCTACGCGACTTATCATATTCAAAAATCACCACCGGTTGATCGGGTGGGCCACCCCGAATAACCCACATCCATTTATCGGATGTGGCCACTCTCCCGGGTTCTTTTAACACCTGTATTCGTGTTTCATCGGCCTGTAAGTAATCACTTTCTAACTGATGTTCTTTCATCAGGTTGATTAATGGCATAAAGGTATCAGAGAGTCGAATAATCCAGTTAGCCATACTGGTTCGGGTGATACTGCCACCATAGCGAGCCAGTATTTTCTCCAACCGGTATAACGGCAAGGCATCACAGTATTTGGCCACAATAATATAAGCTAACAGGCTGATACTGGCGATTGATTTTCCTAGTGGGTGTGCAGGTTGTGCTGCGGCTATGATCGTTTGTTTTCCACCCTGCTTAAAGACTGCTTTTTCCTGCATATATTCCAGTATGCGTACCCTGGCAGGGATGATATCCAGCTCTTCTTTAATTTTGCTGTAGAAGGTGTTGATAGAACCTTCTTTCTCTGTTTCTGTCAGATTCAGGTAAATCTGTTCGCGAGGCAGTTTATCGGATAATCCTTTACGGCCGGCTTTGCTTTTTTTAACGGGTTTTTCTGGTGACTGCGACAGTTCGACTTCATCAGCTAACTGCTCGGCTTCATTAAACAGCTCACCCTGTCCAGGGTGCTTTTCACTGCTCGGGCCATAGTGCCGACTTTTTTCCAGACGCAGGTACTCTTCAAGCTGCGCAATACGCCTTTTTTGCTCATCAATAACGTGGGTTTTTTGTTCAATGAGTTGTTCACGATCTTCAATTAAACGGTCTTTTACAGTCAACTCTTCAATAAGATTTTCGAGTGAAATCCCCTCTGGAATTGATTGCTTTTTTGATTGTTTAACCACCGTTTTCATGGCGCTGATTATACCAAAAAACAACGTGTACAGCCCTAACATAAGGCCTCATAATGCAACTTTTTATGACCTTGCATCTGCTCAATATTGTAACCATCCAGCAACCAGTTTATCTGTTGTCCAGTCAGTGATAGCAGCTCATCACAGTGTGTTGGCCAGTTGAATCTCTCTTCAGCCAGACTCTTGTAATACAGTACAAAACCATTCTCTTCCCAGTACAAACATTTGACTTTATTACGCTGTCGGTTGGTAAAAGCATACAGGCCACCATCAAATGGGTTGTGCTCTAGCTCCTGTTCAACCAGCGCACCCAGGCCGCGAAAGCCCATGCGAAAGTCAACCGGCTCTCGGTACAGAAAGATATGTGGCATATCATCAGTCGGCCTGAGAGTCCGGTTCATGACAACAGGTTCAGTAATTGTTTGACGACAAAAAGATTACTGGATGTTATGCCCTGAACATTGGCTCCATTAGATAATGTCAGGCTAAGATCTGGAATAGTTAACGGAGTACTGGTTTGAACAGGAACAAATGCAGAGTGATTAACGGATTTTCTTTTCTTTGCGGTATGACCTGAAAGCTTTCGCCTCCAATAGGTGAACCGGTGATAGTTGAGATTATGTTCATGACAATAAGTACTCTGGCTTAAACTCGTTTTCTGCCAGCTTTTAATTTGCTCTCCCCAGAGGGTAGAGAGCGATTCTGATGTTTTTTCTTTGTTCATATTTTATCTCCTGTTTATCTGGAGATAATTATTCAGCA
>JABIFG010000133.1 GCA_018650795.1 Fidelibacterota bacterium
CGTTGGGATCAAATACTGGCCATCAACCATGATGTCTTCTTCCCGATTTATAGTGGACAACATCGAGGTGAGTGGGATGCCTGCTCAGATTGTCATGAGCAATCTGGTGAGTATCAAGCGTTTACTTGCTTTGGATCGGGTTGTCATGATGAAGCCGATATGAATGATGAACACTGTGAAGGTAATGATTGTGAGCGACGCAACGGTTTGACATACCCACGCAACGGAGTGGATTCAAATGACTGTTACTTCTGTCATCCCAGGGGGAATGAATAACATGTTGGGAATAATGAAACAGCTCAATAAAAACATACTACCCAATCTAATTTTGATGTTGGTACTGACTGGTTCTGGCATTGGAGCAGAATTGCTTACAGGCTCTATCACCTATATAAGTCGGGATCAGGCTTATATCGACCTGGGCAAAAAGTCAGGTGTACAAGTTGGCGATAGTGTTAAGGTCTATCGATATGATGATTTTTTGGGTATTGCCCTGATCTCGCAAACCAGCGGAGCATCCTCTGCCATGGAGGCTTTGGATCCTGCATCTATTGCCTGGGATATTGGGGATGACGTTCAGGTTGAGGTTGCTTTAACATCGACAAATAAAGTACTTCTTGCCCCAGTAGTTGAAGACCCTTCCGAGACCAAACCCCTGGCTCAGGTATTTTTAGATAGCAGTGCTTTTAATCCACGAACACCCAGCAACATGAGCTTGGATGTAGATAGATTTTCCCCTTCCTTCACAGGGTATGTGTCTACTCGAGTTTCAGACCGAGGTGGCGACACCAGTGGAGTCCGGGAAACGACTGGTGCTATCTACGGCCAATTCAAGGTGCTTGATCTGGGAATCAGACATCTTGATGTAAGTACATATTTACGCAGCAATCGCTCCTCCGGAGATACTCTCACCCAGACAAGTATTTACTCCATCATGTTGAGCTATGACAACCCTGGCAATCGTTTTAGTTATCTACTGGGACGTATGTATCATCCACAATTTTCTATGCTGGGGACAATTGATGGCCTGGGACTTACCTGGAATTCAGATCAAAGAATAGTAGCTGTTGCTGCTGGGGTGATGTCCAATATCAATGACATCCAGGGGCAGATTCAACGCAATAAATTTGGTCTCCTTGATGAAGAACAATTTAAATGGGGCAAAGTGCAATTTGGAGTCATTGGAGAAACTGAATCAGGTCAGTTCTCACGAAACTACTTACTGCTTGGATCCTCAGCCAGGTTGAGTCCAAGTCTTCGACTGCGAGGATATACTGAATTCGATCTCGATTTGCAGGATCAATCTAAATTTCAGAGTACTGTGTCACTAACGCGGTTTCGTGCTTCAGTCAATTGGAGACCCTGGCGTTCCCTCATCAGCAGCTCGCGTTACAGCTACCGCGAAAACGTCGTTCACCTGCTAGATACGGCTGAGACCGAATATGAGCAGGCGGCGCGACATACCTTTAACACCAATATGAGCCTCATGCTGGGTTCGGGGATGACAATCAGTGGGCAGGCCAGTTTCCGGGGAGATGGGACTAACCGGAAAATTACCATATACGGACTTTCCTTTAATCACCGAAATTTCTCTTCACAAGCCCTCAAGTTGAATGCCGGCGGGATGGCCATGTTTTCATATCTCAGTGAGGGTGGTCGTGTTTATGCATCTGTTGGTAGGGATGTCCTTCCCTGGCTGGATGTTGACCTGTATGATGAAATTTTTCTTTATAGAATCCTGGGTGAATCCAGTTTTAGAACCCGACACTTACCGGAAATCTCTTTTTCTGCAAAGGTTCCTGGACTGCAGCGTCTCAGACTGCGCACCCGGTTTGAGCATGAAGATGGAGAATTGCTTTACCGTTTCAGTCTGAGTGCCTCCAGGCAGTTTTAGCTTAAACAAAAAGCCCCCCACCATTCACATGATGAGGGGGATTTGCAGGGTTCTTTCTATACAAGTATTATTCGTATCGCAGAGACTTCACGGGGTTGGCTACTGCTGTTCGATAGGATTGCCAGGCGACTGTGATTACCGCTACCAACATCGCAATAAGAGATGCTCCCACAACGATCATAATGCTGATATCTATCCTGTATGCATAGTTCTTCAACCATTCACTCATGGCGTAATAGGCAATGGGGATGGCCACAACAACAGCAATCAACATCAATTTAAGAGTATCTTTTGATAGTAAGAGTAGCACATTACTGACCGATGCGCCCAATACTTTGCGGATACCGATTTCCTTGGTACGCCGCTCTGCATTGAATGATGCCAAACCGAGCAAGCCGAGACAGGCAATAAAGATGGCTAAGCCGGCAAACATTAAAACAATATTTGCGGACTGTCGCTCAGTTCTATACATTTCTCCGTATAGTTCATCAAAATGAACATATTCCAGAGCCTGGTTTCCAGCTAATTGTTTCCAGGTTGATTCTATATGAGCTAAGGTTCCATCCAGACGATTTGGATCATATTTCAGGGTCACAAATTTTCCCCAATTAGGACGGAATCGTGCTGTACCATCTCCCAGGAGAAACATTGCCATGGGGCGAATTTCGTTCTGCGGAGTTTCGAAATGATAATCCTCAACGACTCCAATGATTTTGATAGGAGTTGGTGTGTTTCGGAAAAAGGTGATGAGATCCTTACCGACTGGGTCTTCAACACCAAATGCTTTCACTGCGGCTTGATTCAGAATGACTGCGTTTGTGTCCGTCACGCGTTCTCTTGAAAAGAATCGTCCCTCTGCCATCGTAAGCTCATAGGCAGCTGCATAGTCATGATCCACCAGAAAACTGGCCACCAGACGAGTCTCTTCAACATCATTCACCAACATGGTTGAAGCATTACCGTTTAAACCATCTTCATTACCTGGGATAGCCGTGCTATTACTTACCAGAATTGTGCCTGGATCATCTCGCAGACTGGCTTTAAAAGCCTGAATGGTTCTACCAATATCATCTGTCTTTTTTACAATAAGCAGATTATCTGGATTTAAGCCCAAATCTTTAGTCTGTATATAATCCAATTGATCCCGGATAACCATGGTGGAGATGAGCAACGTTACTGATACAGCGAATTGAAAAATCACCAATCCATTACGCAACCAATTTCCTCCTTTACCTGACACACTGTTTCCTTTCAATACCTTGAGCGGATTAAACGATGATAACAGAAAAGCGGGATAACTTCCAGCCAGTAATCCCACCGGGATCACCCACATTAGAACGAAGGGCAGGTCAGATATTTCCAGAACTAAGGGCGTATCGATTAGTTCCGTGAACCAGGGCAAAATCATTTGCACCAACAATAAAGCCAGTGAAAATGCAATGAAAGTCACGAAGATTGATTCAGCCAGAAACTGGACAATAATTTGTCCCCGATTGCCACCCAGAGTTTTCCGAATACCAATTTCACGGGCGCGACTCATGGATCTGGCAGTGGACAGGTTCATATAATTAATGCAAGCTAAAAGCAGGATAAAAATAGCAATATACGCAAATATGGTCACGGTTTGCCCATCTCCGTTGACCTCAAATTCACCCAATAAATTAGAGTAAAGGTGAATATCAGTCAGTGGCGTTAGAAAGAAGGCATAGGCATCTCCTCTTTCCATCAATTGATCAAACGATATACCTAGAAATTGCTGTACCTCGGGACCCACATACTTACGAATCAAGTCGGGGAATTTTGCCTCGAACTCGGCTGCGCTTGCTCCTTCGGCAAGTTGCAAATATGTCTGAAAATTATTATTCAGCCACATTGGGTTGCGAGAATCACCATAGGTAACCATGGATCCTAGAAAATCGAAATGCCAATGTGAATCATCTGGCAATTCCTGCACAACTCCAGTTACCGTAAAATCTACCACATTGTCAGAATTCAAGACTTTACCAAGTGGATCTTCATCGCCAAAATACTTCTTAGCCATGCGTTCAGTGATCACAACAGAGAGCGGTTGGGTCAAGGCTGTCTTGGGATCACCAATCAACATGGGAATGGTGAACACCTCAAAAACGGTCGAATCGGCCTGAAACCATAGCTCTTCTGAGAAGACTTTGTCCCCATAACGCAAGACAGGGAATCCAGTATTACGAATACGGGTGTAATTGACAACTTCTGGATATTCTTCCAACATGGTAGGTCCAGCCGGAGCGGTAGAATTGGTCATCCTAAACTCATTGTCGCCCAGTTTACCTTCAAGATTCAGTCGGTAAATATTGTCCGCATTCTCGTTAAATCGATCAAAGCCCTGCTCATATCTTACAAACATCAAAATCAGGATACAGGTGGTGACACCAATAGCTAAACCCACAATATTTATAAAGGCATACAGACGTTGTTTGATCAATGATCTTAAGGCCACTTTTATATAACTTAACCACATAAGACAACTCCTATTCGCTGCAAAACAAATCGCTTAGACATGAAAATTTCCGTTCAATGTTTCATCGGCAATTTTGCCATCAAATAAATTCACAGTACGATTTCCATAAGCTGCATATGCTGGGGAGTGTGTCACCATAACAATAGTAGTCCCCTGGGCATTCAAGTCCTTAAGCAAATTCATCACTTCATCACCATGCTGTGAATCCAGGTTACCTGTAGGTTCATCTGCCAGGACAATTTTTGGATTGGCTATCAAAGCTCTAGAGACAGCTACACGTTGCTGTTGACCACCTGAGAGTTGTTGAGGATAATGTTTACTCCTATGTCCTACACCCATCTTATCCAGCATTGCATTGACACGTTCCTTGCGTTCAGATCCTGGTACACCGAGATACAGCAGAGGTAACTCGACATTTTCAAATACACTGAGTTCATCGATTAGGTTGAAGCTCTGGAAAACAAATCCGATATTTTCTTTGCGGAAATCAGCCCGTTGACGTTCTGTATACTGACTTACCTCTTCACCCAGAAAGTGAAACTTTCCAGAGCTGGGGTTATCCAGAAGGCCAAGGACATTCATCAATGTGGATTTTCCACAGCCTGAGGGCCCCATGATGGAGACAAATTCGCCTTCACTAATATCGAGATCAATCTCATTTAATGCTGTGGTTTCAATTTCATCCGATCGAAACACCTTATTGAGTTTTTCTGTCTTTATCATTTTGATCTCCTTGGATTCTTCTATTATGATTCATTTTTAAAAAATAATTGTTCGTAATCACCAAATTGTCTATAGCTGCTGGTGATGACCCTGTCACCCGGTTCCAGCCCTTCCAGCACCTCGTAATAATCCTGATTTTGTCGCCCAAGTTTGACTTCTCGTTTGCTAGCGCTCTCTCCACCTTCATCCAGGACATAAACCCACTGCCCGCCTGTTTCCTGATAAAAACCACCACGTCTCAGAAGAATGGCTTGCTCCGAGTTACCCAGCTCCAGCCGCATGTGTAAGGTCTGGCCTCGACGGATATCTTCTGGTTCTGCATTATCAAATCCGAGTTCTATCCGAAATTGACCGTTAACTACCTCGGGGTATATTTTATTTAGAGTGATGGTGTATTCATTTGGACCAATACTAAAATGGGCGGATTGATTGAGCTGCACGCGTGTGATAAAATGTTCATCTACGGGTGTACTCACCTTAAACCCATCAAGAATATCAATTTGTCCAAGACGTTCACCTCTGACTTTGGCTTCACCAATTTCTGCATTCAGGGAGGTCAATTGACCAGATACAGGTGCTGTGATAACAAGATTTTCCAGATTTTGTTTCACAATTTCCATGTTGTCCTGCATACGTTGCAAGCCACTTTCCAACTGCTCTACCTGAACTTCACGATAAATGGAATCCTGCTCGAACGACTGGAGTGTCAGACTGCGTTTCTTTATCAGGAATTGGTAATCATCCCGACTGGACTCATACTCTTCACTGGATATCATGGATTTATCTGCGAGTTTTACATTACGATTAAACACGCGTTTTGATTGAAGGATTTGGTAATCCAGATCCAATAATTGGGACTGGATATTCAAACGATTTTGCTGCATAGCCAGTTTGGTGTTCCGCAGGTTATTACTTTGCTGGAACAACTCAGCTTCCCGGTACATGATATCCAGAAGCAGATTGGTATTGGCGAGACTGATGATTTTATCGCCCTTCTCAACAAAGGTCCCGGCCTCGATGTATCTGGCTTCAACCCGCCCGCCCTCAATGGCATCCAGGAAATAAGTTTTGATTGGTACTACTGCACCACTGAGAGCAATAAATTCCTGAAATTCACCTTTTTCAACCGTGCTAATTCCAATCCGCCGGTTATCTATTCTTAGAGTGTCGCCACCTCCAGCGCTTATAACAAGTGCTGATACAATGATGCCAGCAACTCCAGCAACTCCAGCAAAGGGTCTATATTTTTGCCATTTAGATCTCTCAATTATTTTATCCATAATATTCCCAATAAACGATGTGCACGGTCACGAATTGAGATATTTTCATTAATATCAGTTCGATTCGAATGCAGGGTTCGAGTTGATGTCATGCTTGTTTCTATCACAAGGCTTGTGCCAAGCATAAGATAAACATCCATATTATACTGTTATCTATGTACTTATATGATTTTAATTACACAATTTGAATTTGAAAATATCGGTGATATTACTCATATCGATATAGAATGTATATCAATCCTATATGGGATTCATCAATTTAAAGGAATTAATGATTTGTAAACTGAATCGAATATTAGGGTCTGAGAGTTGTGACTATAACAGAAGTCCTGGTTTCACCCAGGACTTTAATTAAATGACCTGTTTGAAAAAGCTAGATCAACTAGATCATTTTAAAGAGTTATAATAATTACTAAGAATATCTATGACTTCCGGTCGGCTGAATTCTAATGGAGGTCTATCCCCCTGCTCCAACATGTCTCTCTATTTGCTGTTACTGATTATCAAAGGTGAAGTGGCCAGAATAGTGGCAATATGAAGACTGCGATTAGACCAAAAAGAATTACCAGGGGCAATCCTACACGGGTATAATCGGTAAACCGATACCCACCAATTCCCATGACCAGAAGATTCACAGGGTGCCCAACAGGGCTTAAGAAACTGGCTGAACTACCCAAGGCCACAACCATGGCCAGAGCATAGGGTGATAGTCCTAGATTTGAAGCCGTGACGATGGCCATAGGCGCCATGAGAACGGCAACTGCGGCTGTGGGCATGACCTGGGCAAAAAGACAGGTGATAATATACAAGCCAGCAATAATACCCTGTGGCCCTAGAAAAGCCAGCGACCCTAGTACAGTATCTGCCAGCAAGATTGTTACGCCGGTTTCTTGCATCGCTACGCCAAGACTTAGCATACCAGCGATAAGCATAATTGCTCGCCATTCGATGGCTTCATAGGCTTCATCCATAGTGAGACATTTTGTGAGGACCATGAGGACAGCACCGCCCAGAGCAGCAATAAAAATGGGCAACCAACCAACAGCGACGGCCAGCAATACACCAATTTCAATTCCAGCAGCAATCATGACCTTATCTTTTTTGTACAATGGCTGATCCAAACCACTAATGATGATGTAATCATCTTCCTTCTGGAGCATCCCCAGATTTTGTCGTAAACCATACACCATAAGGGCATCTCCAGGTTCCAACACAAAATCCCGGAGATTGGTACGATAGGCTCTATCCCTCCTCCAGATGGCCAAAACAGTAAGACCAAATTTTTCTCGGAAATAGAGCTCACCAATCGTTTTTCCTGCTGCGGAATTACGAGGTGACAAGGTGATCTCTGCTACTCCCACTTCATCAGATTCCAGGCGCTCCAGATCATTTTCAGACTGCTCCTCCAACTCCAAATTTTGCAAACTGTGTAGAATTTCTAATATTTCGGATTCCCCGATGACAATAAGAATATCATTTGCTTCAAGCTCGTGAGTAGGGGGCGGCATAAAGATTACTTCATCCCCTCTTCGAATACCTAATACGTTGATTCCCAGGGCACTCTTCAAATGACTTCGAGCAATACTACGGGTTGCCAGGGTGGAATCTTCCGGGATATGAATTCCGATGAGATGTCGATGTAACTTGTATTTCAGTGCAATCTTGCGCGGGGTTACATAGTCGAACTCATTGACCTGCTTACTTGCTGCCATGGCATCCAGCTTATCTGTTTGACCAATGGTAATGAGTAAATCATCCGGGTTAAATCGATAATTTCTCAGGCGCGAGACCCGCACCTTATTTTTTTGAATAACTGCAATGATATTTATCTCAAATGAATTACGTGTTCCTGCTTCCTTAAATGTTTTACCGATGAATTTGGAGTCAGGTGAAATTTTGAATTCTGCAAAGCGCAGTGCCTCGTTTAACTCGTGTTCACCTACTAGCCATCCTTGTTTCAGGGTAAGCGTTTTCCAGTCCTGGAGTGTACCGACCTGATCCCTTCTCCCTCCTACCAGCAGTTTATCTTCAGCGCGTAGTTGAGTATCAGGTCCTGGAGCCAGGAGGGTTTGCTCTCCCCTGAGAATAGCGAGGACATTAAACCCCAGAGCGGATCCAAGACGACTTTCAGCCAGATTTTTATCTTTTAAAGCTGAATCTGCTGGGATGCTCATTGTCAGGAGACGGTCATTGAGCTCATACTGACCATTAAGGGTATCAGCGATGGATGTAGAGCGACCCAAATCTCTATCGGGGAGCATATGTCTGCCCCACAAAACGAGATAAGTAATTCCCACCAGCATAGCTATAATTCCCACTGGGGTAAAATCGAATAAACCAAATGGGCGTAGCCCTCCCATTTCCAACGCATTGCTGATAAGAATGTTGGGAGCGGTTGCAATGAGTGTCGTCAGACCACCAAATAAGGAGGCAAAAGCGAGAGGAATTAATAATTTTGAGGGTGATCGACCTGTCCGATGAGCAATTTCCATAACGACAGGCAGCATGAGGGCTGCCACACCAATGTTATTCATGACTCCGGATAATGCTCCAACAGTCACCATCATGATGACCAATAGCCTGATTTCGCTATCCCCGGAAAGTCTTAGAATCTGCCCACCGAGAATTTGAGCCACACCGGTCCGGACCAAACCAGCACTTAATACCAGCACTGAGGCAATGGTGATAATTGCTGTATTACTGAATCCTGCAATAGCATGGGAATGTGTGATAACCCCAAAGATGGATAATATGAGTAATACGGACAGAGCTACGAGATCAACACGAATCCACTCCGTAACAAAGAGAATTACGGCTCCACCGAGAACGGCGAGTACAAATATCATGGATATAGTCATCTAGTACCTGTCAGTTTGATCTTCATTACATTGATCTGCAAATCTACTGTAAATATTAGAAAGGTAAGGGGAAAACCGCCACCATGCAAGCAAACATGGGATCATCATTTCTCCTATGGGAAGCGCTTTGAATCTGAATTGGGTGAAATTGTTAGAAGAGGATAATTACACTAATCATCACGACTTGTTGCTAACCATTGACCATCCCGCCATACATCAATTTGAGTCATTTTCTCATACCACTCAGCTCTGTCAAATTCCTCAAAAAAGTCCCGACTATTCTTTCTATGGTACTGGCTTAGAAATCCGTCTGAAACAGATAGCCCTGTTAAATTCAGATTCAAATCAAAACTGTATAGATATGATCCAGTTTCTGTCGTACCCCCCAGGACAACAGAAACAATAAACCCCCTATCACTGTCCAGAAAAATATCATCAACATGGGAACGTGCACCTGAATCATTGAAATCATAATCACCCCAAGTGGGGAATTTTATATATATGAGATTTGAATCGACCTTACTCCCATCCAATTGGCGAGTATTTTCCCACCTGGGAGTGGTTCCTTTAAACCCCCGGGATGGAATGATTGCGACTGCGGCATCATTAAATGCATTATTTGTACATCCGAGGATGATCTCCATCTCACCATCCTGGTTGAGATCACAAACTTCCATATCATAAATGCCCCCGGGATGGATAAACTCATCCAATTGGGTTCCATTAATATCAAATCTTACAAGACGATTCGGGAACCAGGGCATATGTGAAAATCTGGCATATATATCATATACTGTGGAATTTGCATGTTTAAAAGGGAAGATGAAACCAACCCCATAATTATCGGTATACTCCGCTCCCCCAAATTGAAGGATGGGATGTTCTGAAAACATCCACTTCACAGTACCATCAGTCTCGAGATAGTATAGCCGGCCATTAAATTCATGTTGTTTCACTTGGGTTCCAAGGAGGACTTCGTTCTCACCATCTCCATCATAGTCATTAATTTGCAATCTACGATAAATAGGTTTACGAGGGTTGATGACCTCCAGATAATCTGGAGTATGACCGAGGTCTATACTCCAGAGAAATTTTCCTGTATTATTGAATATTAATACACTTTCACCTTCCACCTTATACTCAGATGGATTGTCATCCGAAAATATAGAAATTGCACCGAGGGTGAGTAGTACTGCAAGCATCATATGCAAAAATGTCTTTAATATCAATGACCGGGTGATGTGATTCCTGGCCCATTCTATTAGTGGCATTTTTTTATAGATTAGAATATCTCGATTTTCCAGCATTTGTTGAAGATTTTGTTCCGGAATTAGAGAGAATTTCTTTTGGGGGTGTTTTAATAACAATTCATCTACAATCATCTGCGCTTCGAAAGCGTTCTCCTGTGGGACAACCAGGCTTGTCAATGAGGAATAAAATACTGTAGCTATTTTTTCATCCAATCCCACAGAATTGACAGCCCGCATTTGTCCAGTAAAATCAATCCCTCCAGTAAATGCTGTTGACTTGGAAACAGAATATTGTTTTCTGAGATTTGCTTCTCTTTCGAAAGCACAAAGGGCCAGTAGCGACATCCCAAATCCGAAACTGGCTCCAGCTAAATAATGCCCAACTGAAGGAAAGCCAAAAGCCACCGTGTATCGGGATGTTTTGGGCTTCTTCAAAAACTTATGTCTGCTACGTGCTGCTTTTAAAGCGTCCTGGGCTTGATAATTCACCAGATCATCCTGGGCAAGGGGGTGATTATTAAAAGTGATGATATCCCTTGAACGCTCATTCTGACGAGCTTCAATATCTAATTCAAGGGGGTAAATGGTTCCTACAATGATTTCTTTACCCGGAGTATCTTCGATTTTTTCAACAAGGGGGATCCAAACTTTGCGGCGACTATACCCTGTTGTTTCTTCATTGTTACTATCACGAATCTCCTGGAAGACTTTGAGTATCTCTACTGGGAAATTCTGACGCTCTGCTACCTCACAAACATCTTCAATGCTGGCAATAGTTGAGAATATTTCTTTGTCCACCTGATCTGGATCATTTTCAAAAGCCAAAAGTACTGCAGCCTCGAACTCCTGCAAATGCGTAAGTGATACTAGCAATTGGCGCTTTACGATACGAATTAATTTTCTAAAACTATCGTTCGCAGTTTCAAACTCGGCTCTCTCTTCAGTATATTTTAGCGTTTTATAAATTGCCTCTTGTAAGCCAGCCGGTTGGAAAGCCAGGCTCTCAGTAGCTAGATATTGTTGAAAGTGTGGCATTAACTCCTGATAGTAGGAATGATTTATAATTGAGTTTTTCCGACTCTGTAACAGAAGACAGAATTCCCCCAACAGGCGAGTCTTGAGTCTCTCGCTAAGATTAAGTGCCAATCGAAATTGGAGGGATTGGAAAGCTGCTTCGAATTCAGTAAGGGAAAGGATTGTTGTCATTTAACGAAAGACTTAGGCAAAGATTTTTAGTTGGAGATCTGCGGGATCCTGAATATCCTCGAAAAGTGCTACACCCCTGACGAAGTCTTTCACTTCGGTATGGATTTCATTTTTTACAGCCAGTATCTTTACATGATTGAGTCCATCGTCCTGGACAGACTCGGAGATGGTTATTTTTAAATTGAATTTGCCTTCAATGGAGATTATTTCCATTTTTAACCGATGGTCTTCACTATGCTTAACCGTTATTTGAGATTCACCTAAAAGAGCTCCAACACCTGGAAATACATTCTTCAAATCGTAGGTCTCTCCGGTGCTTCTGACCTCAATGCCCAGATTCTCAGTTTCGGGGAGGTCAATGTTACCCAGCTTAACACAGCCATTCGTGTCTGAGACGTAATCATGGTCAAAGCCAACAATTCTAACCAATACGTTTTGATATAATTCTTTTAAATCTGAGAGAAGATACAAGGAGTAGTCATCTTCTGCTCCTCTTAGAATTCTGACCATCAGACGCTCATCACCGCTGGCAAAAACACCCACATTTTTAATTGGGTCCGAGACCGTTGAAATTCCTGCATCAGCAACCAATGTCTTTGTATATCTTGGAATTGCTTCCTTTGCCTGGAGTATATGAATGTAATTAAATCTGTATGTATTTTCTCCATGCAGTTGGAGTTTCTGGTTGATAGTGGATTCTCTGGAGGATTGATCAATTGTGTTGAGCTCTGCCAGGGATTGAGTATAATATTCTATCATTTGTAAATAGGTAGACATGCAAAATCCACATTCGCCAAGATGCTGTGGCTTTGGCATTTTAGCGTTTTTCAATTGCTCGAGTGCCACCTGCTCAAGTTGCATTTCTGATAAGCATTTTATCATATGTTATTGTATACTCTCATTTTGCTGTGTGTCGAAATTTCATCTGACTTGATTTGTTCACGGAGCCAGGCCTTCCCAAGTTTGATCATATATTCAAGCCGTCCACGGTGGAGCAACCATTCGTCATTTAGGAGATGGTCATTGCCTGTGAGAGACAGATACTTCTGCAATTTTTCAACATATCCATCCGCTATCAAATCTGAAAAATATATCTGTAGTATTTTAAAATAATCCTTACTCAGCTCAGAAGATATTTTCCCCTTGTCTATGTATTTTGATAAAAGTTCAATAGAAATGTATTTATCTAGTTGAATAATTAGGTTTTGTGGATCGGAAGCTGATTTATTGTCCCCCTTTAGCGGTTCCCAGCTACCCAAGCTTTCAATCTCCTCAATATCAATGTATGTAACATTAAGGTGCTGTTTAAGTGTGTAAAAGAGTCTAGCTTTTTCCAGAAATTGTCGATATTCACTTTCTGTGCCTAAGTGCTTTAATACACCGAGTATTGCCTGGGGTAAACCGTAGTATTCTTTCAAATTAACCTGTAACCATTCACTGAGCAACGCGTCTGGCAATATTGCTCCATCAGGGTTTAAACTATCTGGAACTAAGCGGGGGATGTCGCTTTCATCGTAATAGTAGTAAGAATTCGACAGATATGAAAATTCATGGATATACGGGTTACGTTTGCTTACTAAACTCAAATTACGCCATATTTTCCAGCCACCTTGATCCACCTGACTAAAAAGAGAAATGAGCGATTGATGGACTCGGGAAGCAATGAGTTTACGCAAGAGAATGATTGCTGATTGTGGTGTTTCATCCAAATCCGCCATTTTCGGTTCAAAGTACCGTCGAATCAAAAACAGATTCCCTGCACTATCTCGGGCGAAGAGGTCAGCTATACAATCAATGGCAAAATCATCAAGCTGGTTTTGACTGGATAACGTTTGATCAAGGTTAAGTCGGCCGTGTTGGATCTCATGGATCAGACTTGATTTTGCTAATGCTTGACAGTATGAAATAAATAAATTCATATCAGGGGTTGAAATTTTATTTGCGATGATTTTGCAAAGTAGATCGTGGATTATTTCAGCCCGAAATTCGATAATATACCTACCTTTAGCTATAAGCCTTGCTATTAAGGTAGTATAATTTGAAGTTCAGGATAGATAATAATTATTCAATTCCAAACTACGCCCATTCTATTAGAAACCCATGGTAAGGTGGAGATTATCCAGGTGATTAATTGCTAATGATGATTAGTATGCTTCGAGTATCAATTGATAGGTTCATGGAAAGCCGAAACAGCGTGATGGGATGTAGAGGAGCTAATTGATTTGCTTAGCAGTATAAAAAACAGGTGGGCTTCAGAGTTTGGCTATCGTCACGTTCTGGTAGTGGCATTCCCACTGATCTTGAGCACCGGTTCCTGGTCAATTCAACAATTTGTCGATCGCATGTTTCTAAGTTGGCACTCTGAAGAAGCCCTGGCAGCTGCAGTACCAGCGGGGATTCTTAATTTTGCATTCATCTGCCTCTTTATTGGCACTGTGAGCTATGCAGGCACCTTCGTCTCTCAATATGTAGGTGCAAAGGAAGATCATAAGGTTGGTGCAGTCCTCTGGCACAGTCTCTATCTCTCCCTTTTCGGAGCCACCATGCTCCTTCTGGTAGCACCATTCTCTAGCATCTTGTTCAGTATTGTTGGGCACAACGAAAAACTGCAAATTATGGAAAGTACCTATTTCAAAATTCTATGCTTTGGTGGTCTGGGTCCAATTCTTTCCTCGGCTTTTGCCGGGTTCTTTACCGGGCAGGGCCGTAATTGGCCAGTTATGTGGGTCAATCTATTTACTACGGTGACCAATTTAATTTTGGACTATCTCCTCATATTTGGAATTGGTATTTTTCCTGAGATGGGTATTGCCGGAGCTGCTCTGGCCACTATCATCGCAGGATTTCTCTCCATAATTATGTACCTCGTGTTGATTTTTAGACCTCAAAACGAACTTCGATTCAAAGTCTGGTCATCCAGGACCTGGGACATTTCCTTTATGAAGCGCTTCCTCAAGTATGGCTTACCCAGTGGTGGACACTTTTTTCTGGAAATCATGGGTTTTACAGCCTTTATTCTCATTTTGGGTCGTATTGGGCAGATGGAACTCGCCGCCACAAATATCGCCATTAATATTAATAGTCTGGCCTTTATGCCGATGTTTGGTCTGGGAATCGCGCTATCAATGATGGTTGGTCAGAATATTGGTGCTGGTGATCCGGAGAAGGCCAAATTTGCAGCCAACTCGGCAGTTCAGTTGGGAATGCTATATATGATTTTTTGTACATTCCTTTATGTAGTTATCCCCCATGTCTTTATTGCACCCTTTGATGCATCTCAGGAGACCTTCAACACGGCCATCATATTGCTGCGTTTTGTGGCTGTCTATGCAGTATTTGATGCACTGAGCATTCTATATTCTTCAGCTATCAAAGGGGCTGGTGATACTCATTTTGTCATGCGAGTGACTACCGGACTATCAATATTTGTACTGATTATCCCAACCTACGTCGCTGTAGATATATTTGGCTCTAATCTTTATTTGCCCTGGACCTTTTGTGCGCTTTTCATTGTTGCCATGGGTCTCACTTTTCTGGGTCGATTTTATGGCGGTAAGTGGAAAAGCATGCGTGTGATTGAAACCCCAGGAGTCCTCCCTTCTCAACACCCTGCCAATCCGCTTGCACCAGAAGTTTAGAGGGGCAGATTTTAGAGGATATCTTGATGCGGGATATTCCAATCTTTTAATTTTTGTCATACGCAAAAAAAAGGCTCCCTTCAGTATGAGGAAGCCTTTTCCATGGTTTTATATAGAAGTGCCTACCAATTTCCAGCCTCTTTGGGAGTATTCAGGATACTGTCCAGAAGCGTTTCAGAAATGAATTGAGCATCATAAGATTCACCAGATGTATTCAACTTTGAAACAAAGGATCTGATGTGATTACGTGAACCACGTGTAAGATTATCATAAGCAAATAAAATATCCTCATTATCAGTCTCTTCAGTTAAATCCATCAGGTCTTTTATATCGAGATCTTCAATAGTTGAGCCTACTCTGAAGGCATTCACCAGACTACTATCTCCGAAGCTGGTTAAACTGGTGAATAGTGCGGCCAATTCGCTATTTTCAAATTCACCCTCAACATCTTCTGAGATGGGATCTTCCAGCTCATAACGATCCAGTAAAACTTTGATAGTATGCATATGGGTCGACTCACTATTCGAGATATTCAAAAAGATGCGTATCCCCCATGTCTCATAAAGGTGAAGATATACGTCACGGGCTAATTTTTCTTCTTCACGCATGAGTTCCAGCCCGGAGATCTCTTCAGCATCTAATGAATCCAATGGAAAAGCTGAAATAGTTTCACTGATCTGGGCTAATACGGCAACGTTATATTCCTCTGACGTAGCGCCAAGGTTATCTTCTGAATCACAACTTGAAAGTACTGTGATTCCTATGAGTAGAATGAATGTTATTATAGTATTTGTCTTCATGATAGCTCCTCTCGCCTCCCGACCGTCTTAGCCTCTGCCTCTACCGTTTCTTTCACCAGTTCCACTGCAATTGCCCTGCATGCCTTTTTGACCACGCCGAGCACTTTGGTTTCCGCTAAAGTTTTTACCGGATGTGTCAAATATCATCTGTTGTTCGGCGGTGAGCAGAACTCGAATTTGGGCATGATGATTGGTTTGAATAGCCTGAATGGCTGTTTCCCGGTCAAATATTGATTTCCGCACTACAGCAATTCTGGCTTGATCTGCATCAGCTGAGCGGTTCAGCTTGGAAAGTTCCAATTCATATTGGCGGATTTGATGACGAATATCCATCATCGCTGGTTGCATCCCGTCTCTAAGATCATTGATTTTTTGCATCTGCTCAGAATTAAGACTCAATTCTGTCATCCAAACATTACGAGGAGCAGGTGCGCTCTTCTTGTTTCCACGTGCATATAAAGATCCGCTGGTAATCATAATTCCTGCCAGAGTGACTATTAACGCTTTTTTGGTCCATTGCTTTCTCATTTTATTTCTCCTTCTGTTTATTGTTTTCAATCAAAAAGCTATGATCCTTTTTTCAATACATGTGCCAACAGTATTTATGATATCTGAATAGTCATATCTTATTGTTTATTATATTGTTGTACTGTTGATGGTCAATGTCTATAATCTAGGTATATTCGACATTATGAGCCAATATTCGACGAAGTTGTCGAATACACTAACTGAGTAAATCTGGAAATTAAGTAGAGGTGCTAAAATATAATTGGAGTGATAGAACCAATAGTTTAAGGTTCAAAACACACCTTAATTAGTGTCTGTCTTTAAACTTAATATATAAACCGTTGAAACGGTTTAATGGCTTAATAAACTATCGGTAACACACGATTTAAGTCGTGTGTTCTTAATAGTATACGCAATATTTAACCGTTTTAACGGTTAAGCAACATTTTGTGAAAGACTAGCATTAAGGACAGACACTAATTATACCTGTGTGTCTCACTGAGGCTGCATAATGAATTACTTCAACATCAACATCTTGATCGTCCATCTACGCTCTACGAGCTACGCTGGATAAATCTTTACTATTTCAGATACACCATTTTGATAGTCCTGCCATAATCACCTCTTGCGGGAGCTCCGACCTGCAGTCGGCAGAAATATATGCCAGTATTCACGGTATTCCCTGAATCATCCAAACCATTCCAGTTAGTCTCATACCATCCAGCTACTTTGTCACCAGAGTTGATTGTTTTCACGATATTACCTCGAATATCATAGATGATGAGGCGAACATTGGCAGCGTTGGGTAAGCCATATCGAAAGCTTGTACTCGGGTTGAAGGGATTGGGATAATTCTGCTGAAGTACGAAACCATCAGGAATTACAGCATAAGTATCAACAACATTTGTGGTACTGTCAATAATTGTGAACACATTCTCACTAAGACCAAAGATGCTGGAATCAGCAATACTGATAATTTTAATTCTATAATTTTCACCTGCGCCCAAATCTTCTGGAATAATCCATTCCCAGGCTTGACGACTTCCAGATAAGGTATCCAATGCGAAGACAAAATTCTGGTCTTCCAATAATTCGATACGAATGTCTTCCAGTAAATTGGTTTCCCATCTGATAATTTCTGGGTTTTCTGTGGCCCAGACTTCCCCCCCATTCGGTGTTACATTGGATATGTAGGGGTCGGTTATTTCGAAGCTCCAAACATCTGACCATTCACTTGCCTGAGAACCCAGAACAGATGCTACACGCCAATAATAGTTTGTATTGTTTGTCAATTCGAAAATGAAATAGTCTGACAGGTTCGTCGTTGATTGCTCAAGGATTGAGGCAAATGTACTGTCGTTGGAGATTTGAACATTGAATGTGTTATAGTTACCAACACCAGTCCAGCGAACAGTTACAGAATCTTGCATGATCAGTTTTTGCTGATCCAATGGTTCATATAGAATGGGTGCATTATTCTCAGCATCATCATTGGGGATCCCAAATACTATTTCACCAAAACCATTCAGCGTGGCGCTAAGAGTATTAGCATTTCCATCATAGCTCGTAGTTAAAGGGATAAATAGTCCCTGGTCGGGGAATTGCCGATAGTATATAGTAGAGTTCTCTGGGTTGTCGATTTCTGGATAAACATCCAGATCAATCTGAAATTCGGCAAGCTGTGATGCGATGGCTAAACCACTATAGGTAATTGATACTGGACTCACCGTAATCAGATTATCGATAAATTCAGGCTGAACAGGTCCATAGGGGTTGCGTGTGATTCTGGCTTCATTGTAATCAGCAGCTGTTAATGCAGTATATGTAATCTCAACACCAGTAATGATTGATTCATTATTGAAGGAGTAGGTATTGCCTTGCGTTACTTCAAATTGAGTAAAGCTAACACTGGGGGCTGTTTCATCCCAGGGCAGCTTGTAGGCGCGATATGCCAGCACATTTGGTGGTAAGGATAACTCGAGAGCTATAGATCCATCTGGGTGGACCTCAACTGCGTTACGTCTCACAAATTGTGGACTGGGTACACCATAGCCAATAAACCAGCCACCCTCAGTAAGTGGCTCTGCATTTCCGGCAGTGACGCAAAAAATATTACCATCAGGATAGCGCCATTCTGAGACCATGGTGGCGACATGGTTAACTTCATCCAGGGCATATTCAACTGCACGAGAGTAGGGTGGTTGATGGAATTGGCCATTATCAAATAGCGTGATATTCCCATTGGGGCGTCGACGGATATTGTGTTGGCGAGAGTGATAGTAAGGCGCATTCACTTCATGCTCACCAACGAAGGTAAATTCACCACGGGGTCCACCCATACGCCACATTAACTCACCAGTTTCTTTATTAATTTTAATAATTTCGCTGTGATTTCTAAACGAGGCCAGGATATTTCCATCAGTATCGATATCAAAAGCGTTTAAAGTCCCATAATTGATGCGAGAACTTGTTAGATCCAAATCGCTATCGGTAATGGGGATGTAATCAATATTGCGCCACTCAAAGACAACATTTTTATCGCTATCCTGCTCCTGAATAATATTAATCACCAGGGAGGCATCGGTTTGTCCACCCTCGACAACAGTGCTCATATCATAGATAATGGTATGGTAGGACATCATCATCACATGTCCGTTGGGCAGCATTTTAAATTCGTGAAAATCAGTGATATAACCATTTTTCATTTTAAAACTGTCTATGACCGCTAGACTGTTATCCATGACCATATGCTGCAATTCTTCCCCCGGCAAAGGAACATTTGATGAAAAATCGCCTAAGGCATAGGTCAACAGTCCGTTTGGCTGAATCTGGAAATCATATGGCGCGCCATTCACTCTGACTGAGTCAACTATGCTCCCCTCGTTATCGAGAACAAAAACAAAATTACCATACTGGGCCGGCACACTACGATCCCAGGTAGCCATAAAAATGTAACCGGCGGCAGGATTGTCGATTGAATCGATAGTAATTAAGGGTGCTGGGAGAGTAGCTATATCTCGGATTCCTTGAGCGCTTTCAAGATATTGATCATCCAGAAAGCTGGAATCATCATAAGGATCAATTCTTAATTGAACTATTCCCAAGGGTGCCGTTCTAAAATTGAATGCATATTCAGCGATATCAGATCCAGTTTTTGCTTTGAATCCCCCAGCCATTACAACATTTACGGTTTCATTTTCAAGAAAAGTGTGGTGGGGGTTAAAGATCAAGGTTTTCTGGTCATCTGTGAGAATTAGTTCACCCGTATGTTGACCACTTTGGGAACCTGTCACCTGAATCAGCTCTGGAGATACAGTTGAACGGTCTATTATTCCCGTAGATCGCATGATAATATTAGTCTCACTGGAAACCATTTTCGAGCCTGGTTTTGGGTTCACAAACTGAAAAGGTTCAATGCTTTGTGCCACAAGACTGCTGATCAAAACAAGTGCATTACTCAGTAAAACAAATTTTAGGTATTTCATATATTCCCCATGTATCGTTATTTTAATAAAATCATCTTCTGAACGCTTCTAAATGACCTTGTTGATTGATCTGCCAGGGCTTCAAGTGCATAAAAATATATCCCTGAATTAAATTCTCTTAAGTCGATCTCTGCCCTGTAACGCCCAGTAGATTTTGCTGCATCCACGTAGCTGCCAACTTCCTGCCCGAGTGTATTATAAATGGTCAGATTGACCCAACTGGGTTCCGGTACATAGTACTCAATGCTGGTACTTGGATTAAATGGGTTGGGATAATTCTGATAAAGTCTGAAATCCGATATCAACTCATTTGACTCTGTAATGTCTGTTGGTGTATCCATTATGAGTGAAATATTGTCAATGTAAAGATCATGTTCAGATGTACCTGCGTTAATAACAACGCGAGCATCACTATCACCGGGTTCCTGCATCTCGAATCGAAAAGAATAATGTTGGTTCGTAGGCATAATAACAGTGTAACCAATGCGGCTGTAATTGATATATGGGCTGGTTTCCTGCCCTACCTTTATTTCTGCATAACGAATTTCACTCGCCCAGGCATCAAATTCAAAAGTATAGTCCTGTCCCTGGATGAGTTGGATATTATTCTGTCTGAGTTGCACATCATAGACCTGACTGCCGCCATTCAGAATTTCAAGATGGCTAACTCCGTCCTCAATTAACCAGTTCGCTGCAGCTCCGCCTCCTGCACCCCAGATCCAACCGTTGTAGTAATCTGAAAAGTCGCCATTAACAACCATATTGGTCCCAGGCTGGATAATATTAATAATGCTACTTTCTTCATTGGAAAATGCACTCTCAATTCCGTTACTGTCAACTGCGGTCACCCTGAAATAGTAGCGTTTCCCATTAACCAGATTTCGCAGTTCCTTCAAGGTTTGTCCAGAGGTGTCCATGAGGGTTGTTGATTGACTTACCGTATCACCATATACATTGTAAAATTCAACCTGATCATCACCAAATTTGTTAAACAACAGGGTTAGATTATCAAATTGTGGTTCTAGCAACAGATAAGGTGCCTGAATGACGCCAGTCCATGGAAAACGAAACGAACGGTAGCAATGATAGCCATGAGAAAAAAACATCTCGAAGGCTTTCTCCCCATCGTGAGTAATTTCCGATGCGATAGGCATAATATTTCCCACAGCCCAGTTGATATGGGTATTTCCGTTGTCCAATCGCTGCGCGTTACCCATATAAAAAGAGGAACCAAAGTCCACATCATTTTGGAATTCCCAATACAAAGTTGCTGTATTCAAAGTAGTATCAATATGGTATTCAACAGCTCTTGACAGCGGTGGAGTGTGAAGATTACCATTGTCGAAAATAGTATAATTATTATTACCAAGGGAACGGATGGAGTGTTGATTTCGAAAGCCGTTCAAGGGATCATTTACAAATTCAAAATCGTTGTTTTCTGATCCTGGTACCCCACACAGGCGCCAGATGATTCCACCTGTCTGCCGATTGATTTTTGTAATCTCGCTAAGGTGGCGGCTGGAAAGCAGAATGTGCTCGTCTTCGTCAATATCTATCGCATTCATGTGGGGAAACCGGATATAATTATTGATAAGACTTTCAAATTCGACATCCCGAATATCAAAATGATCCCAGGCTCGCCAGATGAAGATCAACTGGTCATCAGCGGTGAATTCTTGGATACAAGTCTCCCTGACGGTTGCGCTGGTATGCCCACCTTGTACATATTGGCTCATATTTACAATGGTTTCTCGTTGCCCAATAAGCAAATACCCACTATCAGGCAGCACCTGTAATTCGTGTTCATCTGACCAGTAGTCATTTGTGGCATGAAATGTTTTTATGAATTCAAAGTTCTGATCAAAAGCAGCGAATCCCATCCCTGATCCGTTAATCCCATTGGGTACCAACATGGTGATCCACCCATTGGGTTGCTGCTTAAAATCACGTCGCCGATCAGCAGTCTTCAGGTACCACACCGGTTCACCTGAAGTGTTAAAAATAATATTATAGTTAGGTGTTCCCCAATTATTCAAAAACACATAATCACTTGAGGGGTTGTTACTTTGGGTAATTTCAACATGAGGAAAATCTCCAGGTACAGAAACACCATTCGCCATAATTTGGATCTCGCGCGTGGTTTCGCGCATTTGAGCTACAGGGAGCTGGTCGTCTAAATCGCTGGCTTGAGAATTGTGCGTCACAGGTGCATTTAAAACCGTAAAACGAAAGGTTAGGGGCTCTAATTGTTCTGCTACATCGCTGATAAAGTGAGGTGCGATGGTAACACTAATTGTTTCGTCATAGGCAAAATTATTGGCAGTTTTAAAAATCACCGTTTGCTTATCCGAGGCAATAATTGTCTCCCCTGAAAGGAGACCACTTTTTGAACCACTAACGCTTATCATATCATCAAGATTATCTAAATCAGAGGGGTCAATTTTTGTAAATCGTAGAATAATCGTTGATGATGGAGAGACATATTTTGCTACTGGAGGTGGGAATACATAGGCATAACCCTCTGGCAAATTGGCTACAGCTTTCAATTGACCACAACAAAGCGCTAAAAGTACGATGGGTATTATTCTATGCATTTTCATGAGAATTGGCTCATATTTAATTTCATATTTAGTGAGATTGCATCCTGTATTTTATCCTATTGCTTCTCATTCATATCGACCGAAAACGTATCCGCTAGATTTCGTCATTGTAGAAATAGCATCTTCCCTACCTGCATTTCCTCACCGTCAATAGCCTGATAGTAATATACACCCGCCGGGGCGATCTGCTCAGA
>JABIFG010000134.1 GCA_018650795.1 Fidelibacterota bacterium
CTGGAAACGAGCGAAATAATGGTTGTCTGTAATCTCTTTATCTTCGCCCAGAACCTGCGACCAGGTAGACTTGTTCTCCGAAGTACTTTGCTGTAGTATGGTTAGAGGGGCGGATAACTTTGGTATTGATATCAAATCAAAACCAAGGGCAGACGATTTGATCACTTCCTCCCCATCAATTCTAATCGAATAGTGGGGACTATTATCTTTCATCTCGAGTTGAACGGCAATGGTTCCATCTGGAGATTTAAGCTCAAATTGTTCTGCTGTTCGCTCGCAAGAGCTAATTAAGAATGCAATGATGATTAAAGTTGATACGCGAATCATGCCCCCTCCTCATAAACCTATTAGTAGAATCTGATATTTCAGTTTCAATTCAAATTTCCTGTCTGAGAATTCTGCTGAATATATGAGCTTTTTCTAAGGACTCAAGCAAGATCGCTTTTTCAGGTCCGCTAAGATCACTGAGTGGATTGAGCAACATTATTAAAAGCTCTGGATACAATTCTAATCAGTGTCCATCTTCAAACTTAACATAAAAACCGTTGAAACAGTTTATTGGCTTAATGAAGTATCAGTAACCCACGACTTAAGTCGTGGGTTACTGATAATATACGCAATATTTAACCGTTTAAACGGATAGGCAACATATTCTGAAATACTAACATTAAGGACAAACTCTAATTACATTATGTTTCAAATGATCTATCTCTTTTTCGAAAAAACTTAATGTTGGAGTTCTTTATGTCAAAATATCGTTTCAGGTATGCAATTAATCAAATGCTTGGGAAACGTTTAATTGTTTGGTCGGCAGGGTCTGTATTACTTTTTTCATGCGCGGTGACTCCGATTAACCAACCAAGCTCAAATGACACTTTTCGTATAGCTCTGTTCAATATCTGGGAAATGTCCACAGAGAAGCTTACCAACATTGATAGTCAGGGTCTCGGTCAGGAAGAGCAACTATCTGCTGCAGCTCAAATAATTACGGAGATCAATCCTGATATCCTGGTGATCAATGAAATTGATCATGACATAGAAGCCTTGAAGGCTGGAGATGATCTGGATTTAAACCTTAGACGATTTTTAGATGCGTATCTACCCCAGTCTGAATACCCCTACACATACATCGCACCCTGCAACACAGGCTTTCTAGCTGGCAAAGACTTTGACAACAATGGTATGGTAGCAACAGATGAAGACCGTGGCTCACGTGATCATGGCGGTGACTGTTATGGTTATGGTGCCTACCCCGGGCAGTATTCCATGGCCATATTATCACGCTATCCTCTAAATCTTGCTGCTGCCAAAACTTTCCAACACTTCCTCTGGAAGGACCTCCCGGATAATCTGCTCCCCAGAGACTGGTATGCAGAGGATGAAATAGAGGTTTTCCGTTTGTCCAGCAAATCTCACTGGGATGTACCGCTCGTTATTGGTGAAAACGAGATCCATTTACTTGTTTCTCACCCCACACCGCCAGTATTCGATGGTGATGAGGACAGAAACGGTCGGCGTAATTACGATGAAATCAAAATGTGGACACACTACATTGATGGTGATTCTGTGTTAATAGATGACCAGGGAAATCGGGGAGGATTAGCTAGGGATGAAAGTTTCATCATCCTGGGAGACCTGAATGCTGCACCTACTGGAGACACTGTTGTGACCGGACAGAAATCCATTGACCAACTACTCAAGCATCCTAAAATTCAAGATTGTGCTAACCTGCTCATCAGTGAGGGAGCACTGAATGGTCGAACCCCGGGTCCACCAGACTATGTTGAAAATCGCACGAGTGGAAAGGGCAAGTGGGGCATGCGAATCGACCACATCCTACCCAGTAAAAACTTACAGGTTGTTCGAGGGGGTGTCTACTGGCCAGATAAGACCCGTGATCCTGAGGGAGCAGCCCGTGTACAAAAAGCTTCCGATCACCGCTTAATCTGGCTGGATATTATGGTTGAATAAATCCAGGTAAAGCCGGTCAATATTTTGCTAAAACTGGTTCGCTTCCATATATCAATATTTCCTGAATAATAATTTCCGCCTGGTCACTTGGATTAAGAACCTTCATGTCAATTCTGTGTTGGATATCTTCCAAATCATAACTCCAGAACAGATAAAATCTACGATCCACAAAATTTGTAGGCATATCAACTGTCTGAATAATTTGGCCATCTACTGACATCTCAACTTTAAACACATAGTCTGAGGAACCCGTTTTTCTGGCCTTCCCTCTTATGACAAATCCTTTACCGCTAAATGGATAGCTGAATGCTTCTTTCAGGGTCTTGTTTATCTGTGGTTTCGCAATGGGATAATGCCCGGGGAAGGACACCTCCAGGGGAATAGTTTCAGGTTGCTGATATTTGATAAGAATTTCTTCTGAGTCTACTTGCCCCCCCTCCTTCTCAATAACCTGCAGGGCATGCTTGTATGACATTTCATAGACATCGTTCAGAGAAATATCGGTGTATTGAAATTTTAAGGGTTCAACCGCTGGTAAACCCTGTTTCCAGTATTCCGGGATAGCATCATAACCCATGATTGCACCTAGAATACCACCAGCGCTGGCAGGATTACAATCTGCATCATCACCGCAACGTGTAGCAATTTCCAGGGTTTTTGTGAAATCACCATCACCGTAAAGCAAACCCATCAGGACCCAGGCTGCGTTAATTTTCGCATCGATATTAAATGCATCAAACACCCCCACCGCTGACCCTACTTCGCTGGACCATTTACGATGTACTTTGAACCAGGTAGCTTTCCAATCATCTGGATTTTGCTCATGCCATTTGATGACATCTGACATGGTCTGGGCAAACGTACTTTCCTCAGGAATGACTCGTAAAGCTTCCCGAACGATATAGTCGATATCTGATGAAACAAAGGCCAGGGAATACATGGAAGCTATGTATACGCCACCATAATACCCATCTCCATAATTCATAATGTGGCCAATTTTGTCGCATACCTCGACCGCACTGTTGATCATTCCAGGTGCCATAATACCAGCAAAATCAGCTTCGATTTGGAAATCAATATCATCAGCACAGGGATTATTCAACCAATGACCAGAAGCCGGAGCCGGGGTCCCATCAAGTATATTTCTACGAGCCGTTTGGTTGGCAAACCATAAGGGGTACTCTGCCGTTGCAAAAGCTTGAGCAAAATGTTCAACAGGAGCATTGAGTCCCATATCCTCATAAACCTGTACAAAGGTCAGGTCCATATAGATATCATCATAAACACCCGGGATATTCGTGTAAATTTCTTCCATCATGTCCGCGTCCCAACGCAACTGATGATAATCAGGAATGATAGTACTCTTATATTTGAATTCAACGGGGCTTCCGAAACTCACACCGATGGTCTGAGCAGCCCAGGCTCCTTTTATTTTATCTCGGAGTTGAGCTTTTGATATGGTTCGAGTATCAGAGACTTCGGGTTGACAGGCAACAAACAAAAGAATACATATTCCACTTAAGATTTTTTTCATGATTACTCCCATATTAGAGTTGGAATCTGACCATTTTTCCAGCGATCCATTAGAATGTACTGAGTTCGATAGCCTACCTTACCATTCTTGTATTCAAACAATCTATAACTCGCCTGGCGTCCCCACCAGCTACCTACGGGGGCACTCACATATAGGGGCACATTGCCCAACCAGTGCACTTCATCACGATGATAATGTCCTGCCATCACTGCTTTAACATTATATCTGTTGAGCAAATCAACCCATTTATCACGACCCTCAACTTTCCAGCTATCGTGCATGGAATTCCTGTAAAAATCATCTGGGGAGGGACTGTGGTGAAAAACAATCGAGGGTTTATTGCTTGAGAGAATCTCTTCAAGTTCTTTGAGCGGGTCAAATCCATCAAGAACATAACCCCTACCGATTGGTTCTGTAAAAACGGTGACAAACTGAACACCCTCATATTCCCGTACAGAAATCAGGGGACCAAAGTGTTCCTCGTATTGCCTTCTCGTTGCTTTTAGATCATTTTCTAAAATATCATGATTCCCTGCTACATAGTGTATCGGCACATCCAATTTGGATAAAATAGCCAGTCCGCGTGTTACGATTGAGTCTTGAGTAATATTGTCTGAAGTGATATCGCCTGTATGAACGACACATTTTATATCCATGGGAAGATCATTGACAAGCTCGATGATTTTTTCAGTGCGAGCGTAATGATTGGCGTCTCCAAAATGGGTATCTGTAATATGGACAAAATAAAACTGTGTGCTCTGTTCTGGAGTGACCGCGCTGTTAGGGGAAGTATGTACGCAAGACCCCAGGATTAACAATACAATTCCAAGGATGGGTGTAAGTAGGATACGTTTGAAATTAATCATGTGATCTCCCGATGATAAAAGCGTGGTTATTACTCTAGTTGAGAGCTACTTAAAAAATTAAGTCCGGTTGGATATATAGCAATACCTTACTTGGTTTTCCTTATGCTTAAATGATCTAAAGAGCCCAAAAACTGTCCCCTTTAACTCCCGTTAAAAAAGCATTCCAAATCACCCGAGCAGTACTATTTTTGATCGATCATACCATTGTGTAGCATCAGAAACAATGACTAAAATGCTAGAGGGGATTCCATGAAGACACTATTCTTAGTATTGCTTTGTACTCTTATTTACGCTCAACCCATCTTGATTGATGGACGATCGGATGACTGGAAAAATATAGAACCCATATATGTTGACCCTCCTGGTGATGGTGTTATGGGTTTCGATTTTCTGTCAGTCAGTGTCACTTCAGATAGCGCTAGACTGTTCCTACGGTTGATAATGGCTGAGGAGTTCGGGCTTTCAAAAAAGAACAAACTGACACTCTATATTGATGGAGATAATGATGCCAGCACGGGTTTATCAATAGATGACATGGGTGCAGAGCTAGCCTGGAGATTCGGTGATAAGGACGGGGCTGTTTTTTCCGGCAATGATTCCACCGCCATTACTCACGGGGAAATTGGGCTGATCACGCTGCCAACGCTGACTGCAACTGATTTTGAAATTGCTATTAATAGAGCAGATGTCTTTACCAATACGGACCCTGCAACACCACTTCAATCTTTTAGATTTTTCTTTAGAGATGAGCAATCCGAAGCAGGTGCTGATAGGATGCCAGATGGCACAAGCTCTATATCGGTTGAACTCTCTGATGATCCGGGTCCACCATGGGTAACCAGGCCCCTGGCAAAATATTCCGCTGCAGATATTCGCATCGTTTCCCAGAATTCATTGCATGATGGCATCTTCGTCGAAGATCGTGCGCCTGCTCACAGCCGTATCCAGCAAGCTTTACAAGGGGATATTGTCTGTTTCCAGGAAATGTGGAAATCTACTAACAAAAGTACAGTAGCCTATATGGATTCCATCATCCCTCTGGGTGAGGGAAAACATTGGTTCACCACTGAAATGGAAGGTCACATCAATACTGCCAGTCGTTTCCCTATTGTTGGAAATTGGACTCTGTGGGGTCGTAGTGGATCTCGTATAATGGCCCTGCTGGTACAAATTGATGAAGCTCGTCAAATACTTGTAATGAATAGTCATTGGTCCTGTTGTGGTGCTGATAAAAATCGGCAATTGCAGGCAGATTCGACCATAGCGTTTTTGAGGGACGCGTATTCACCGGGTGGTCAGATAGATTTGATACCAAATACACCTGTGGTCATTTTGGGTGATATGAACCTGGTTGGCGAGAGCCAGCAGCTGGCAACATTGCTCACGGGTGACATCCAAAATGAAGATAAATTTGGTGCGGATTTCGCACCTGACTGGGATGGCACTACACTCATGGACTTGTATCCAGTACATGTGTCAGAAGGAGTTGCTTTTTCCTGGCAAAATAATGGCGAGGGCTATAGTCCAGGTCGCCTGGATTATATTGTTTATACAGACTTTGTGATGAGGGCAAAAAACAACTTCATCTTAAATACCAGAACCATGAGTGAGGAACAACTCGAGGCCAATGGCCTGCTCAGATCAGATTCAAAAGTTGCCTCTGATCATTTGGCTCTGGTTGTTGATTTTAGTTTCGATATGGATCCCAAAAACGACCAGGAACTTATCCCTGAGAAAAAGGGACTGTGGCAATCCATCAAAGAAATATTTGGGCTGAATAAATAATTCGAAACCCTGGAATAATCATAACAGGTACAGACTGTCATAGCAGGAGTATAAAATGAAGCAACTTTCTCTTTCCATATCAATCTGTCTCATCATGTTTGGGTCCATATTGGCAGCAGATTACAACCCCGTTGCTAATCCAGATGCAATTGTCATTTCAGGAGATGCACGTTTTACAGTGCTCACCCCCGGGGTAATACGAATGGAATGGGCTGAGGATGGCAAATTTGAAGACCATGCCTCACTGGCCTTCGTCAATCGGTCACTACCGGTCCCAAAGATTAAAACCAAGACCAGAAAAGGCTGGCTGCAAATATCTACCAGTGAGTTCACACTATACTACAAAGTTGATGGTGGTAAATTCGATGCACAAAATCTCCATATCAAATTCAAGTTGGAGGGTAAGAAAAAAGAATGGCGACCTGGTCAGGAGAACAAAGGAAACCTGCTGGGAACCATTCGCACACTGGATGGTTTTGATGGTGAAATCATGCAGTGGTCTGGAAAAGTGCCAATTGCATTAAAACCGGGTATAATCTCAACTGAAGGATGGGTTCTGATTGATGACTCTGAGAGACCATTATTCGATAATTCTGACTGGGCCTGGGTCATGCCTCGTGCGGAAAAGGACCTGCAGGACTATTATTTCTTCACTTACGGACGAGAATACAAGACGGCACTCAAGGACTTTACAGCCATCGCCGGAAAAATTGCCCTCCCTCCAAAATACGCCTTTGGAAACTGGTGGTCCAGATACTGGGAATATACTGATCTTGAATTTAGGGAATTGGTCCAGGAATATGAAATTCATGATGTCCCCCTGGATGTCCTGGTTGTTGATATGGACTGGCATCTTACGAGTAAACCAGAATGGTTTGGTGAAGACGGGAAGAAAATCAAAGATGGAGCTGGCGAGGATTTTGGCTGGACAGGTTTAACCTGGAATAAAAATTACTTTCCAAATCCTAAGAAATTCTTGAAGTGGACCCAGGAAAAGGGCTTGACGGTTTGTATGAATTTACACCCTGCTTCAGGGATTCAACCTTTTGAGGATAAATATCCTGAGATGGCCCGAGCCATGGGCGTTGACCCAGCCACCCAAAAATTTATCCCCTTCGATATTGTGAATAAGGATTTTGCTAAAAACTTTATGGATATCGTTTTACAGCCCATGCAAAAGGATGGTGTGGACTTCTGGTGGTTGGATTGGCAACAATGGAGTACCACAAAAATAAAAGGAGTCAACCCGACCTTTTATCTTAATTATGTCTTCTTTAGTGATATGGCTCGCCAGGGTGAAAGGCGTCCTATGATTTTTCATCGCTATGGTGGCTTGGGTAATCATCGCTACCAGATTGGTTTTTCGGGTGATACCTATATCAATTGGAAATCGCTGGATTATCAGCCGTATTTTACCTCCACAGCAGCCAATGTCGGTTTTGGCTTTTGGAGTCATGATATTGGTGGTCATATGCGTGGTGAGAGCACACCTGAGTTATACACCCGCTGGATTCAATTTGGTATTTTTAGTCCCATTTTCCGTACCCATGCAACCAAAGCTAACTACTCAAATGGCATAGAACGTAGGATTTGGGCTTATCCCCTGGATGAATTCTATATCATGCGCGATGCTTTCCATCTGAGGAAGGCGATGTTACCCTACATTTATTCCTCAGCGAGACACGCCTATGATACTGGGATATCGATGTGCAGACAAATGTATATCGATTATCCTAATGCTGAGCAGGCCTACAATTTCAAGAATCAATACATGTTTGGGAATGATATCATCGCCTCTCCTGTAACCGAACCCATCGCTACGAACAGTTTAATGGTTACCAAGGATATTTGGCTTCCCAGGGGACAGTGGATAGAGATGATGTCCGGTACCATACTCAAGGGTGGGAAAATTCACTCAAGATCATTTGCGCTGGATGAAATCCCATTATTTGTTCGAGAGGGTGCTATTATTCCAATGGCCTCCAGAAATGAAATCAGTGGTAATTATGGCAACGATCCAACCATTCTTACAGTCTATCCTGGAAAATCAGGGTCTACTATTATCTATGATGACCATGGGGACTCAGAAGATTACCTGGCTGAATCCTTTGCCACAACCAGCATAGAGTTTTCACAAAAGAAACAAAACTTGAGTATCAAGATTTCGGCTGTTCAGGGAAGCTTTGAGGGCATGTCGAAGCATAGATCCTTCGTTATCAAACTACCCCTTACCATAGCTCCTGAAAAGGTGGTTATAAATGGTGAGAGCTCTGACTGGACATATGATGGACATGAATTGTGCACTGAAATTTCGACAGGCAGCTATGCAGTGGATGAGGAAATCATCATTCAAATAAGACAATCGGATTACGATTTAAAACAATTATCTGGCAAGCCTGGCCAGTTCAAGGAAATGACAAAGTTTATCAAATTCCTGACCAGACATAATTGGGACAAATCAAAATATTCCAATGATCTCATGGTGAGAGTTGCTCAGACCGGACATCGGATAGA
>JABIFG010000135.1 GCA_018650795.1 Fidelibacterota bacterium
CACTCCAGAGCAGATCGCAGCAGAGCAACAACAGGAACCACAGCAGGCTCCCGCTACCGGGCAACAGCCTCCAGCGGGGCTACTTAGTCAAGCTGGTGCAGTGTGAAGAAACTATCGTATGAGTATGATTATGATGTTCCCTCCTACTTTGCTATATCAAAGTATTGCAACATTGACTGCTCTTACTGCTATCTCCCTGATGATCATAAAAACCAGAAGGCGGACGTAGACGAGCAGGCGCTGTCTGCTGTTCATGCCTTTATTGATAAGGCGGTGAATGAGCGTTTTGCGCTGAGTTCCTGCTATCTCCATGGAGCAGAACCCACTACACTCTCTCCAGAGGCTATGAGAGAGGCTGTCGACCTACTGCTAACGGTTACACTCAAGAACAAAATAAGCATCCAGACGAACGGGGTGGCGCTGAATAAGAGCTACCTAACTCGATTGGGCGAGATGCAGGATAAGGTTGCTTTTGGGTATTCGGTTGACCTTCCTCCTGCAGCGCACAACAAGAACCGGTCAAAAACCTACAGCAAGGTTGTCGAGAATATTGGTATAGCCAAGGATATGGGGTACAGCACTAGGCTATTGGTGTGCATCAATCAAGATACGATGGAAGATCTTGAGGCGGTCAAGGCTGAGATTGAAATGTACCACAAGAACTTTCCTGCTATGACGATCGCGTTTAAGCATATCAAGGGAGACCAGGTTCTCTCTGAAGAGCAGAAGGTTCAATGGGCTGACTTCTTGGCGGATAACGGCTGGCACGATTACGATCATTCTATCTGGGGTACGATATGTAACTCACAGGGGAATAACTGCTGGTGGTTTGAGTTTTGTAGTGATGGCGGGGTGACTGCCTGCAATAAGTCGTACTCCGATGCTGGCAAGTTCGCAGACTGGCACGAAGAGCCAATGACTCAGATCATGGATAAACGCCGCACCTTGTATCAAAATCACTCTGTGCCTAAGATGTGTTTCGGGTGTAGATATTGGCGGATGTGTCGAGGCGGGTGTCCTGTTGATCGGTCTCCTGACTGGGAAAATATCACTGATGATGCAGGGTTGTCTGTGTCGAGGCCAACTGTTACCACTCTTGATTGCGCGATAAAGCAGCGGATATGGGCGAGAATGGAAGCCGGTGGCTTTGATCCAATGAAGGTGTCTTCGGTAACGCCTCAGTTCATAAGGCAAAAAGCGTATAATAACTGGAAATCTCAAGGCGAAAGGTTTGGTTTTTTGGAGAATGACGATGATTAAGATGCTCTTCCAGCAGCTCGTTGGACAGTACAGGCTTACATATTGCGGCTGCAGCGGTGATGGTGCTGGTGGTGATGCTGCTTGTAGTTCTGGGGATGGTGGTGATGGCGGTGATTCTGGTCCAAGTGCTGCTCAAGCGGCGGCGGCAGGCACTCCAGGAGGGTTTGCTGTAGGGGCGGACGGAAGTTATTCTACTGATGTTGGTACATTCTCAGACGCTGCTGATGGCGGGTATACGTTTTCTGGAAGAGATGTTAGCGATAGATTTTCTGATATAGAGAACCGTCGTGCTCAGGTTGACACTCATTTGAGGGATGTGCAGGACGAAGAATGGGAGGCAGCGGATACTCTAAGTGAGTATGCGTCTTATGGAATGAAGCATCATGCGCTTCCGACTGTTGCTGGGCTGGCTTTTGGGTGGCCGGCTGCTTTGGCGATGAGAGCTGGCCAGCAGTATTCGCAAGGGTACTCTCCTGAAGCTATTGCGGCTAACGCGGCACTTGGTCTTGGTAGCCAAGTAATCAGCCAGACAGTAGGTCCAGCGGTTGCGCGGTCTACTTATGACGCACTAGGGAGTAAAGGTCTTGCTATTGCTGCCGGTAAGGGTGCGGCTGCAGTGGGGAAAGGAATGTTGTCTGAGGCTATTGAGTCGGGGAAGTACAGTCCTGCAGAAACTACGGCTGATACCACGCTTGCGGATGCGGACTCAACGATGGCTGACGAGACGATGGCCTCTCTAGCTTCTGCACCACTCCCGTCGGCTGATGATGCGTATGCTAGTGCAGGGTTTGGAAATATTCGCAATAGGCAGATGCGATCTCGTGTCAGAACGCCATTAACAAGAGGATAGAGAAATGGGATTGCTTGCAGATTTTTTAGTGGGTACGGGCAAGAGTTATGCTGCGCGACAGGATCAGTCGCGCAAGGCACAGGCGGAGCTGGTGAAGGATGAGAAGTTGGCTGAAATAAAGCAGGTTGTTGATCTTGATACATACCGGCAGAAAAAGAAAATCGATACTGAGTTTGTTGATCCAGGCAAGGTGAGCGATAAAGATAAAGAGCTGCTGAAAACTTACAGATCGCTGACGGCTAAGGAGTGGGACCGGACCCCAGAAGAGACGCTGATGATGTCTGCCATGGAGGAAACCCTAAGATCAAAAGATCTGCTTCCTGAAGTTGAAGGTGGAGCCGGTCAAAGTGCGGCAGTTGCGAAGCCTGCAGCCGGATCATTTGAGCCTTCTGAGGCTGATGTTGGTAGTGAATATCTCGGTATGGAGTACGGG
>JABIFG010000136.1 GCA_018650795.1 Fidelibacterota bacterium
ACCCGATCCAAAGCAAGTAAACGCTTGATACTCACCAGATTGCTCATGACAATCTGAGCAGGCATCCCACTCACCTCGATGTTGTCCACTATAAATCGGGAAGAAGACATCATGGTTGATGGCCAGTATTTGATCCCAACGCGTGGGGGCATGGCAGTTTGAGCAATCTGTCTGAGGAGATAGATCAACATGAGCCGGCAATTCAAGACTGAAGTCTCTCGCATGACACGCCTGGCAATCCAGAGAGGGCAACATTCCAGGAGTCGTATGACATAAATAACAACTCTGGGATTGGTGGGCCGCCAATAGTGGAAACAGGGTCTCATTGTGCCGACGATAGGCCATGGCGGGATCCCAAGCCTCAGCACTATGGCAAGCTTCGCAATCATTGCCCCAATAGTTCTGATGGATATCCTGATGACAATTCACACAATCCGAACCCTTTACAGAGAAGCTGTGGAATTCATCGATTGTATTTCCTGAATGGCATTGAGTGCAGGCTAGGTCAGCATGCTTGTAAAGCAGCCGAAAATCGGTGGCTTGATTATGATCAAAGCTGGGAGTTTCTGATAGGGGGAACCAGGATCCAGATAGATGACATTCCAGGCATGAGCGGTCCTCCTGCATCTGAGAAAGTGCAAACAGGGGAAGCACTGTGCTGAGAAATATAAGTCTAATGTGTTTCAATGGGCTTTTTCTCAGTCGGTTGAGATCGGGTCGGCATTTTGATGAAATTCAGGATGTCACCTTCACAATCGTTCTCATCGCCAGTGGGGTGACAGGTCAAACAGTCTTCAGGGGTTACGCCTGTCGATGGATATGTAATTCCATTACAACTCTCACAGTTAGTGCCTTCACAGTGTTCATTATTCATTTCGGGCACGCTATGACAACCCCCACCAAAACAGGTGAAAATACCATAGTCGGTACCATCAACGTGGCATTGTGAACAGTCATTCCATTCTTCTCGATGTTGACCACTGTAAATAGGGAAATATTGCCCATCATGATCAAAGGTTGAGGGTTCCCAGGCTGTCGTGGTATGGCAGGTCTCACATTCCAAGGGGAAGGAGGCTCCAGCATGATTTGGATCTGTTACAGAATTATAATCCGATAGGTGGCAACTGCCATCGGCGCAAGTCCTTGGCTGGGCTATAATTTGCCAGGGGGAGTGACAACTCTGACACGCGACAATTGTGTGAGCACCCTCAAGAGGATAGCTGGTATTCTGTTCACCGTGCTGGAACTGTGATGGAGCCCAGGTACTGGTGGAATGACAATCCTCACAATTTTGCGAGAAACTCATCGTCTCATGGGGTGGATTGGTGCTGACAGCATAATTATCCTGATGGCAAGATGAGGACGCACAGGTTCTAATCTCAGTGGGTGGAGACCAGGTTTCATGACAACTACTGCAATTCATATCCAGGTGAGCGCCGTCAGTCAAAAAACCGGTTGTTTCAACATCATGGACAAAACTGCTGGGTGACCATTGGTCAGCTTGGTGACAGGTCGAGCAATCAGTAGGGAAGGATAGCTCAGCATGCGGTGGATCAGTGGTTCCAGTGTATTGAACCATATGGCAGGTCTCACAAGTGATTGAAGTGGCTTCATGGGCAAATATGGAAGGTTCCCAGGCATTTTGTGAGTGGCATGTCTCACAAATATTCTGTGGATAACCGTTTTCATCGTGATCAGGGTTGCTGGTGTTGTCAAAATTACTCTGGTGACAGGCAAAGCAATCTGCTGAGAGTCCTGTCCACTGTTCTGTCTCATGGCAGGCAAAGCAATTTTCAGGTAAAAGATTGAGATGTGCGCCCTGTATCTCATATCCTGTCACATTGGGATCATGATCAAATGATGAAGGTTTCCAGCTGACCTGACCATGACAAACTAGACAATCCTGACTAAATCCATATTGAGTATGGTCAGGACTAGGTCCATTGGTAGTGGATGTATAATCCGGGAGATGACAGCCTTCGCAGGTGATGGGAAGATCATATCCGTCAACATGACAGGTTTCGCAGAGCAAGTTGGCGTGTGCCCCTTCCAGAGGAAATTGAGTTAATTCATGATTTAGTCCCTCATTCTCCCAGTCAATTGTAGAATGACAAACTTCACAGGTCGTTGGAATACCAAGCGCAATATGATTTGGTCCTGTAGTTTCCTCATAATTGACTTGATGACAATCAACACATTCGGATGGTTGCTCAGAGTAGGGTGCCATCGTATGACAAGCCTCGCAGCTCGGTCCAATATGGGAGCCGATTAAGGGATACTCTGTATCTGCGTCGTGATTCCAGGTGGTAGGGGTCCAAGCATTGACCGAATGACAATCATCGCAGGTTTCATCAAATTCAGCATCTTGATGTGGAGGAGTAACCGTAGCTTCC
>JABIFG010000137.1 GCA_018650795.1 Fidelibacterota bacterium
GAAATGGATCAGATTAAGGGGCTTTGATTACCTTGCCAAGGTGATTGAAGGAGTGAAATTTAAAGATGGAATTGAGGTGACTTCAGAGAACCAGATGGCCGCCTGATTTGATGCCCCAAACACCAGATTTGACAATAACTCTACAAATTGGCCACAGGACTAGCCTGGATTATGTAAAACCAGACCAAATGAAAAATCCACATGAAGGTTATAATTTGAAGCACAATTCCCTTCTTCATCAAAATTTCGGTAATCAGCAATTGAGCAACTCAACAGAGAGTCCATGTCTGCACCATGTGAAGCATTAAACTCTTTGGCTTTTGCAACCATCTCAGATGGACTGAGCACAAGCCAGTCGCTTTGCCGTCTTTCGATATCTTTGAATGAAATAGGTGTTTTGACCACCTTCCCATATCTCTGTTGCATCTCCTCTTCTATGATTGGTACAACGCCACTATCATCCATGCTCAAGATGAACACTCTACTTCTTTGAAAACTTCTCAACTGAGCTCTGTCGTAAGTCTGTTTGGTGGCCCAGTAAGGCTTGTTGTTGTTGAGCACAGAAGAGAGGGGTTTCTTTGCTGAATCCAAAAAGTATGCCAATGATAAATCGTCATACTTTGAAAAGTCATGTGAGTAGATACCATTTTTATCCTTGTAGCGAACAGTTGAATCAAGAGCTAGTACGAGACTTCCATTGACTTCATCCCATATCAATATCTCTTGAAGATCATGCTCAGGATGGGAGACCATCTCTGAATCACTGATTTCGAGGCCGGGATGGATAAACACTTTTTTATCTTTACCACCCTTAAAAGTATTGATATTGAATTGAAGGATGCCTATGTTTGGTTTTGTGGCCTCAAGCATTCTATGCCTGTTAACACGCCCTGCTGTTTGTATGATTGAGTGAACACTGCTTGGCTCAATAATGGCCCAGTCGAAATCGTGGTCTCGACCCACCTCCTCTACGGGGGTTGCTACAACAATAAATTGTACATCATCTCCATCAGTATTCTTAACAATATCACTGATCTCTGGATCATTTAGAAGGTTTTCGTTCCCAGATGATCTTTTGAGAAGGGTATCCAAGCGCTTTTCCTTATGAATACGCTGAATCATAAAATCTGTGGAGTGATAGCATGCAACTCTAGCATGAGGAATGTTGGAGGAGATTAGGTCAGCGATAGCAATTGTTGGCTTGATGTTCGCACACCTTATAAGACCTACTGACACTCTCTTCCCATACATTTCGAAATGGTTGTAATCGTGCATCTCTGTGATACCACCAATTATGCTCTGATGGTATCCTTCGATACCCCCCTCTGGGTCTACCTTAATGAGTTTCGCAAGCTTATTGATTTTGTTATTATTTTTGCATGAAACTCTTTCTGCAAAGACCTCAACCACCTTTAAAACATTGCTTTCATCTCTTTCATCCTGAGCGAGTAATTCAATGACATCAGGACTCTTTTTCTCATCTATGATTGCACATCGGTATTTACCAGAAGACTCCTTTTCCATACCAAGAGCTTTGTGTATCCTGATTCCTGCTTCATAACTTCGAATAAGCGCGGAGACAGTAGGTTCAGGAAGTGTTGCTGAAGAAGCTATGACTGACCTTCCAAATAATCCACTCAACATCACAAGCCTTAGAACAGCAACAAGCGCACTTTGATCAAAGCTGTCGATCTCATCAAGAATGATGTCACTTGTGGCTAATCTAAGAAGCTGGCTGGCATGCTTACCCTGTCTACCAGGCTCACCGGCCTTAATGATAGTATCAACTGTTGATACCAGCACTGGGGATGCGATGACTTTATCCATCCCACTCTGGGCTTGTAAAACGTCAACAATCCATTTTGGGATCTCTAACTCAGAGCCAATAGACTTAACTGACTCACCTTCATCATCTTCTGTATCTTCATTTCCAGTATTAGAATTCCAGGAGGCTGAATGCATGATCTTAACCGTGTCATCACCAATCACCATTCTTAGGTCACTTTCTGGGATCTTTAATTCATCACTATATGAGTCATGAGTTTGAAGTGTTAATGTCCTTAGATTCAGGGCTGTCGTGAAACGAACATTTCGGCCATGTGCTATTGCACAAACCGCTTTTGCATTCATTCTTGTTTTACCGCAACCCGTTCCCGCTTGGTTGATCACAATAGTTGGAACCTGTTCACCTGAAGATAAAGTATCATAAGCAATGTCTTGCCAACTAAATCTAGAAGACGGATCAGATCTTTGTATAATTGTCTCAACAGAACTATCACTCAGTGCAGGAGTGTTTTTTCTGTTCATCAAGATCTTCCACGCAAAACTACCCGCTGTTTTTGATACGTTTTCAAGATGCCATGGTAGCGATTGTGCAGTTAGTAGGTCATTATTCGCACCGCTCTTAGCGTACATATACTCTTTAGCCCAATGATCCGAAGAGGCTCTTGGGCGAGAGGAGACATCATGATCCGCAAGAATAAGTGCTGCTCTAGATAAGATAGTAACCCCTCTCCAGAAGTCTGTGTTCTTTGACTCTTCAGCAGATAAAGTGTTTTTTGAAAGCCTTCCTAATAGACTCTCCCATTGATTGAAGATTGATTTAGGTAAAATACCTGCAACCTGCCTCTCTTCGATTGAAATAGTACCGGACTCTTTTATGTCCTGACGCACATGCTGTGAGCTGTTGACTTGCCTTCCGCAATTTTTGCCGTCAAAAAGTTTGTGATGGGTTGCTATCAAAAATAGAAGGCTGTCATCCCATGTGGTAAATCCTTTTTTCCACTTTTCAAAATTCTGCAGATGCATCCAGTTATTGCCAAGCTTGTTCCACTCATGTGACCACAGGTCCTCGCTACTCAATGGTGCTGTTCCTGCAGCCAATTCATCTATCCAACGTTTTGCCAGCTTCATGGAGAGCCATTCGTGGCGAACCAGGTCTTTTTTAGGTTGAGAAGGGGGATCTGTTAATTTGTTCTGGAAAAAATTAACAGCCTTTCCAAAATCATGTCCCATACCTGCTGTTTTTGAGAGGAGCGCAATCAATCTGATCCATGCAGGGGTTTCTGCAGGAGGCAGTGTGGTATGACCAGCAGCAAAATGGCCATTATCCGTAAAATTATTACAATTTCCAACGCACCATTTTTTTACCATTCTATTAGTTCCCTGGTTTTGGAAGCATGCAACCGATGTGTTCTTGGTGGCATTACTTTTCAGCGCTCTCTCTACTTCACCCAGAGCTTCGACAGTCATTGGGGTACTCCAAGTTCTTTGTCCGGTCCTCACGGCATAACGATCTAATATGGCGCGAGTGCGCTTCAATGATTTCTTCGTGCAATCTGAGATAAAAGTTACATGCATCCGTGACTACTCCAATATTTGTAATGGAGGCCATACAGCATTTTCATTAGGCTTAGCATCACTGTTTTGAATGAGAAATTCCATGACTGATCGTTTTGGAACTGAAACTGTTTCATCTTCTATTCCAAATTCATTTCTAAGAGCTATTTTTTGATCTTTTGTCATTTCATCATTAATTTCACAACGAACCTTGACATCCATATCCGCAATAGTTTGAAGCTCAGACTCCTTAAAAGTACGATCTCTTGGAAGTGGCTTGACATCTAAAAGCCTTGCCAATACAAAAACTCTAAAAGAGTCACCACTTCGATTGATCATTGTTTTGACATCTTGAGCAAGAAGCCTGATTTGCTGCCCCCTCTTCTCTATGCCAATCGGCACAATGGTTCTGTACCGTGCTTCCTCGCCTCTCCATAATCCAGCATAAAGAATGCGGATGGCTCTACGGTTAATGATTGCATCAAAGACCAGGTCTAATCGATCTTCACTTGGGTATAGCGGTGAAAGATAGTCTCCGTTGAATGCTGGAAACTCTTCCTCCCGCAACCCTGTAAGTGAGAATGATGTTATTCCTGCATTGAAGTAACTGAGCAAGTTGCTACTACTGGCGTAATCAGGCGCCTTAGCGCCATCGGCTGGAACAATTTTCTTACCCTTCTTACTCAACAGGCTAGGTTCAAGTTCTAGAGCATCAATAGAGTATTTCCAGCAAGTCGTTCTACTAACGAGAGGGAACGCCTCTTGTACATCCTTGGGCGTTGTACTTCCAAACCTGAATGCTCTCTTAACTATAAATTTCCAAGGATGCATTGTATCAGACTTTATTAATTTATTTTCTATACTGCATGTCCTTGTTTTTATTCTATTAAACATTAATCAGGTCTCTTAATTTCTGTTTTGTTAAAACACTTAACACTTTATGGGCTTGAATATTATAACAGTGTAGCATATAATGTATTCACACATCAAGAGAGGAAAATATTTTATGGATGATTTGGGTAAAAGATTTTATGAGGAAGGTATCAGAAAAGGTGTCCACTTCTCTTTTAAGGCAGTAAACAGCAATGCAAAGGCTGGAGGGGTGAGAGTAGCCACGTCACAAAGTCGGTCGTTACCGTACATCTCCATGTCGACCTTGATTTCGGAAGAACTTGATTTCCCTCTGGACTACATCGCAAACATCAATAAGTCAGCAACAGTCTTTAAGCACATGGAGCAGGTTCTATACCCGGTAACTGTAGAGGAGGGTAAGAAACCAGAAAAGGTAGTTGAGTTGAGTAATGAAATTAAGGAGGTTATCAAGAGTGAGCATTCTGATGCAAGCAAGTTAACGTTCATTAAGGATGATCGTATTGACCCTCGACTCAGGCAGATATCGATTCCGAATGGCAATAACGATTATGTAAACTTGGTGCCGCTTCCGAGCTCAGTCTTCATGCGCTTTATTGTTGATCAATATAAGATTTGGATGGCTAACAAAGAGGAACAATCCAAGAAAGAGAAGAAGCAGTTTAGAAAGGTCATCCGTTATTACATGGGCTTTGGTGGTGCAAATCCACAAAATGCGGGCAGATATCTTCGCAATCTTCAAAGAGGTTTTGTTTTTGATGCCCCAACTGAAGATCCTACGGTTAGGCATGCACTTTCTATTCACTACAAAGGAATCAAGTTAGGTCTTCCTGCTGATCAAATGAAAACACTTAGAGATCTGCGCGAAAAAAACCGGATTAATGGAGTCGTGGGCCTCCATAAACGAAATTCTGAAGATTTTATTGTTAGGGCAATTCTATTTTCTGTGTTAGCAAGAGGAAGAGATGCTAAAAATATTCTCAAAGAAAATATTGATGCATTACCAAAACAGCAGCTTGTTGATGATGGTCTTGATTCCAGAATTACGGGATTAATCAATCATGAGCTGAGAAATATGGTTTGGTACGACGAGTTCTCAGCGCTTCTTGCACAGAAAATTGCAGGATATAGATTTTATGAGAATGGAAAAGCCACTGATTTTGCAATTCCATTAAGTGATGTTGCAGATATTTCGAAAACAATCAAGGAGGCATTGCTGAAATGAAAGATTATACCTACGTGCTGATACCTCGAATTAAAGTTCAAAATGCAAATGCAATGAGCGGCTATTGGGCTATGTCATCTGAGGTGGTAATGGCTGCAAGACAGATGATGCATGCATTCTCCAGGAAAGTAGATGAAGTTGAGGGTGAGTGTGGTGTCTCTATCATTCATCATACATTCCAGTATCTAGGCAATACAGCAAATGGCCAATATTCACCACAACAAAGGCGTGGCAGCAACTTCATTGATAAAAGTGACTATGCAGGAGGGTCATCTAAATCACTCTCTATGCAGCCTACATCCTCGATGCATCTCAAAGTCTCATTGGTCTTTAGATATGAGGATGCCGTTATTGATGAGGATGATCTTAACGATTTTCTATTAAGAGCAAAGCTTGCTGGTGGCACAATCATTGGTCATTCAAAAATTAAAACGTTTGAAAGTGCAGACGAGGTTATTAATTATGTTGGCAATGGTTTTGTTATTGATGAGCGTTATGATTTTGATGAATTAGTCGACAAACCAGAGCAGATGATTGAAAAAATGTTTGATCTAACTTCTCCACCCTCCAAGCTCAACGAGCGTGATGAAAAAGACTCATGGATTGTTCCAGCAGTGCTTGGTTACGCAGAAATATCAGATAAAAAGCATCGCGAAGGTTCACGATTCGATCACGAAACTGCTTATGCAGAAGCTTTAGTCGGTCTTGTTCAATATAAAAGTTTGCGGATGCTTGATGATACCCCACTCCCTTTTTGGAACTATCAATATCCTGAAAATGGTGTTTTTACTCTTTCTACTAAATCTTAATATAAGGAAATACATTATGGAAATTACTTCTACTGAAACATTCAAGAAGACCCCTTCGGTCCTTGCTTTCTCACGCAACTTCATGGTCACAGATGCCAAAATGGTAAACATGCTGGCTGATGGAGATGAATCTCCCGTACATGTCATTAGGCATGGCATTAGAGGCACTCAGAATGTCAATAAGACTGACAAAGAGGTCTCTAACATTCAGCAGACTGATTCTGCCAAGCTCGATTCTGACGCGGTTGGGATGATGGTTCGATTTTCTTACCGCCCATTCCCAATGAATCATGATATGCAGTTTCATGCGGCGCCAGACAAGGGAGATACCGTTGAGAATGTGAAAGCGTTCAAGGATAGTGTTACGAATTTCATGGAGCGTGCAAAAGAGAGTGACTCTCTGAAGGATGTCTCTAATCGGATCGCAAGGAATATTCTCAATGGTCGATGGTTGTGGAGAAACCGCACTCTTGCAGAGAATGTGATTGTTCGAGTTCGAGTCGGACAATCCGAAAGTGCTGTGGTCGAAGTGTCTGCTCTTGATATTCCGATGAATCATTTTGATGATTTGAGTGCCGACGAGATGAAGCTGGGTGAGTTGGTTGCTCAAAACCTTTCCGGTGTAGACAATCATACCTTCAATGTTGAGGCTGAAATCAACTTTGGAATGGAAGGGGCTATCGAAGTGTTCCCATCACAGAATTATCTAGAGAATACTCCAAAAGGTTTCTCTCGATCGCTCTACTATAGCAACCCAAATAAGGGGTTTAACAAGACTGGTATTGACATCATGGGTGATGCAGCCATTCGAGATCAAAAAATCTCTAATGCATTGCGAACAGTGGATACATGGTATCCAGATTATGAGTCATGGGGTAAACCTATTGCTGCAGAGCCTAATGGTGCAAACCTTGAAGCTCAAGAGTTTTTCCGACCATATGCTAAAAAATATTCAGCATTTAAAATTATGGGTAACTTGAACGTCATTGATATCGAAAGTGACGATGCTAAGTTTATGATTGCATGCATGATTCGTGGTGGCGTTTTCCCATCATCTAAAAAGTAAGGTGAATTGCAATGGATCTTAATCGTTATATTGATTTTAAGGTAATGCCCAGCAGTGGTGGTGCTACCACCCTACCTGGGCCCATTGCTGCTTCACGCCTGGTGTCCATCATTCATGGTGTAATGAGTGATACTGGATTGAAGTTTGCGCTGGCATTTCCATTTATCGAGCAAAAAGGGAGCTCCTTTCGGTCAGTACGGTTGTTTGCAACAGACATTGAATCCATCGAGGTGTTAATTTCTGAGTTAGACAAAAACAGTTTTGTTGAAAAATCCATTCAAATTGGATTTCCAAGATCTGTGCCTAGCGACTTCGATGGGAAATGGGTATCCTATAGAAGATATAGAATTCCATCTCGCAGTGCTGGCAAGCCACGTTTTCGAATCAAAAGGATGAAATATTTAGAAGATAATCTAATTTGGTTGCAAATGGTTAGTAGCACTAACAAGAACTCATTCTCGATACCAATCCTTGTGGAGGAGGCAAACCCGAGTATAGACAAAGGAGTTCCGACTAGCTACGGATTATCTAGAGCTGATTCTAGAATTGCCTTGCCAGTACTATAGTGACAGGAAAGAGTAGAAGGCCAATGTCGGTCATGCTCTCGAAGAGAGCTAATGTGTTCTATCTTGAGCATGTCCGGATCAAACAGAAAGATGGAAGAATTGTTTGGATAAACGATTCTTTATCTGATTTTGCTAAAGAGTTTGAACCATACTACAATCTACCTGATAAGAATACAGTGTTTATCATGATAGGAAAAGGTAGTTCTATCACAGATGCTGCAATTCGTTTACTATCTGAGTCTGGGGTCGTTATTGGATTTTCTGGTTCTGGAGGAACACCTCTATTGTCAGCTGTAGATCCCGTCTTTATGTTACCTCAATCTGAATATCGCCCTACGGAATATATGCAAAAATGGTGTGAAAAATGGTTTGTTGAGAGCAAAAGAATTGAGATGGCTAAGTGTTTTTTATCCTATCGAATAGATCAAACAATCAAATCTTGGTCCCAAATGTCATTAACTGTACCATCTGAAAGCATTGCTTTATTTAAGAAATCAATTGAGAGATCTGAAAACACAATGGAGCTGTTAATCTCTGAAGCTAAATGGGCAAAATCTCTATATCGTTACCTTGCAAATCTGTATGATCTCAATGACTTCCGAAGAGCGGAAGGTAAGATGGTAAAATCTAGCAAAGAAGAGAAGGTTAATAGTTATCTCGATCATGGTAATTACATGGGATATGGATATGCAACAGCAACACTCTATACTTTAGGCATCTCTTTTGCATTCCCACTTCTTCATGGAAAAACACGAAGAGGTGCTTTGGTTTTTGATGTGGCAGATTTGTTTAAAGATGCCTACATTATGCCACTCGCCTTTGAGTATGGTGTTAAAAAATCAAAAGACAGCGAATTTAGAGCAGCTGTCATTAAGTATTGTAATGATAAAAAATTACTTGATAATACTTTTTCCTTTGTTAAAAGTGTTGCGGTCTCCTAAAAAATGATCAATTACCCATTATTTTTTGAATAAACTTTTATGAGATAAAAAACAACAGCTTATTTGAGTTGATTTTTTCGATGGTGTTTTTTAGTGTTTTTGTAACTTCTCAAAAAGTCCGTGCATTTACGATTTGATGATACAGGCATTGCCGCTGATCACGTCAGGTAGATAGGGTATTCTGTTTTTCCCCGTTATTCGATCCCGAATAAAATCCCAAACTGAGATGTATTGCTTTTGA
>JABIFG010000013.1 GCA_018650795.1 Fidelibacterota bacterium
CAAAAGATATTTTCCTGACGGATCCTTCAGTATCATGTATCCCAAGCGTAGTTGGTGCAGCTGGATCTGAAACATCAAGAACGGTTACACCAGACTCCTTTGAAGCGATGTAGCCATAATTACCGTCAAACATGATATCAGAATTTTTAGGATTTGAAAGGGCAGTAACAAATGTAGGACTGGCAGGGTCGGATATATCATATACATCAATTCCGCTAGACCAAACGCAAACATAGAGATAGTTGGATATGGGCATTGCATCCTGTATCCAGCCATCGGTATTGGCTATCGTGCTGATTAAGCTAGGACTGGTGGGAGTGGATATATCATAAATATCTGCGTGGCTTCCATTTCCCACATAGGCATAGTCTCCAGAAACGTTGATACCTTCAGCCCAGGGACCTGTGGCCCCCCCAACAGCGACGGCAACCGAGCTTGGACTGGTTGGATCAGTAATATCGATGACCTCCATACCTGAAACTCCAGCAGTAACGTAGGCATAGTTGCCACTTACAGCGAGTCCTTCGCCATAACCAGCGAGGGCTAGGGTTGAAAGAACTGTTGGATCCAGAGGATTTGTCGCATCAATAATTTTTAACGTTTGACCTGCGGTCACCAGAACATACGTTGTACCATCACTGACCTTCCAGACAATATCCTCGATCATGTCTCCGAGATCAATTGAGGCAGATGTATACGGATTTGCAGGATCTTCAAAACTGGTAATAGTAAATTGATCGGTAATCCCATAATAAACCAGATCACCAAAATTAGCTACACCTCTGATATCGCCACCACCTGCACCCCAATTGCCTAGAAATGTCATATTCACATTATCGGCAGACAAGGTAGCTGGCACCATCATGAGCAGTAATACTGCTAACACCAATGTAGATAGCTTGTAACTGTGTTTCATGATACTTTACTCCTTTACGTTTTCGGGAAAGACTATCATCAGTTGACGTTCCCTATTTTAATCATCACGGTCATCATTATAACGTTGCTTGCTTTAGCTTTTTCACTGACTTTCTAAATACCAGTTCAGCTGGTAAAACTATGCCTTCTGTTGTCTGCTTTCCATCGTGCAGTATTTGAGATTGGAGCAGTTTAAAGGCAATTTCTCCGGTCTCAGAAGTTTGCTGAGCCACAGTTGTCATGGGCGTAGCCAGGTGTTCGGAATAGGGCTGCTCATCAAACGAGATGATCGAAATATCATCGGGTATCTTCAAACCCTCTTCCTGTATTGCAGTCATTGCTCCCAGAGAAATAAGATTACTAGCGGCAAAGATGGCTGTGGGTCGGGGCGTTTTGGCCAGGAGAATTTTAGCACCGATGTAGCCATTCCTTTTCCCAAAACTATCTCCTACAATAAGTGATTCATCAACTGGTATACCTTTTTCCTCATGGGCGGCCCGATATCCCCTAATCCGCTCATTATTAACTGATGTATTCACCCGTCCCTGGATGTACCCTATTGACCTGTGATTCATATCGAAGAAATAAGTTACCGCCTCCATGGCGCCTTGGTAATTATCTGATACAACATAAGCACAATTAAGATCTGGAAAGTATCGATCAATAATGACGACAGGTAAGCCACTGTCAACAATGCTTTTTAAATGCTTACTATCTTCGCCAACCGGACAGATTATCAGTCCATCAACTTTGCGGCTTTGAAGTAGACGAATAGATTCAATCTCTAACTGTGTATCTTCCTGACTATCGGCTAAAATGATTGAATTACCCACTTTTCGAGCTTGAATTTCGATATTTCGCGCTATGCTGGAAAAAAAGGGATTCGAAATATCTGGAATTATTAACCCCATGGTATTCGTTCTTTTAGTCCTCAATCCCCTGGCGAGTTGGTCGGGAACGTAGCCTAATTTTCGTGCGGTTTGCTGAACAATCTCTGTGGTTCTATCACTAATCCGGTATTTTTTTGACTGACCTGTCAGCACGCGAGAAACCGTGCTACTAGATACACCGATCTGATCTGCAATATTATCGAGTGTTATATGTTTGTTTTGAACCAAAGATTTTCCCTTCACCCATATATCAATCTCAAGTTAATGGGTTGATATCTATAAATATGCGCAATCGTTTGTTCTATGTTAATTTTTGTAATGCCGTCTGTCAATAGCTATCATCAAAATATTTTATGGATTCTATCATGTGAAATTGGCTCACATGGCTCTGCTAGATTTGGATTTATTGCGATTAAATATATTTGCTGTTATTATTGATGTTATGACATTTCATATCGTATCCTAGGCTTCAAATACTTTCATGTCAATATCGTGATGTTGTCCATCATTGGTCTTAAGATCGACGATCCAATTGCGTAATATTCACTTTTCAGTCAGGTTAGCGGTTAGAGTTGACAGGAGAATTATGCGCAAGTTGCGCAATTACTTGTGCTGCTTGTGCAACTTGACTCTTCAAGTCAACTTGAGTACTCGGTTACTATTATCTTAAGCAAAATGTATTGCCTATGGCAAAATCAGCTAGAGCCTATGACAACAACGTCAACTCAATTGCAGGTCAATTCAGATTAAAGACCCGTGTAAGTTCTTCAAGTAATTCTATAAATAGCCGTGACCAGCACTACCTGGTATAAGTTTCAGAGGCGATGCCACCTGATTCGGGCGATATTTCAACCCAAGTATACTTTTCCAATAATGCTATTGATTGATCACGTGAAAGCATCATTTATAATACATTTTACTTTAATGATTCTAAGTATACATGTCCTGTATCATCAATTAATAGTTTTGATTTGTGGCGCATTGCAAGATTGTAATAACTGACAAACCCACTCTTCTTTTCCCAGTTATCCAGACAATCACAATGCACGGTACCATAAAATAACTGAGAAAATACAGTCATTTTGACAAGTATATCTTCAAATGAGATATACTCTTTATCGTCGATAGTTTGGTGGCACAATGCGCAAACCGTATCTGGATAAACTTTAGTCATATTTGCCCCCTCGGCTTAGTGCTAAATGGAATAGTCGGCATCTACAAAAGCTGTAGAACACCATAAAATATACTCCAAATACCTGCACTCTGAAAAATTAATATGATTCCATGATCACTATTTTAACTTCATCACGAATTGAACTTCGCAAGCGCAATGACAGCTACTCAGCCGAAGGAAAAATGCAAAGAATTTATTGATGACAAAAACCCTTTTCGTATCTGACCTGCATGGACGAATCTCCTGGTATGAGAAACTTTTTAGTACTATCGAGTCTGAGAAACCAGCCGTGGTTTTACTAGGCGGGGATTTGTTCCCTCATCCTTTGAGAGAATCTGCAGAATATCCGAACTTTATTTCTGATTTCCTGAGACCAAACTTTTTAGACCTAAAGCAATCTTTAGGAGACAATTATCCCTGCATCATGCTCATCATGGGTAACGATGATTACCGAAGTTTTGAAACTGATCTTATTACCGCTGGAAAAAATCGGCTCTGGGAATACATCCACTTTAAAAAGATATCAGCCTATAATCATATCATTGCTGGCTATTCATATGTACCACCCACACCCTTTCAGCTCAAGGATTGGGAACGCTACGATGTGTCCAGATATGTTGATCCCGGTTGCGTTTCACCTGAAGAGGGCCTGCATTCAACAGAAACTGAAGTTCAAGAACGACGCTATTCAACCATTCAAAAAGATTTAGAGACATTGTTTGGTGAGGAAGACTTGAAAAATACAATCTGTCTTTTCCACTCTCCCCCTTATAAAACGAAACTTGATCGAGCCGATCTAGACGGAAAGATGATTGATCATGTTCCCCTGGATGTTCATGTCGGCAGTATTGCTATCCAAAGGTTTATCAAGCAGAGACAGCCCAAAATTACTCTGCATGGGCATATTCATGAATCATCCAGATTAACAGGTGAATGGCAGGACAGAATTGGTGATACCTATGCATTTTCTGCAGCCTACGAAGGGCCAGAACTATCTATAATAAAATTTGATCCAAACTATCCTGAACAGGCAGTTAGATTGTTACTTTAAATCTATATCCTCTTGATGACTTTTTAGCAAATGCCCCATTTTCAGCAGCTTTGCGGCATCGGTCACAGCATCAATCTTGATGGCGAAACTATTACCTTCTTTGATATCTTTATCCGTAACAATATGAACATCTAGAAGACTACCAGGGTCAATTCCCGCGCACAGCGCATTCATTTCGGTTATTCCAACGCTCCATGCATTCATCCATAGCAACAGATCTGCTTTCTGATCAGGCGTACCATGAAAATGAATTAGAATATCAATATCACTATCTGCGCCAGCCGATGCATTTTTCACACTCCCTATCAGATAGAATGCTTTCACACCGAACTTCTCAGCATCCAGATGCCCCGCGATCTTCTCAACGATATTCATGCGCCATTTCCAATGGTTTACTGTCTGGGTTGCTGGTATACCGTGTGCTCTTCTTAAAGGTTCATCACTATCGTTTTGCGAGGGTTTCGTCAAATGAGCCTCGGCTCGACTTTGAGCAGCATTCATGAAGACTGACAATTCAAGCCCCTCAAATGCTAAGGGTACATCGATTACCTTGACCGTATCCGCCAGAGCAGCATATTCGGGTAAAATATCTTCAAGGTAATTTCTAGATTCCATCAAAATTTGTTCATTGAAAACATTGCCATACTCATCTGGATAAAGCGGTAGATAGCGGATGGAGGCTTCAACCAGATCCTGGAAAAAGTGGGTCCCGAATGAAAGATCTGGGACATAGCTACCTTGTTTGCGAGCAATTTCTATTAGCATGGCTGTATTGCTGATATCAGAGTAGGTCACATTTACACCTAACTTTATATCACCACGACTTCCCCACCGACCAGGTCCCATGAGGATGAAACATCTTTTGGGCAGGAGTTGATTGAGTTTACCTACCGCCCTACCAACATTCAGAAGGGCTTCTCTGGATTCCAATTTCCCATAATTGACTGGATCAACGTAAACAATGTGGGTAATGCCTTTCAACAGTCCATTAGAAACAAAGCGATTGGCGGTAAATAGAACGCTTTCCTCAGATGCAGGAACTGGGATATCAACAGGTTCATATTCATCGCCATAGCTCTGAGGTCGACACTGGAGCAGATAGAGATTATCACCATCGGATGCAAATTCAATATCTACCGGAACACCTAGAACCTCCTCGAGGACATTCAGCATGGCACCAACCTGCTTGATAAAATTTGTTTCTTTTCTCAAAACATCAAAAGTGACAACCAAATTTGATGTTTCCAGATTATCAAAAAGTGGCATAATTTTTCTAAATCTATCCTGGTCCAGAATTGACATCACTTGCGAGATGTTTGGATATTCTGAGCCCACTTCTCCCATCAGTTTTCTCAACTCGATGGTCTCGAATGACCTGGTAGTGAGATTTATAACGTCGATACCTTTGGGCGAATATCTAATTTTTTCATCAATACTTGCATTGACTGAAAGTGTGGGCTGTCCAGGTGCAATAAGGGCGGGATAATCATCCCCCAAACGATCCACAGCGCTTGTACCTAGTCCAGGGACCAATCTGATCAAGCCATCTTCAGGCTTAATCCTGGGTGACCAGAGGAAATCATTTTTGCTGAGAGCGACACCAGCACAGGTCGGAAAATAATATTGACCAACCTTCTTACCGACAACCTCCTGAATCATAACACCCATCTCTTCATGAAAGTCCAGCAGGTTTCTCTCGGCTCTGTACTTGATTGGGTCAGGACCAAACATGGAGGCATATACTTCAGCTATAGCATCCATCAGTTCTATCAAGCGTTCCTGTTTGCTACCCTGATTTGCTATAAATACACTACGATATTTACCGGCAAAAGCTGCACCCAGTCCGTCCTCTAATAAACTTGAACTACGGACGATGAGGGGCGTCTCCCCAAAATCATCCAGGGCTAGCGAAAGCCCTTTAACTATCTCTGGGGATAAATGCGAATTCTTAAAAACCTGGATAACATGCGGATATTCGAATTGAACCTGGGTTATCTCTTTGTACTTCTGATCAAACACCTCTTCCAGGTTATTGTAAACCAAAAAACTGCGACTTCCATCAGAAGTGATATACCATGTTTTTGGTGTTTTGATATTTGCAAATAGCTCTTTGTGTTTATAGGAGGATTTTAAAATCTTATCTGCCAGAGCTACTCCAGCACTTTTACCGCCAAGTTTACCACTGCCCTTAGCGGGAGTGATAACCCGATTCAAGAGATCGTAAAAATCATTAACATTAAAAAAGTTCTTAGCAACATTGATGAAGTGTGTTTGATCCGATAGCATTCTTCTGACAAGAGAAACCCGGAATGCTTTCTGACGCGGTACCGATAACTCAGTCCCGGTGGGATCCAGATGATGGTATCGACCGATAGCATCTGAGATGTCATTGAGACTACTCTTCGAATCACCTAAAACATTTACTAAAAATGACGATTTTTCCTCACGTATCCATTTCTGGATGGCCTTGAGGGTATGATTTTTCCCAAGCGTTTTGACGGCTATCTGAAAGACCTTTTCGCTAATGGGTAAGAGGTCTTGAATTGCTATTCTTTTCCGGGGTTGATTCAAATTTTCTACAAGACCCGAGTCATCTTCTTTATAAGAGGGGCTGAAATGTTCCAGAAGTTCCTTGGCCTCTTCACTACCTCCCAGGAAGAGGAAGTTTGTCATTTTCCGGGATAAGCGAGCTAGAAGTGGTGAATCGGTATTACGTAATAATTCAAGGATGGTGAGCCATTCATCCTCTCGAGGATCTACGTCCTGCGTCTGATCAAAAAGATCCTTTAACTGGCGATGCTGGAGGGCTCTTTTAATATGTTCAGCGATTCCTTTTATTAAATCCAGTTCTTCTTTTAGAAAGGGACCTTCAAATTCCTTGGGTCGTTCTTCACTATAAGAAACGTAAACTACCCCGATCTTCTCATCTTTAACTTTTACGTCAGCTTTCAGCAACCAGGGCGATTCTGTGCATTGGCCACTACAATACTCCTTATTGTCATAATCGATTTTGGCAAAGCAGATATCCGGGTATTGCCAACCATTGGGGATAACTTTGACAACCTGAGATAATAGTTCTTCTATAGATAAATTTTGTTGGCTTAAGATCTCATCGATCTCATAGATGCAACGAAGCTCTTTTTCTCGTTCCCTTAATTCCTGTAGGAGTAATTCTGAGCGAGTTTTTTTCTTTTTATTCACTTAGTAATCATTCCTCTCCCGCTGCGTCCATCGACCTTAATCTCCAGGGGTTTCTCAAGTTTTACATGTCGGACGAATTCTGTCTCATTCACTAATACTTGAGTATCCAGCCACTCCCAATCGAGGGAACGCTCGTCAGAATATCGAACCGAGAAGTAACTCACCCCAAAACTGGTGATATTATGAAAGAAATGTGAGCCCTGACTAAATTCCTTATCCATATCCGGTAAGGTTGTTTCAACAATCACTTTGGCTTGCGAGATTTGTCCCCATGATACAGGAGTACCCAACCATGGATCAGAACTTCCCCAACGACCAAACCCAATCAATAAATAATTCTGGTCATTGCTGATACATGCAGCATTGAGAGTTTCTATTTCTCTAGCAATCTGCTTGGTATTCTTTGCGTTAAAGATATCTGGCTTCACATAAATAATCTGATCAATTGTATTGATTGTGCCATTCCCCAGAACGCGCTCTGAGGCCAGCAAAACGTCTCCGCTTTCAAATTTGTCATCATCAATATGGACTTCATGCACTGTTGCCAGCAGTGGTCTCACCTGTAACAATCCAAACCGGATAGGGTTAAGTGTGATGGCGAATTCAATCTCTACCTGTGCATCAAGAGCCTCCCTGCATTGCGCGAGGATGTCCTTTATTAACGCACTTAGCTTGAATTGATTATATACCAGAATAGGTGCAAATGTGACCATACGTGGACCAATTTCACCCAGACCCGGGTTTATCCTATCATTTCTCGGATCATAGGTTGAGGCAATTGATTTCAAAGTATCATCATATTCTGCATCTTTCAGTCCATGCTGAGCGAGATATTCTGATTCATTGATCGGGTCATAAGCTGGGGGTGGTCCCAGATTTACACACCAGAATTTGTTCTGTGTTTGCTTCAACCACTCATCTACATCTAAAAACGGAGGATTTGCTCTGGGTGATTTCGTCGTGAACCACCAAGATGGCTCACCATCCACAATTGTTTTTCCCAATCCCAGTGCAAGGTTTACGATCCCATCCTCAGGTTTAGAGTGACTGGGTGGATAATAATTGAATGATCTGGCAACACCTGATATATCCGGGTAATACCGGTCGAAATGCGCAGTCCCTACCACTTCCTGGACAATCACAGCCATTTTTTCGTCTAATAAATCTTTCCCAATAGCATGGCGATAGTCTTTGGCTGCCTTAAAAAAGGTTGAGGCATACACAAATTTAATGGCCTCGACTAGTTTCCGGAATCTGACATCGGTATCGCTTTCATTATTAGGAATCATCTTGGTAGCATAGATGCCGGCAAAGGGCGCTTCAAGAGCATCCTCCAGAATAGAAGATGATCTGATTGCGAGCGGGTATTGAATTTGATCAATAATGGTTCTCAGATCACCCAGGATAGCAAAGGGAAGATCATAAGATTGGAATGCATGTGCGATGCGCTCGTCGGACTGATTAAGCAACAGCTCAGAACTCACTTGATTCTGTTCCATGAAAATGTCAAAAATATCAGAAAGTATGACAGTTAGAGAGGGTATGTTGAATTCGATATCAGGGTAGTTTTCAGGGTCAAATGAATCAGCAAGAAATTTGCTAATACCTATCAAACCCTGTGCCTTCCCTCCAGGGTCTCCGCTTCCAATAACCGATGGTTTTTTCTGACCGGAAAATAGCTCGAGCGAAAATGCTTCTAAATTATTTAAACCAGTATCGTTCTCTATATCGGCCATTTTAACTCACTGTCTGGTATGAGAAACCTTCTCTATATCCAGCCTCTATCCTTGGATGCTTGCACAACCCGCCCAATGGCAATAACATAAGCAGCATCACGCATATAAAGATTCTTCTGTCGCGCCAACTCACTTACAGCAATATATGAGGTGGTCATTTTCGTATCCAGCTTTCCAAGTACTTCGTCACGTGGCCAGTAATAATTCATATTGTTCTGAACCTGCTCAAAATAGCTACAGGTCACACCACCAGCATTGGCTAGTAAGTCTGGGATCATTTGAATGCCACGACGCTTAATCTCATCGTCAGCAGCTGGTTCAGTTGGTCCATTGGCACCTTCGGCAATAATTTTTACTTGCTCACTTATTAGTGCAACATTGTCCCTGGTAATTTGATTTTCCAGAGCTGCTGGAATGAGGATATCAACCTCTTGTTTGAGCCAGTCTTCTCCATCAAGAATTTCATAGCCAAGTTCTTTGGCTTTCGCTTTATCCACTCCACCAAATGAATTGGTGATGGAGCGTAGTTCTTCCAAATCAATTCCATCATTTTTCTTGAAAGAATAGGATGTCTGATCTTCCTGATCCCAACTTGATACACACAAAGTTTTTCCACCTAATTGGTGATACAAATCGATGGCGTGTTGGGCTACATTTCCAAAACCTTGAATACTGGCAGTAGTATCCATGGGACGAATATCCAATTCTTTCAGCATTTCACGCAGTGTGATGATCACACCATAGCCTGTGGCTTCTTTTCTACCCAGCGAACCGCCTACTCCAACGGGCTTACCGGTAATGAAACCGGGATAGCGTCCACCAAAGATCACTTCAAACTCATCCAGCATCCAGAGCATGTGCTGAGCATTTGTCATAACATCTGGAGCAGGAATATCTGTGACAGGACCAACATTGCGAGCGATCTGTCTCACCCAACCCCGGCATAGTTGTTCTTGTTCATTCAAACTCAGGTTATGCGGGTCACAAATAATACCACCCTTACTTCCGCCCAGAGGAATATCCACTGCGGCTGTTTTCCAGGTCATCCACATGGAAAGTGCTCTAACAGTATCAATGGTCTCCATGGGATGAAATCGAACACCACCCTTGCCTGGCCCACGGGCATCATTATGCTGGACTCTAAAGCCTCTGAAGATCTGCATATTCCCACTATCCATGCGAACGGGAATATTGAAATGATATTCTCTGTTGGGGGTACGCAAAAGATCGCGTGAAGCCTGATCCAGGTCAAGCATCTCTGCAATTTTATCAAACTGTGATTGTGCCATGGCAAATGCGTTAAAAGATGAACTGCTCATGTTTATCTCTACCTTACAATTGGTGCCAGTAATTCGAGTTACGGCAAAGTCAAATAGTTACTATTCCACAGATTTGAATTTTGCAAATATCAGTCCAATTCTCATCGGTTTAAGACAAATCGTATCGGTGTATGCTTTTTTTGATAATAATTGCTTGATTTAAATACTATGAACGATCCCACTCAAGAATGGGGCTATACGATCACTTGAAGGGTTAATAGTATTGATAAAGAATGATGATGAGCTTTGAAACACGTCATTGTTTCCGGTAAACAAGACAGCCCTGGGCGATCAACCAGGGCTGTCATACATATTGATACTATTTTCTAAGCGGAAGTACTTCCTTATTTCAAGTATAGCATTTTCACTACTTTGGAATATGATCCTGCTTGTATCCTGGCAAGATACACTCCTGTTTGAACATTGTTTCCGGATTTATCAATCCCATTCCAATTTAGATTGTACCAACCAGCTTTTTGATCTGCTATTTCCCAGGACCTTATTTGACGTCCAAGAATATCATAAATAACGATACCCACATCAGCAGCTTCTGGCAAACCGTACCTAACAGTTGTTGATGGATTGAATGGGTTGGGATAAGCATTTGACACTTCAAATTTCTCCGGCAATAATTGAATCGGATCAATACTTACAACCTCTTGTTTTAATTGAATATGACGAGGTACAATTGAATTATAGAAATCGGCTACACCATAAATAATGGCTATGTAATCCTCATCCAGAGTAAACAATTCAGATACATTCAGATCTACAGAATAGCGGAAACCACTTTCCACTTCCAGCTCAAACGTTGGTAATTGATCAAAAGATGGAGTCCCTGAATAGTTTATCGGGACTAGCCGACACCACACCCTGTCCATCCTTCGATTAAAGGTTGTCCAGACATTGATGGATTCACCCAGAATATTAACAAACTCCGGCGCATCCTGTACAGCAGGTAATACTGCACCATGTTGAAATTCTCCGCCTAGATAGATGCCGTCAGCGATAACGAAATCAGATTCTTCATTAGGAATACCATTTCCATCGGCATCAAGATAAGGTTCTTGTTGATTTAAAAAGAAGAAGCTCCAGTCTGAGGCAACATCGAATGCAGCTCCAACGCTATTCCCATACCATATTTCCTCCCAGAAACGGGTAGAGAAGCTTTCTCCGTTGAGGTAGTCAGCAAATTGGTCCTCACGACAGGCTGAAATTACTACACGGTTGTTTGCAGCTAAGGGTTGCACAAATCCACCACTGAAACACGCTTCAAATACTACAACCAGGGGTGTATTCGTTTCTAGATTTGCACTAGTAATCCATGATGATAGATCGGCAATACCTACATTATCAGAAGCAGAGCCATTAATGTCAAGTTCTCCAACATATCCGTGACCGGCAAAGAATAAGACATTGGGAAACATATTGTCCAGATCATCTACTAGCGATCCTATAGCAGTTTCAACTGTTGCGGGGGTAATAGTTGATTCATCCACTATCTCATCGTCAACTCCATCACCATCCCAATCCTGAACTGCAATTGGATTCATGTAGTGCAAACGGGTGTCGCCATAATAACGACCATAGGCCATTTTCAGATATGTCTCATTGGTGGAAGGGTTAGTGTTCTGACTAAAGTATTCCCAATTGGTTTGAGTATCTCCACCACCTGCTATAATCAGGCTGGTTGGATTAGCACCTTCCGGAGGGATTCCATTACCTGTGATAATTACTTGAACATTACGATCGTTTGAGGTGATGGCCACAATGCTTGAATATTCGCGGATCGCATTGGGTGAAAAGGTCACAGAAATGCTGTTACTTCCATTGGCCGGGATAGTAATGGGTAAGGTATCCCAGGTAAGGTTGAATCCATCCCCTGCTGCAACAATGCTGCTAATGATTAAATCCAGATCGCCAATATTCTCGACAAGAAGAGTTCCCTGGGCATTCTGATTGATTTCTACATTCTCAAAAGTAACGTCTGGAGTTACCTGCAGAATAGGATGGGGTCCCTGGAAATATGGATAGGGTCCCAAGTCCGGGATAGTACCATCGGGATCCGTTTCACCCGCCGGATCTCCTGCATCAATTGCCGGTGATAATGGAGCAAGCGTAAAATCACCATTTGTTGCATCCATTAAAAGTGGATCCATATATATGTTCTGATACAAGTCACAGGGGTCGTTGTTATAGTTATTATCAACTATATCCCCAATCAAAGTGGGAAATGAATTTCCTTCAAAAATGTGGTCATTTGCGGTTGGCTCATAGAAACAGTTATATTTTATTTCCATTGGTTCATCACCGTATATAGTAAATGTATTTCTACCATTATTAATACTTACGCTGTTTGTAAGCTTAAAATCCGTCCCACCCCATAGTGTTACTATTCCGGTATCAGAAGCATTTTCATAAAATAAACATCGATCAATTTCTAATGTATCTAGGGACCCCACGATAAGGAGTCCGGGTTCCACCCAATCTGTGGAAGAATTTCTAGAAAATATAGTGTTTTGAATCCTTAATTTTCCTACGCCATATTCATTAGCCTGAATGACGGACCGAATCGTATTATCATTAATATGACTATTAACAATATCAACCGACAAGTGTGCGATTTCAATCATTGTGCGATCATCGTCATCTTGACGAACAAGGACATTCTGAATCAAACATTTATCGAGGGTAAAAGCTTGACCGCCTGTTTCACTTAGCGTGCCACCGTACATTCTGAATAAATTGGTGTTAATATTCAGATCCACGAACTGACAATTTATGAACTTGATACTATCTCCGTGACTTCCTGTGTAAAGACCGTTATTGAATTCCATCATGCTGTTCATATTTCCAGTGAACACACAATTCTCAAAGATTTGAGTCAACGGAGCCTCAGTACTATCCCATTGGTAAAACATATAATCAGGGGTTTCTCCCGGATAATTAGTGAAGATAATTGGATTTTCTGGAGTACCTATGGCTCGGATAGGACCCTGAGCTGACAGTGTTCCGTTTTCCTGGAAGTAGAATTTAGCACCAGGTTCAATAATCAACTCACCACTATCACCAACGTATTGGTCAACGATATATGACCCAGCAGGGATAACATCTGCCTCATGATATGTTAGACTCAGGGAACCCCCTGTTGGATACTCAGGAAGCAAATACTCGCCCAGTGTTCCAGGTCCATCAATTGAATAGCTTTCAATGATATTAGGTATGTAGGTTTCCTTCTGCATGCTGATGTTATATGTCCCACGCTGTAAATATGCTTCAAATCGTCCAGCAATATTTGTTGTCACTTCAACAGTATTAGCTCCATCTTGCTGTTCAATTAGAATACTGATACCGGAATGATCTGTTTGACCATCTAATCGACAAAACCCATTTAACTCGATTGGTGCTTCCAGGAATATTTCATCCATGGTTAAATCCTGTGTGAGGATGACTTCCTCAATAAAGGCCGGGTAATAACCAGGATGTGATACTTCAATATCATAGATCCCAGTCTGGAGGGTCAATTCATAAACACCTAAGGCATTTGTCAATGCAGACCCATTTTTAGAACTAACAGTGCGCTCAATGAAGTTTACTTCTGTACCATCCATTAAATATGCATTCTCTAAAAGAACCATTCCATTTACAGTATGTTGACCAATGGCAAAGTTCGTTATCATTGCCAAGCAGAGTATAAACTGTGCTGAACGTTTCATCTCTTCCCCTTATTCAATTTCGGTTGTAAATATCAACTCAAAACAGATGTACTTCTATTAACCATCAATAATCAATTATTGATAATTATACTTCGCGTTTTACTAGATGTGTAAATAATCCCCATTTATTTTAGATTAGCTTGCTAATCGTAGCCCCCATTCGGGGGCGAAGATTAGTACGCCCGGCAGGAGTCGAACCTGCGGCCTTCGGTACCGGAAACCGACGCTCTATCCAGCTGAGCTACGGGCGCATA
>JABIFG010000138.1 GCA_018650795.1 Fidelibacterota bacterium
AAATAGGAATTACTCTCATTTGTACAGGTAATGGCTCGAGTATTGCGGCGTTATGATGATTTGAGATAATTGATCGATGAATTTTTACTCAAAATCACGCAGGAGTGGACGCTTGGAAAATGAGGTTTCGGATTCAGGTAGTAGTCAATCATCATGGTGTGCTTGGCATCATTAATAAGAGTGGTTATACGCTTGGCGGAAAGCTTGGGGTACTGCTCCCCTAGGTTTTCAAGTGCATTGGCGATCGCATTAATATTGGGTATGCCTTGCTTCACACGCTCTCTTCTCTTGGAGTCATTTCCTATCTTATGCTGATATTTTTCAGGATTGGCCTTCGCAAGAAGCAACGGTATAAGGGCCACCATAGTCAGCAGTGTCTCCTTCGTTGCATTGGTTAAAACTTTTAGCTCTTTTTCCCGCCATGCAGGGCTGTAGACTTCAAGTTTTGCGCCATATCGTTTTCTGGCCCATCGATAAAAACTCATTTCTTCAATCTTGCCTGACTCATCAACGGTAATTTCAGGCTTGTTTTTTAATATTTCTGCATCGATATCAAGTAGTATGTCATTTGCAAGATTCCACCTGGCTTCACATGCCTCAGCTCTAACAGCAATCTGGTGCTTCAGGTCTTGCAGGTCTGCGTCAATCGTAATGTTGATCAGATCGTCATCACCATGATCGTATATACACAATAGGATATCCAGATCATCAGCATTGTTGCTTTCAATTGCATTAGACACAGCAACGACATCGAATAGATCAAACCAAGTAGAGTACTTTCTCGCATCGTCCTCAAGAATAGTAAGCAGATGTTTATCCTCAGTGAGGGGCTCGATCCCTAAAAAATGCCCGACAGCATTCTCGATATCAATATAGATGGGTAGTACTTTTTTATTTTTCTGCATAATATTTTCCAATATATTAAAGAACCCAATCCGTCGACTCGTCGACCCGACGAAACAATCAGATACCGCAGTCCTGTGCTCGTGTTTCCGGCGTGTACCCGATGTCGAACCGGCGAATGTAAAGTTTATGATTTTGTTGGATTTTCGTCGAGTCGTCGGTTCGTCGAGTGTGGGTTTTGTTTTTTTGTGAGTGCTCCTCGAAACGACATTGAGAGCCTGCGGTAACTGAGTTCTCCCCCTCCCTCTTAAGGAGGGGGAGTAGCTAATCAAAAAGGACAAACTCTCAATCCTGTTCAATCAATTCCCAGTTATCAACATCAAGAGTGTGCATAACCATTTCTTCCGGAGTTTCACCAGTTGTGAAGCTAATCGACTTGTTACTGATGCTCGCATCAAAGTGCTCTGCACGGGAGATAATTAAGCCCATCACATGCTTTTTGGCATCATTGCTGATTCCAGATTTCAAAAAATGGATCGCACTTTCAGAAATGAAGAGGTTATGCGCATTTTCAAGATACATTATACGATCGCTATGAGAGACCATTCCATTGTCGATCTCGGCAACAGCCTGGCTAATGTGATGGGACTCGATTGAGTTTAAAACAGTTGAATAATTCAAAGTATTGCTCCATTAATTTTGAACGTTTGTGAGAACCGGGTGATCCCGTTCTCTGAATATTGGAATTGGCATAAGTTGTGGGGTGGTTAGGCGAAAGTAAATCCCACGGCTAATTTTTTGATAGCACCTCTTAAAATAAACAATTCCAAACCGTTAAAAAAAGGCAGTATTTAAACTGTCACGGCACCTCCGGTGTCGATGTCGCGCATTATAGAGAGGATATTATTTGTGTCAACAAAAAGAATCGATTTTAATATGTTTTTTCATCTTTTTTAACAGTGCGTTATCTAATTTTGGTTGTTTTCCTATGTAGGTGCATTTAAATAGGATGTGGTATGTTTTTAAGGTATATATCGATAATTTTTGGTTGCTTGATATCGGTTTCAGTAAAGGATTTTCGTTTTTATAGGTTTAATGTGCTTTGCTAGTGGCTAATTGAAAAACAGCTTTCTGGCGGCTGTTAAATTGGATGTTAGTATATTTTCCTTGTGCGGAAGACTAATGGAATCCAATGGCTGTTCTAGGGTTGCTATTCAGGTGGAAGTAGAAACACTGGAAAACTGACGGAGGCGGCAGCAGTAATTTGATGAAGCGCAT
>JABIFG010000139.1 GCA_018650795.1 Fidelibacterota bacterium
AAAATGATGAAGGGCCATTTGCCAGTTATGTAACATTTCGTAACAGACGCAAGACAAAAACAACGATATAGTATTGCTAAATAATCGATGGATCCACACTATGAGAATGCAGGTTAAGTTATTAGCAAGAAAGATGCTTGTTGCATCTGTACTCCTCCTTCTAAACGGTTGCCAAACAGCCCCTCTTAAGCTTGAAGATGTCGTCTCAAAGGTAACTGGAGAATCATCTAAGCAAGCACCAGAAGTCTCTGATGAGGAGTATATTGAAGCAGAATATACTGTATTTTATGATCAAGGGGATCATTTGAAGGAGCTAGTTGGAAAAGGAGCATACTCGGCTGCGCTGAAGCTGTTTAACGCACATTACGATTTCTTCTTGGATAATTCGGCATTTACAGGTAAAAGCCGAATTGATCAGTATGACCTGCAGCTAAGTAAGGTTGCTCAGTACCTCAACCAAGAGGTATACGGTTCTAAAGTTGCTGCCGTCCGAACAGATCTATCAAAATTCACACAACAACCAGTGGCAAAAGAGCAATGGAAAGCTATGAGCGATGCTATCGAGCAAGCTCAGAGCGTGACACAAAACTATAGAAATAACTCACTCACAGAGATTTTAAAATACACTTCTGAAGAGGTTGCTCAGCTAGAGGTTTTGATCGGAGATGTAATCAATAGCGCTAAATCCAAAGCTACTGTTGCTTTTAGTGAGTATATAAAAGTCAGCACCGAGGATTTTTTTGAGGTATATCCTGTTGATGTCGATGTGACAGTCAGCTTGTCTGAAGCGTCCCAAGAAATTCTTAGTCATATTAAAGCAAGTGATCATGAGTCTATTGAACGTTTCATTAGTACCTATGGAAGTAGCTTAGATGTGGATACAAAGAAGCAGATCGGCAACCATTATGTCAGCAAATTTATTCGAGCCAAACAAGGCAGTAGCGTAAATGAATTAGCTACGGTAATGGAGGCAGCGGTCAAAGCCGCAGATCTCGGTGTAGCACCAGATGAGATAGAAGGGTTAAAGATCTCATTTGTAGAGGTGACGAGCAAAACTTTGTTGAAAGAGGGGCAGGTAGAGTTTCCCGCATCAATAGATATGAACCTTCCATTTCAGATCAGTAAAGCTGAGGTGAAGGATATTTTCACTAACACACAAGACTCTGATTATACGATTGTTTTCGATGTTGCACTGTCTGCCGTAAATCGACGTGTGGCGAAGAGGGATAGAGCTGGATCGAAATATTTATCGGGCCACAAGACAATACCTAACGCAGCATATACAGCAAGACAAATGGAAGTCCAGAATGCGCAAATGGGATTGCAAGGTGCGCAGAGCCAGCTATGTTATGGGTATGGAGCTTTAGGTTGTAGTATTGGTAAAGCAATATCTGTTGGAGTTCATTCGGCTACATTACAGGAGGCGCAACAAGCCTTGGTAGCGACCCCCCAAACACTGGATGAACCAATCCATGAAAACTATGAGTATAGCTACTCAGCAATGGATGTACGTCGTAATTTGACAGCGAATTACTATGTTATTAACAACAAGACGCAAACCTACTTCAAAGATACCTTTGATATTTCAGAAACTAGGAAATTTAACCTTGCCTACGATATTAAGGGAGAGGACATCAATAAGGTGAAATTACTGAAGAAATATGATTCTGAAGAGATTGTATCAACCTATGAGGATAGCGCGATGAGCGTGAAAGTTACTCAACTACTAGATCATTATGTTCAAAATATCGGAGATGAGGTGAGTCTCAAGAATGAAGGTGAGTTCAGAGCGGCTATCATGTACGATAAAAATGAAGCACTCACATCCTACAAGAATCGTACTTATGATGCTCGGCCACTCAATGATCATAGGTTTGATCATGTTGTAGTGATATACAACCCAACAGGTAGTCTTGGTTCAGGTTTTTATGTAACACCTGATCTAGTATTAACGAATTACCATGTGATTGATGGCGCAAAATATGTAGAGATGAAACTCTATAACGGTCATGAGACTTTTGGAAAAGTGGTGAAATCAGATGTGCGTCTAGACCTTGCGCTTGTGAAGGTGCAAGAGAAAGGTAAGCCTGTGCAGTTCTACAATAAAAATTCTCTTGATTTAGGAAGCACCACTGAGGCAATAGGCCATCCAAAAGGACTGGAATTTACTGTCACAAGAGGCGTGATCAGTGCAATACGCAAAAAAGAGAGCATTTTTGATACTGGCGGGAAAGAAGTGTTATTTGTACAGACAGATACAGCGATCAATCCAGGGAATTCTGGTGGGCCATTATTCTTTGATGATTATGTGATCGGTGTGAATGACAATAAGTTAGTTGATGTTGGTACAGAGGGGTTAGGATTTGCAATTCACCACTCTGAAGTTGAGAAGTTTTTGGATGAGGATTTCTGATGAAGCGTACATATAAAAAAGTTCTGGCTGCGGTATTGGTGCTGAGTTTACTTGGAGTTACTGGTTGTATGGATGCTCCCCGAATGGGAATGATAAAAGATCCGGTGACAGGTATTCAGTATGGATCAGTAATTGGTGAGAGCTTTTTTATTGACTCAGAGCAGTTCCCAAACAAGATTGTGAAGGTGTCTGCACGTAACGTATCTGGTGACACCCAGTACAACATTAGACGCTTTAAAGACAAGCTGCGTCGTGCATTTGAAGATAAAGGCTACCAAGCCTATAAGAATGATGGCTTTGGTCTCAAGGTTGATGTGGTTGTAGAGTATAGCGGTCATATTCAAGAAAACATGTCTGGTACTTTTGGTCTGCTAGGCGCAGGTGTTGGTGCGGTGGTAGGTCGGCACTCTGATGCAATGGCTGCTGAAGGAATTGGTTTGGTAGCAGGAGCTACTCTTGGAGCAATTGCTGGAAGCTATGTCACTGATGATACCTACATCGTCGTAGCTAAGGTAAATATTGGTATTCTTGATCAAAAGAGTGGCAAGACTGTAAAGACAATTTCTTTTAGCTCCAGCCCCAAGCTTCAAGAAGAAGAGGATGATGGCTTTAAGCGATTTAGGGAGGTAGCCAATACCAAGGTTGCGGTCTATGCTGGTGGCAGAAATGTTTCTCAGGCAGAGGTTGTAAAAGAAGTCAGAGATCGCTTAATTCGAATTGTATCTGACATAATCTAATTGCTAATTGATTCTTATTCGGAGTGGGGTATCGGATACAAAGGGGATTGAAACCGCCGCTCAAATCCGCAAAAAGCGTCTTGTAACCGATTAGCG
>JABIFG010000014.1 GCA_018650795.1 Fidelibacterota bacterium
AAGCCATTCACTACTATAATTGGGTAAAGTTGTAGAACTGCACCGTAAATGGTAAAAGTTATGGCACCAATCAGATTTATCAATCTAAGACGGCGAATATTTGTCATGGTCAATGAAACTGCCACAATAACAGAGGCAATATATCCTAACCATTCTGTCCATTCTATTATCATAAAAGGGTCAGGCTCCCATCATCACCATTCAACTTTACATTAGCCCCCAGAGGCAGGGTCATTTTTCGCATCCCATGACCGTAGGCTAAACTGGATACAATGGGGAAGTCAACTTTCCCAATAATATCGCGCACCAGCTCGTCCAGCAGAAAATCATCTTCATCACCATTTTCCCAGGTGTCGATAAACTGACCAAACATGAGTCCATTAATCCGCTCTTCCCCATGGAAAAAGCCAGCCATCTTAAATTGACTGAGCATGCGGTCGAGATGCTGGGCATTTTCGCCAATATCCTCCAAAACCATAATTCCACCGGCAACATTTGGGAAATAAGGTGTTCCCATAAGATTGTTAAATAGAGAGAGGCAACCACCTACCAGAGGTCCTTGACCCTGTCCATCTGATAAAACAGCATGGGGCATATCACTGGGGTTTTTGAGCACCTGGCCTGACATAGGCTTACTGATCAAATTCCAGAACATTTCTTCTGTATAGGGATCAATGCCACCTTCAGCGGCCATTTCAACAGCAGCCATCACGCCGGATATGGTAACCAAACCCGTCTCAACAGCAAAAGCGCATTGGAGGGCTGTGATATCGGAATAGCCAATGAAAAATTTCGGATGCTGTGCGATAAGCTCATAATCCAGATCATCCAGAAAGCGGGGTGTACCATAGCCTCCCCGACTACAGATAATGGCATCAACTTCGTCATCTTCAAAAGCCCAGTGGATGTCGGCTATCTGTTCAGGGCCATGACCGGCAAGATACTTGTTCTTACCACGAAGATTAGGACCTTCCTTGACATTGAATCCTTTGGAGCGGAGATATTCGAGTCCTCGGTTGAGTTTTTCAGATTTTGGGGCAGAGGCAGGTGAAATAACTGCAAAAGTGGCACCGGCTTGAATCGGATCAGGGGTAATCATGGAACTTCCTTACTTCAAAAAAAGAAGGGCACTCCCAGGGAGTGCCCTTTTAAAATCGATCTTTATAAATCGTCTAAAGCTTCTTTAGCATCAGCTTGAATACTCCGATCACTGTCGGACTCAGCTGTGGCATTGATAGCCATATTAAACCAATCTGCAGCAGCTTTTTCATCACCTAACTCATCATAACAGTATCCAATATAAAGCATGTTACGAATGTCTTCTTTATCAAGACCATGAGCCTTCTTAAAGAACTCCATGGCTTCTTCGAAAGAAGCTTCTGGTGGTGTGGCGTAGATGATGCTAGCTATCTGACGTTCGATCCAGGAAAGATCCGAAAGTGCGTAATGCCAGCGTCCCATGACATGATAGTTACCATCATCCTCAGGGTCATATTTAATGGCCAGTAAAGTATGATCTCTCATTCCATAGGAATTTTTGATCTTCTGTTCGGTTCCCTCAGCTTCTCCAATCTGGCCATGGTGAATAGCATACCATTTGTGACCGGCAGCACTCATGTCATTCAAAGCCAGTGCCTTTTCAGCGTAATCACGACCTTTATACAAGTATGGTTTTTTATATTCTAGGTCATTGGGCTTGCGATCAGCAAAATCAAAGTATCCACGACTGATTTTCCACAAAATTTCTTCATTCTGACCATCAAGCTTCTCGGCTTGCTTGAGCAGCTTCATGGTAGCTTCGTAGTCCTTGGCATCGTGAGTAACCTCTGCCTGCATCAACAGGTCAGCAACAGGATCCACTTCAACAACTTCTGTGTCTTCTACAGCATCCTGGGCAAAACCGAAGACGGCCATACTCAGAATCAACATCATTAACAGACTTCTTTTCATATTTCCTCCTTGTTCATTATTGTTGGATAATATCATGGTGATCGAAGAGAACCACTC
>JABIFG010000140.1 GCA_018650795.1 Fidelibacterota bacterium
ATGACACTGGAGAAAATTGTTGAGTGGCACCAGTTGGAATCAGAGCATGGAGATATGAGAGGGCTCTCAATCTCTCAAATTGAGCAGTACCTGTCTGAAGCAAATTAAGGGAAAATATGGAAGCACAAAGAACCATAGAGCATGTAGATAGTAACGGGCAGCTTCATATCGATCTTGATCAATATCGTGATATGGATGTGGAGGTTATTATTGTCCCGGTTAAGTTAGATGTGCATGAGGGTGAGTCGAAGACGGAGCTGCAGATGCAGTCTGGTTTTGTAAAAGAGCTACTGTTAGACCCCGCAGAGGACGTGTGGAATGAGCTCTGAGATAAGAGTAGGAGGGGTTTACCTGATCTCCTTTCCGTTGGCTAATACTGTATATGCACCTAAGCGCCGTCCTGCGCTAGCGCTGTCAGAGAAAGATGAGTCTGGGGATGTGCGCTTCGCATTTATTACAGCCCGTGAGCCAACGGGAAGCAGTAGTGCCTATGGATTTGAGTTGGAAAATGACCATTTTGATGGTCAGTCTCTCCCTTACACAAGCTTTCTGCGTTTGGATAAGACGGCTCTATTAGAATCTGTGCTTGCAGTAAAGCAAATTGCTATGCTGAATCTTGAGACGGTGCAGTTGATTCTAAGAAGAGTGGTGCAGCGTGAAGTCGCCCATTTTGTGAGCAGTAAAGAGAGTACGGTATTTGTCTCTGGAGAGACACCTGTCCCTCCTTCCGGAAAGGTGATTGGTGAGGGTGAGACCATCAATATGGTGGATGCAGCACTGGATGGCTGGTTGACAACGGGGCGTTTTAACGAACAGTTTGAAGAGAAGCTGGCTGAGTATTTAGGGGTTAAGTTTGCGTTAACAACCAATTCAGGCTCCTCCGCAAACCTATTGGCACTTTCTGCACTCACCTCGCCTAAATTGGGGGTGCGCCAAATCAAGCCTGGTGATGAGGTGATTACGGTTGCTGCGGGATTTCCGACTACGATCAATCCAATACTTCAGGTAGGGGCCGTTCCTGTCTTTCTGGATGTTGAGATCCCTACCTACAATATCGATGTTTCCCGACTGGAAGAGGCAATAACCCTCAAAAGTAAGGCAATTTTTCTTGCCCATACGTTGGGTAACCCATTTAATCTTGCTGAGGTACAGCGTGTAGCCAAGCAGCATGGCCTCTGGTTGATTGAAGATTGTTGTGATGCATTAGGTTCCACCTATCAAGGAAAGAGAGTGGGTACTTTTGGGGACCTAGCAACCTTTAGCTTCTATCCTGCCCACCACATCACCATGGGAGAGGGCGGTGCTGTTGTAACCAGTAATGCAAAATTAAGACCCATTGTAGAGTCTTTCCGAGACTGGGGGCGAGACTGCTTTTGTAACCCCGGGTGTGATAATAGCTGTAAAAAACGTTTTACTTGGCAGCTGGGAGAACTTCCCCAAGGGTATGACCATAAGTACATCTATTCTCATCTCGGATATAACCTAAAAATTACCGATATGCAGGCGGCTTGTGGATTGGCGCAACTGGGTCGGTTGGATCAGTTTATAGCGAAGCGAAAACATAACTTCTCCTACCTGAAAGAGAAGCTGGGAATGTACAAATCATCTCTGGTCTTGCCAGAGGCAACGGAATATAGTGCCCCCTCTTGGTTTGGCTTTCCTATTACCTTACATGAAGATCTGAATGTAGAGCGGGTTGAGCTACTGAAGTATCTAGATCAGCATAAAATTGGTAGTCGCTTGCTATTTGCTGGCAATGTGGTTCGACAGCCCTATATGGTGGGTAGAGAGTATCGTGTGGTGGGTGATCTAGTGAATAGTGATACAGTGATGAACCGTACCTTTTGGGTAGGCACTTATCCGGGGTTGAGTGAAGAAATGCTCGATTTTGCGGCTGAGAAGTTGGCTGTTTTTGTGGGTTAGGTGGGTGTTTGAATAGATGTTAAGTTGAGTTGATGCTGTTTGAGTGCATTGGTTAATAAACTCACTTGTAAATAAAGAACGATAGTTAGGGTTTTATATTGATATGAAGGTTTTAGTCAGTGGTGGCCATGGTGGTATAGGAAGTGCTGTGGTGGCTAAGTATAGTAGTAATGGTTGCAATGTCTATGCTCCAAAAAGAGATGAGTTAGAAATGTCCTCTGATGAAAGTATAAATAATTATTTTGATAGTAATGATGATTTTGATGCTTATATACATTGTGTAGGGGTTAATAATCCTGTTAAGTTTGATTTTATGTCTATGGATGATTATGAGTTAACTATGGATATAAATACTACGTCTAGTGTTAAAGTTATTCGCAAAATAATTCCAAAAATGAAAGAAAAAAAATTCGGTAGAATCATTTTAGTGTCGTCGTTATGGTCAAAGCATGCAAAGAAGGGAAGGATTGCTTACTCGATGAGTAAGAGTGCTATCGATGCGTTAACAAGAGGTTTGGCGGTTGAATATGGAGGGTGTAATATTTTAATAAATTCAATTGTTCCAGGGTTTATTGATACGAGACTGACAAGGAAAAACCTATCAAATGACGCTATTCTTGATATTGAGAATAACACGCCTGTAAAAAGGCTTGGAGATCCCGGTGACATTGCAGAAGTGGCATATTTTTTAACAGGCAAAAGAAATAATTTTATTACAGGGCAGTCTATAGTTGTTGATGGCGGTTATTCATTATAGTAAAAGAGGTGTTTTATGTTAAGGCTAGATATTGAGTCTGGAGAGAAAGATTATGAGGTCGCAATAGATGGTGTCGACTGTTTGGATTTTTTTATTGATGAAATAAAAAAAGAGTATAGAAAGGTTGTGTTTGTAGTTGATGAAAGAGTTAAAACTTTGTATCCATGTGTTGTTAATTATGAAAAATATGAGGTGTTGGAGCTTGAAGCTACAGAAAAACAAAAGACATTTTCAAATATAGATAATGTTGTTGATTTTTACCAAAGGGTTAATCTTCAGAATAAAGATGTTCTAGTGGCCTTGGGCGGTGGGATTATTCAGGATATTGTTGCGTTTACTTCTAAGGTTTACCATAGAGGTGTTGATTATTATTTGATACCGACAACGCTTCTTTCTATGAGTGATAGTTCAATTGGTGCAAAATGCGGCATAAATTATAATGACAAGAAAAATCAACTAGGTGTTTTTAATGCACCAAAAGGTGTTTTTCAGAATGTTAATTTTATTAAAACACTGAAATATGATGACGTGATATCAGGTGTTGGAGAGATTGTTAAGTTATTAATTACAGGGTCTCGAGAAGATTTTGAATACTTAAAAGAAAATATATTGGACTGTATTGATGAGCGGAAGCCGTTTACAACAATGATATATAAAAGTTTGTTGGCAAAAAAGGCTGTGATTGAAGAGGATGAGTATGAAAGTGACCTAAGAAGAATTCTTAATTATGGGCATACATTCGGGCATGCAGTTGAGTCACTAAGTGACTATAAAATTGCACATGGTATTGCAGTGCTATGGGGGATTGATTTCGTTAACTATATTGCGTTACGCAGAGGGTTTATAGAGGAAGGTGTATATGAAGAAATAAATAATGCAATATTATCGATCTATGATATAGGGGGAATAGAGATAAAAGACTTTGATTTGTTTTTGGAGTATGTGAAAAATGATAAAAAGGTTGAGGGTGAAGAGGTTAATATCGTTTTTCCAAAACAAATTGGTCAGCTAATGATTAGGAAAGTTAAGTTTGATGATCAGTTGTTGGATGATATGAAGAGTTATTACCTTTAATAATGTTTTTGCTTATAGATATCGGTGTAAGTTATATTAAGCTAGCAGTATCAGAAGGTGGTTTGTTGTCTGATGTGAGACGATTTGAATCACCATCCTCTGCTGCATCAAATATAGAGCATATCCACGAGACAGATAGTGATATTTTCTTTTCTCTAGTTAAGAGTGCTATTGATAGCTATATATTAAATCACCCCCCATTTAAAGGGATTTTGTTTTCAACTCAAATGCATGGGTTTGTATTGGTGGATGGTTATGAAGCCATGTCTCCTTATTTTAGCTGGAAACATGAGCTTGATAAAGTAAGTGCACATGAATATATATTGGATGGACTTACTAATAGTATTGAAAGAAACTTGATCCAGAAAACAGGTATGCCGCTGAGGTCTGGGTTACCATCTGTTAATCTGCATATTATGGCAATAAATGGTGACCTAAATGGAAGTAGTTCATTTGGTACAATTGCTGATTTTGTTGTTGCAAAATTAACGAAAACAAAAATATCTACAAGTATATCTAATGCGGCAGGATCTGGATTATTTGATCTTGCAATAAATGATTGGAATTATAAGTTAATAAATGAATTAAAAATCAACGTCGAGTTTCCGCGATTAATTCGATCATATACTGAAGAAGAAATTGGCGAGTATTTAGGAGTGCCGATTTATGTGCCGATAGGTGACCAGCAAGCTTCGGTGATTGGGCTTGTTCGTGATTTCAAGGATGTGGCGATTGCGAATATTGCTACAGGAAGTCAATCAACTGTAATTGTTGACCATTTGAGGTTTAGTGATAGTTATCAAACGAGGCCATTGATTGATCATTATAATTTGTTGACAATCCCATTTTTGCCTGCGGGGAGGGCTTTGAATAGTGTTGTTAAGTTGATTAGTGAAATTGGTGATGTTGTGTTTGGTGTAAGTGATATTGATGTCTGGAAGAAAATTGCCAAGTATGGAAATGATAATATTGATGATTCATCACTGAAAATCAATATAGATTTCTTTTCTTCTTTAAAGGATGGTGGGGGTAGTATTTCAAATATTACGGAAAATAACTTGACGATAAAAAATGTTATTAATTCTGCGATCATAGATATGGTATCTAATCACTTGGATGCTTTAGATGTGCTGTATGGAGAGGTTAAATATAATAAATTATATCTATCAGGTGGGTTATCGACGAAACTTAAAATGGTGAAGGAGCTGTTTGATGAAAACATAGTGCAAGAAGTTTGTAGTGCAAATGAAGAGGAGGATGCGCTAAATGGTCTGATGGTATTAAGTCAGAGAATATAATTATTTCAGGGGTGTTGTTTATGTTGAATAATGTAACGATATTTGATTGTACTTTGAGAGAGTTAGGGTATCAAACGGGATGGTTTTTTGATTCTGAATTTATTCTTGATTCATATAAGCTTGCTCAAGGAAAGGGTATTGATTATATTGAGATTGGTTTTTTTCATGATCAATCGGCTGACTCTGGGCGGGGAATATATAGGTATTGTAGTCAGAAAAATGATGAAATAAATGGTGTCTTTGGCTCAATTAAGGGTAGAGCTAAAATATCAGCTATGAGAGATATTCAAAGGCCTCTATCAGATTTAGTCGCTAAGGATTGCAGTATTGTAGATGCTGTTAGAATAATCAATAGATCTCATGAAAATAACTTTGGAGAACTTGAGAAGCAGGTTGACTATATTAGGAATTATGGGTATGAGGTGTTCGTTAATTTTACAAGTGCTGGATATAATGATGAGAAAACGAATATAGAATTTGCTAAATTTAGTAAGAAAATAGGGTTGGATGTGATTTATTTTGCTGATACAGAAAGTGTTTTCACGCCAGATTTTGTATCCAATACAATAGATCTTTGTAGGGCTGAGGGTGTCGAGGCGGGAATGCATCTCCATGATAAAAATGGTATGGCTGACATGCTTTTTGAAGTGGCGCTTTCAAAAGGATGCAAGTATGTAGATGGCACGCTTCTTGGGCTTGGTGGGAAATGGCATGATGGAAATCTTTCAATTGAACATATACTAAGGAAATTTGAAGTGGATGGGGGGTTTGAGTTAAATAAATTAAAGACAGATTTGATTCAACAGTTGATAAAATATAATAATCATACAGCGGCTGTCCGTAGCCCCATATAAATGAATATATTCTATATGGTTGCAGAATATAAAGAGAGAAAAAGTAAAAGGATATATGAATATGAATGAAGAAGATCGAGTGATGTCTGCGAGTATAACACCTAGGTTGTATTCCTCGAAGAAAGTAGCTTTGGAAGACAGGATTCCTTTACCAACCCCGTTCTCTGTACATATTGATGTGTGTAGTGCGTGTAATTTTAAGTGTAGTTTTTGTTTTCATGCTGATACCCAAGCAAAAAGAGATGTAGGTTTGGTGAGCGGGAAAATGCCTATGGATTTATTTAAGAAGATAGTTGATGATCTAAAAGGGTTTGATGATCCTATTAAGAAAATTAAAATTGGTAATAACGGTGAGCCAATGATTCATGGAGAGTTGCCGCAAATGATCGATTATATTAATAAAAGTAACGTGACCGAGATTATTGAGATTTTTACGAATGGATCTTATCTCAGTCCGGAAGTGAATGTAGCAATGATTGAAGCTGGTCTAGATATAATTAATGTATCATTGGAAGGGTTGAGTGATCAAAGGTTTTTAGAAGTTGCTGGGGTAAAAGTTGACTTTAATGATATGATTGAAAATATTGCACATCTTTATAGTGTTAGAAAAAATTGTAAAATGTATGTAAAAATTGCGGATAAGACTAGCCCATTGGATAAAGATAGAACAGATATGTTTGTTCTAAGTGATGATGAGAGAGAGTATTTTTATAATACATTTGGGGATATATGCGATGAAATATTTATTGAGAAAGTAGCCCCTCAGTGGTCAGAGGTTCAATTGGAAAAGCAAAACAAAGATGATACTACTGGTATTTTTGGTCAAGAAATAAAAGAATATAAGGATATATGTCCATTTACTTTTATGTATTTGCAATATAATTCAAATGGTACGGTTAGCCCCTGCACTTTAGATTGGCCAAATAAAGTAATTATAGGTGATGCTTATAAAGAAACAGCTAAAGAGATATGGACTGGTGGTAAGTTGAGGGATCTGCGTATTGCAATGGCTAGAGGAGAACGTGAGGGTATTAATTTTTGTAATCATTGTTCAGCACCTATGGTTTGTGTTGATGAGGATTTAGATCCATTTAAAGATAAAATATTTGACGTTCTTGAAGTTTCTGAAGAAGAAAAGTCTGGAGATAACCAGTGGCTATAATGAAAATATTAGTATTAGGTGGTAATGGGTTTGTAGGAAAAAATATTGTGGAATATTTGTCTCATAACAATTCCTACAAAGTGCTTTCTCCCGGCAGAGCGATGTTGAATTTACTGGATACTACGAGTGTGCAGAAATATATGGAAGCAGAACACCCTGATGTGGTTATTCATAGCGCGGTTGACATTCAATCTGTGGAAAATAACCTACAGATGTATTTTAATATTGATCGATGTTCTGGACAGTATGGGAAACTTATAACTATTGGTTCTGGTGCTGAGTATGATATGCGTAATTACCACCCTTTAATGTCTGAATCCTATTTCCGGACACATATTCCGGCAGATACTTACGGACTCTCCAAGTTTGTTGTAGCGCATGATGTTAAGTTTTCCAATAAGCGTGCAGTAAACCTCAGAGGGTATGGTATTTATGGTAAATATGAAGACTACACCAGAAGGTTTATATCCAATAATATCTGTAAGGCGATTTGTGGCTTGGATGTTTCTCTGTTTATGAATATGCGTTTTGATTATCTTTATGTGAATGATTTTGTCCGAATTCTTGAGTTGTTTATTACACAAGAACCACGCCATAAAAACTATAATATCTGTACCAGCCGTCCTCATGAGTTGTTGGAGATGGCTGAGATGGTGCGTGAAATTCACGATGACCCCAATACTGGGCTAGTTGTCCGTCAAGCGGGGATGAAACCGGAATATTCAGGAGACAATAGTCGCTTTATTGAAGAGTTTGGTCCCTTTGAATTTACTGATATGAAGCAGTCGATTGAAGAGCTTTATCAGTGGTATAAAGATGAGGTAGATCTGACGGATTATTGTCTGGAGCAGTGTGTTGCAGAGCAAGGGTAGGTTGGTGTTGAATCAGACCCCTAGAAAACTGTTGGAGCAACTCAAAGGGAAAACAGTTGTGGTGTGGGGAGCTAGGATGACAGGGATGGGGTTTTCCCGTTTTCTTGCTTCTAATGGCCATTCAGGTGTGACCGCATTTGTTGATTCTGATCCGGCACTTCAGGATAAACAGGTTAATGGAATATCGGTGGTTAGCCCGCAATCACTTCCAGTACTTAGAGAGCAATATCCATCATTGATGATTGTGATAGCTGTTGCTTTGAAAGAACAAGAAATTATTCAGATGCTGGGTGACATGAACTTTGGAAGTGATGAATATAAAGCTTACTCCAATTACTGTACCGACTTCTACACTATTGATGTGGTTGGAACCTGTAACCTCAAATGTCCCTCCTGTGCACATGGTAGTGAAGGGATGGAAAGTCCACGTGGTCTGATGCCGTTTGATAATTTTAAAAAAGTTGTAGACAAGGCTATTAGTGAGACAGGCATCGTGTCTCACATCAGTCTTTTCAGTTGGGGAGAGCCGTTGCTCCACCCTAAGCTGGGAAGGATGGTTGATTATTTACACCAAAATGGAGTAGCGGCAGCTGTTTCTAGTAATCTATCTATAAAAGAAGATAAGCTGCTGCGTAAATTGATTCAATCTTCACCGGAATATTTGAAGGTGTCCCTTTCTGGTTATTACCCAGATGCATACAATCAGACTCATACAGGGGGAGATATCAATCTAGTAAAATCCAACCTTTATCGGCTTCGATACTTGATTGATAAATATCAAGTCACTACTTTGGTTGATGTCAATTACCATCTCTATACCAATAACTGTGGAAAAAACCTGAGGAAGATGAAGGCGCTGTGTGATGAGTTGGGGTTTTTATTCTCAACCATCTACTCCTTAGTAATGCCCATAGAACGGCTGATCAGTCATTGTAAAGGAGTGGAGAATTCTCAGTTAGATAGATTACGCAGCCTGTTGTTAGTGGATATTGACGAAGGAATTGGCGCCTCATCTAAAGTGGAGATTAATGGGTGTCCATTTCGAGATAATCAGATCAATATCAATTGGGACTTGACTGTTCCTGTTTGCTGTATTGTATTTAACCGTAATCCGGATATTATGGTTGCGAACAATTACTTGAAAACTTCAATGACCAAAATTGATGCAGCAAAGCGCGAAGTAAAACTCTGTGGCCAATGTATGGCGTTTGGATTACCTGCCTATAATATGGGGTTTAATCGTGATCGGTGGGCAGAGATTGCTGGGACCAAAGAAATTGTTGATAGTTGAGTGATAAATTGGTGATATCTACAATAGAGGCTATTAGCAGCCTAGATCAGGCTGTGCCTACTCCCAATCATGGGTTGCCGGATGAAGTGTTTTATTACATTAGCCGTACTACCCCCTTAATCAATGTGGACCTGTTAGTGCGAGATCCGCAACGCGGTGTGTTGCTCTCTTGGAGAGATGACCCCTTTTGTGGTGCAGGTTGGCACGTGCCTGGGGGGGTTATTCGTTACAAGGAAAAAATAGAAACGCGTATACAGCAGGTTGCTTGCAATGAGCTGGGAGCAGGTTCTGTAGTTTGTGACCTGATTCCGCAAGCTGTTAATGAAATTATTGTTGATCCAAAACGGGATCGGGCCCATTTTATCTCTATGCTTTATTACTGCAAGGTTGGTGTAGGTTACCAGATTGATAATGGAAAACTGGCTCCAAATGAGCCAGGCTACTTAATGTGGCATCTACATTGTCCTGATGATCTACTCTCTTGGCATGAGATGTATCGCCCCTATATTGAACATAAAAAGGAGTAGAGAGTATGAGTGGTTTGGATCAACCCCTTTGTCGCTTATGTAAGAGTGAACTAGTACAGCCTCCATTACTCTCGATGTTTCCCTTCCCAAAGGCTGCCCAATACTATCCAGAGAATCAAGAGTTTGAGTCTGATAGAGGTATTACCTTGGAAGTATTCCGCTGTTCTTATTGTGATCTATTGCAGTTGAGTTGTGAACCAGTCGCCTATTATCGTGAAGTGATTACGGCAACCTCTTTTTCTGCAGAAATGAAGGCGGCTCGTTTGAGTGAGTTTTCCATCTTTGTTGAACGTTTTGATCTTTTAGGGAAACGAGCCATAGAGGTGGGGTGTGGAAAAGGAGGAATGGTAGATGTTATGGTGGATGCCGGATTGAATGCGGTAGGTATGGAGAATGGGGTCTTATCAGTTGAAGAGGCCCAATTAGCAGGACGGAATGTGGTTCAGGGCTACTTGGATATATTCGATGTAAATGAGGAAGAAAAATTTGATGTCTTTGTCTCATTTAACTATATTGAACATCAACCAGATACTCAGAATTTTGTTCGGGGATTGCATCGGATTAGCAAGCCGGGAGCAGTTGGCTATGTTACTGCCCCTAATGCCAGCTACTTGTTAAAGACTCACACCCTCTATGAGTTTGTTGCAGATCATCTGATTTATTTTACTGAAGAGACTATGCGCCTAGCCTTTGAATTGAATGGCTTTGATGTGGTTAATAGTGCCATTATCAATGGTGAAAATGATATTGCTCTGACTGTGAGAAAACGGGAGCAGGTACCTATTCAAGGACGTGGGTCTGTCGAATTGCTGGTTAAAGAACTTAGCCATTTTGTGAGTCAGCATACAGTAAGAGGAAAAAAGGTTGCTGTTTGGGGAGCGGGCCATAGAACATTGGCGTTACTTTCTATGGCAAAGCTGAATGGTATTACCTTTATCGTTGACTCAGCTGATTTCAAGCAAGGTAAGTATAGCCCGGTGATGCACACTCCGATTGTTTCTCCGTCTACATTAGAATATTCAGATATTGATGTAGTGATTGTCATGGTGCCAGGGATATATCCTGATGAAGTGATAAATACCATTCGTTCTTTCAGTCGCACCTTCGAGATCTATAAGCTGCTTGATAATCGATTAGTCTTGGAAAAACCTTAAACAGATACATGGTGGATCAATCGCGTGAATAAGATGAAGTTATCAGATTATATTGCTGACAAAGTGGTTCAGCTTGGGGTTCGTCATGTGTTCATGATTACGGGGGGGGGGGCTATGCATCTCAACCAATCGTTGGGAAGGCACCCTCGCTTAGAGTGCTTTTTTAATCACCATGAACAAGCGGCATCAATGGCTGCAGAATCTTACTGTCGTCTAACCAATCGGCCAGCACTGGTTAATGTGACCTCTGGACCAGGGGGAACTAATGCCATTACTGGAGTGCATGGTGCTTGGACTGATTCGATTGGTATGTTGGTGATCTCGGGTCAGGTGAAAATGGCAACCACTGTGCGTAGTAGTCGATTGCCATTGAGGCAACTGGGTGATCAAGAGATTGATATCGAACCCTTGGTGAAGTCGATTACGAAGTATTCTGTGATGGTCACAGATCCAGAGACCATCCGTTATCATCTGGAGAAAGCATTTTATTTAATGTTGAGTGGGCGCCCCGGCCCTTGCTGGATTGATATTCCAATTGATATCCAGGGGGTACAAATTGAAACAGAGCAATTGACAGGATTTGATCCTGCAGAGCTGCAGAAAATTGGAGAACCTGCTGAGTTGCTACTGGTGGCTGATTTTATTGCAATGAGTGATCAGATTTTACATCGCCTGTTACAGGCGAAGCGCCCATTGATCTTTGCTGGAGGAGGGGTGCGCTTGAGTGGGGCGCATCAATCCTTTCTTTCTCTGATAGAGCAATTAGGAGTTCCTGTAGTTACTGGCTGGAATGCGCATGACGTGATCTGGAATAAGCATTCTTGTTATGTGGGAAGGCCTGGTACCGTAGGGGATCGGGCTGGGAATTTTGCGGTACAGAGTGCAGACCTGCTGTTGGTGTTAGGGAGTCGGCTCAATGTTCGTCAAGTGAGTTATAGCTGGGACTCATTTGCGCAGAATGCCTATAAAATCTGGGTAGATATTGATCCACTGGAACTACAGAAGCCAACGGTAAGAGCTGATCTGCCTGTGGTGGCTAACCTGAGAAACCTACTTCCTGTTTTGGCAGAGCGTGTGGCAGGTGTGATTGCTTTCTACCAAGATGAACGTCGATGGCACCAAGAGTGGCTGGAGTGGTGTCGTGTGCGTGCAGAACGCTATCCAGTTGTGCTGCCAGAGTACTGGGAGAGTGAACAGATTAACCCCTATTGCTTTATTGATGCACTGTTTAATATCTTACCGGAAGATGAGGTTGTAGTGACAGCAAATGGAACAGCCTGTGTGGCTGGATTTCAGGCCGCAAATTTGAAGCAGGGGCAACGTCTCTGGACCAATTCTGGTAGTGCCTCAATGGGGTATGACCTGCCTGCTGCGATTGGTGCCTGTATTGGAAACCATAGAAGGCGGGTGATCTGCCTAGCTGGAGATGGTAGTGTTATGATGAATTTACAGGAATTGCAGACAATTGTAGGTAATCAACTACCAATTAAGATTTTCATACTCAATAATGCTGGTTATATCTCGATTCGTCAAACTCATAATAATTTCTTTAGTGGCAATGAAGTAGGGGCTAGTGAATCCTCTGGGGTGAGCTTTCCAAATTTTGAGAAGCTTAGTGCGGGGTTTGGAATACCTTATACACGTTGTAGTGATTACCGGCAGATGGAGGTTGCAATTGAAACTACTTTACAACGACAGGGAGTAGCTTTATGTGAGGTGATGCTTGATCCTGAGCATCTATTTTCCCCTAAGCTGGCTTCTAGGCAGCTTGAGGATGGTAGTATGACCTCTCCTTCGTTGGAAGACATGGCTCCATTCTTGTCTAAAGAAGAGTTAAATCAGAATAGGGTTATAAAATGAAAGGTGGAAATTGTATGGATGAAATGACTCTCTCTATTGCAATTCCTACCTATAATAGGAGTGATTTTTTAGATTTTTTTCTGGAAATACATGTTCCTATAGCCAGAAAATACAATGTTAATTTTTATATATCAGATAATTCTTCTTCAGATGATACAATTGAAGTTATTAAAAAGTGGAAAAAAATTTACGATAGTATTTATTATTTTTCTTTTGATAGTACGGTTAGTGGAGATAAAAATAGAGATAAAGTGCTATCTATGTCGGAATCTAAATATACATGGTTGATGGGGGATACTTATGAAATACCTGAGTCATCCCTTGTTCAGGTGATTGATTTTTTATCTAATAATAAAAATTATGAATTTGTCGTGGTTAATTTTTGTAATAATATTAAAGAAATAGATAATTGTGAGTATGATGACCCCAATAAGGTCTTGAAGGATCTGGCTTGGATGATTTCAGGTATATGTTGTAATATTTTCCATAAGAGTGTTATTGGGAAGGGGGAATATGATTATGATGGGAATGAAGATTTTGCTCATGTAGGGTTTGTTCTTAACTTCTTATTGAAAAAAAAGGCGTTATTGTATTGGATGCAAACGGTAAGTGTTGTGTCGCTCAAAACACCAGTCAGAAAGGAAGGCTGGGGTAAACGATTTTTTCTGATTATGTTCGAGAATTGGCCTAAGTTTATTTATGGGTTGTCAGAAGAGTTTGACTCCTCATCTAAAGATTCCGCGCTAATGACATTGCCAAGAAAAACACGAATCCTATCTGCCAAAAGCATGCTTAGTTTGAGAGGGCAAGGAAATTTTGATTGGAATAAATATAATGAGTATAAGGATAGGTTTTGGATTGCACCTCGGTTTTTTCGTTATTATTCATTTGTCATATCTATTTTTCCAATATTTTTTTGTAAAGGTTTAATTGTTGTTGTTGAGTGGGTAAGAAGAAAGAGGTATCAAATTAAGAAAAAAATAAATCCTAAAGTTGTGATCTGAGTTTTTTGTGCAGATAAAAACGGAACGCTATGGATTTAACTGGAGGGAGTTTATTCCCTGATTTCTGTTGACTATGGTTCTAAAAGATTTAGTGCTGATTTGAGTGGTCATTTTGATTGGAAAAAACATTATGAATGATGAAAGAGTAGATTTTTTGCTGGTTACTCCGTTAAGGGTTGTTGCATATCCTTTAGAGCCAGCCTTAGGGCCATTAAGTCTTTATAGTTTTGCTTGTCAGAACGGGTTTAATGGTGATTTGTTGGATTTTAATACACTAATTCAGGAGGAAAACTTCTCCGACTATGGGGAAATAGTTTTTGACTACCTTAAACAGTGGATTGATGATCACCCGGAAGCGAAAATAATTGGAATTACATGTCTTTTTTCGGCGATATTTGTAAGAGTCCTTGAGCTGGCGAAGATAATAAAGAGTATTCGTGAGGATATTGTTGTAGTTATTGGTGGTAATCATGCAAGTATTTTTCATGATGAGATAATAAAAAAAGCACAAGAAATAGATTATGTGGTTATTGGCGAAGGTGAGGAGCAGTTCTTAAGTATATTGAAACTGCACGTGTCTGGAGTCGGTCTAAATGCTGATCTTCAAAATGGCGTTGCATATAGAAGTGCTGATGGTAGTGTTGTTGTGTCCCCTAAGTCAAACTATATACAGGATTTAAATTATTTAGGTGCTACGCGGTATGATAAAGTGGAGTTTGAAAAATATCATACGCCTGATATGGATACATTTTACAATCCTAAGGGGCATAATATAATTTGTGCTATGCCAATTTCTACGTCAAGAGCCTGTCCGTTTAAATGTAATTTTTGTAGTATGTATGAAACTATGGGGCGTAAATTTAGGCCTAAAGATAATAAAATGGTTATGGAGGAGTTAAAGGTTTTATACTATGAGCATGGTATTAGATATTTCAGAATTATAGATGACTGTTCTACTTTTAATAAGAAGAATTCTATGGATCTGTTTTCTGATATTGTATCTAGTGATATGGATATATCTTTCGAGTTTTATAATGGGCTTAGTATTAGAACACTAGATGAAGAGTTGATTGATGTGCTTGTTGAGGCAGGGTTATTACGTGGTAGTCTTGCTATAGAAACGGGTTCTGAAATTCTTAGAAATGATATAATGAGGAAGAAATTGTCGAATGAAAAAATATATGAAATATATGAATATTTCGATAAAAAATACCCTCATATATGGCTTATTGGACTTTTCTTGGTCGGGCTTCCTGAAGAAACCGCTGAGACACTAGAAAGTACCATGAGTATGGTTAAGGAGTTAAAGAATTTATGGCCTGTGTTTAATATTATTGTTCCTTATCCAGGGACAGAAGTTTATGATCAGTGTATAAGGGATGGCCTATTTACAATTGAAACACAAGACCTGTGGAAAAAAGAATTGTCTGCTAATCCGCCAACGCTTGAGTTGGCAAAACAAAATATATCAACTGATTGGTGTGCAATAGAGCAAAAACAAATTGATCATACATTTTTGGTTGAACCATATGATCTAAGCTTAGAGCAACTCTCAGATTATTATAAAAAGCTGATGCTATTAAAACAAGAGTCCTGGTCTAGAATTAAACTGAAGAAAGAAGAGGCTATGAAGAATTGGGTGGCTATTAATTTCCATGCGTAGGGTTTAAACCTTCGCCTTTAGGCGAACAGATTCATCTATGATACTCAAGGGCCTACCCCCCTGTGTCAGGATAGAAGTCCGGTGAGTTGAATCAGTAAACTTAACTTTTCAGGGGGCGGAAAGTAATGAACAGTGCGGCCAGGCAAGGTCATTTAATCCAATGGGTGTGAATCCCATTCCGGCAAGGCAGGCCAGCCACCGGATAGAGAACTCTGGGGCGGCGGGAGTAATCCCAAAGATTAAGCACAGAGGGATCAAGACAGCAGGCCGTAAGCGAGAGTTGAACGGATGGAGCCTCGAAATACTTATAAACAGGAAGGACGACAGTCTTGCTTAACTGGAAGTCCACACAATGCAGAGCGAAAGGCAAGAGCTGCATTGCTTCCTCGGGGTCTGAGACGATGGCATGTTGTACACAGGGAATAAATGGCAACCTGGGAGACCCTACCGAGTCTCA
>JABIFG010000141.1 GCA_018650795.1 Fidelibacterota bacterium
CCTAACGTCCCGCGCTTGAGCGGCTTCCGTGTGATTTATCCGTTTGCATTTTCAGTGTATCCTCCAACATCATATTAGTATAGCAATCCATTGGTTTTGAGTCCGCTCTAAGCAGCTTGTTAGCAAGTTTGCCTGCATTGGCGGTCCTCAATCTTCATCTTTCTCATAGTCGATATAAAATGTAACCATAGGAATTATATGTCTATCAAATGAGTATTGATCGAAAAAGACCATATACGGTACATATTTTCCCGCTATTAGAGTGCTGAAGTACTTAATTCGGTATTCATAACCATCGACAGAAAGTCTACCAAATTTCACTGTTAGAACAAATGTCGAATCGACATCCTCGTATGAAAAGCCTACATATAATCTCCCAGGATTCATTATGTAAACAAACTTGTCTCGTAGAAATAGTGCTGAAAAATTATCACCATCATTTTTCCCATAAACAAAAAGTGAATCGACATACTGCCTTAAGCTATCAATTTGAGGAAAAAATAATTCGTTATCCCTGGGGGCCATAATAGTCCAGAGCCAACCTAGTCCGTACTCAATAGTGATTTTATCCACCGTAATAATATCAACTTCAGAAGTGTCTTTATATCGATTCATGTCTAGCATAGAGAAATCTAGTTCAGAAATCTGAATCGTGTCAAATCCCTCACTGTTGAATTTGCTGTATTGTTTTGGAAGGTATGCAGTGATTCCTTTTACATTTAATTCACAAAGCATTTGCGGTGCAAGTTTGACCCGTCCAGAGTCGTACCTTGCATACATGTTAGAACTCCATTCCAGTGTATCCATTTCTGGAATTGAAATCTTAAACTGGTTAATATTGCTTTTGAGTAAATCATTGATATTAGCAAATTCTTGTGGGTAATATTCATCTAGAACACTGTTCACAATAGCGCGATTGTTATCCTGACATGAATATATTAGCAAACAGATTATTCCTAATTGAAGTATGTGTCTAAGCATTTTGTTCAATCTTGCTAACAGTGTTTATACGGTCTCGTATAAGACGAACAAAACGTCAAAACGCCCGGATGAACATTTTTTGATAATTTTTGTAAGTTTATGGTATTCAACAGTATACCCATGAACATTTCTTCAGATGGAATTTTATGCTGTCCGTATAAACTGATCGGTTCATGTGCTCCCCCACGAAGCTTTTGAATTATGCTGGAATGTAGCGTTTCAGGGTATTTTTACAAGGAGAGTTCACCTTTTACCCTGTCTCATGGGGTTGTTGTTTGATGGTATTCGTTTGCGGTCTGGGGGCCGTGCGCACATCGCCCTCGCACTTCGACTCCGCTCAGTGTGACGGCTCAGGATGACGCGCTTGTTATGGAAACACCAAATTTCAAGCCTGCCCATCGTTTGCCAGGTCGTAGCTCTCAAGGAGAGAAGACTGGAAGCTACTTTGACGTTGAAAAAAATTTAAAAAAGTTAGAGTAGATGGGTTTCGAAATACCCGCCCCCGCTTAAATTGATTTTCTATGCGACATGATGCCCTCATAAGTAGCCTCAAGGGAGTTGGATCCCGTAAAGTTGAAGCCCTGAATGAAGCCGGCTTATTTTCAGTGAGTGATCTCCTCGAGCATTTCCCCCGGCGCTATCTCGATCGATCAACGGTTTCCTATACCACAGAGCTTCAAAAGGACAAACATGCCACAGTGGTGGGTAAAGTGACCGGTACACAGATGCGGCGTGGTCGTAAACGCTCCTATTTTGAAATGGTGGTGGCTGATGAACGTGGTTTCCTAAAGTGTCGCTGGTTTAATGGGGCGAACTGGATTCAGAAACGCTTTAAAAAAGGTGATATGGTGGCCGTCAGTGGTAAAATTGACTTTTACGGCGGCTTTCAGATGGTTCATCCAGATTTTGATATCCTCAATGAAGAAGGCACCAACCCCATCAACACCGGTATTGTAGTGCCGCTCTACCCTTCTGGTCAAAAACTGCAGGCCGTGGGTTTGGATAGTCGTGGTTTCAGACGCCTCCTGCGACCCCTGGTTGAGGGAATAGAATCCAGGATTATTGATTTTCTGCCATCCAACATGCTTAAAGAAAACGAGCTAATGGATCTGGGTGATGCCATCCGGGATATTCATTTCCCTGAAGATATGGAAACACTGAAACGCGCCCAGCATCGCCTAAAATTTAATGAGCTGTTTCTGATGCAACTCTCTTTGGCCATTCGTCGCCAGAGCATTGTTGAAAAGGTCAAAGAAAATCGCTTTGAGGGCTTTGGCGCCTATCTGGAACCACAGTACAAAAAACTGCCCTACGAACTTACGGGTGCGCAAAAACGAGTCATGACCGAAATTTGGGAGGATTTAAAATCAGCCCATCCCATGAACCGACTCCTCCAGGGAGACGTTGGCTCTGGAAAAACGGTTATCGCTCTCCTGGCTGCGGCCATTACGGCAGGCAATGGCTATCAATCTGCCATCATGGCGCCCACAGAAATCCTGGCTGAACAGCACTATAAAAATGCCATCAACTTTTTTGAGGGAACCCCCATCAGGGTGGTCCTTCTGACAGGCTCGCAAACAGCGGCTCAAAAACGGGATTTACGCAAGGCTTTGAAAGAGGGCTATTACCACGTGGCTATTGGTACCCATGCGCTGATTCAAGGCAAGGTTCATTTCAAAAATTTGCAGCTCGTAGTCATTGATGAGCAACATCGTTTTGGCGTGCTACAGCGCGGAGAACTCCTGGAAAAGGCTGCCGAAGCTGATGTCCTGGTGATGACAGCCACACCCATCCCCCGCACCCTGTCCATGACATTATTTGGCGATCTGGCGGTTTCTATTATTGATGAATTACCAGCTGGCCGGCAAAAAATAATTACGCGCAAAGTTGATATACATGCCCTCCCCAAAGTCTACGGTTTTATAGAAGATGAACTCAAAGCAGGGCGTCAGGCCTTTGTGGTTTTTCCCCTGATTGAGGAGTCTGAAAAAATTGATCTCGAAGCAGCCACCCAGGGTTTTGAGAAGTTACAGGATCGCTTTAAGGGATTCAAGGCTGCTCTTTTGCATGGGAGAATGAAAGCCGATGAGAAAGACAGCATCATGCAGGCCTTCTCGCGGAACGACATACAATTGCTGGTCAGCACGACCGTGATAGAAGTGGGTATTGATATTCCCAATGCCACCGTGATGATGATCGAGAATGCTGAGCGCTTCGGGTTGGCACAGTTGCATCAGCTGAGAGGTCGTATTGGTCGCGGCGAGCATCGTGGCGTGTGTGTCCTGGTTCATCGTAACATGAATACCGATTCCCTGGATCGTCTGGCCATCATGGTTGAAACCACAGACGGTTTTAAGATCGCAGAGGAAGATTTACGCCTGCGTGGATCCGGTGATATTTTTGGAACGAGGCAATCAGGCCTACCGGCACTTAAAATTGCCAACATTCTCTGGGATGGGGACATTTTGAAGCAGGCCCGGAAGGCAGCTTTCGCCTTGATCAAAGAAGATCCGCACCTCAGAAAAGGTCCCCATGATGACCTGCGAAATATCGTTCGTGATCGTTTTGCTGAACTATCTAGCATAGCTGGGATCGGTTAACACTCCCGGCGACAATTCCCTCCGGCGGCTGAGTTTATCGAAGCCAAAGGGATTCCTCGCGTGGCACTGGACATTTCGTCCTTCGCACTTCGACGGAGTATATACTGAGCGAAGCCGAAGTGCTCAGTGTGACGGCTCAGGATGACAGCTCCAGTCTACGCCCACAGGGCTACGACCTGGCAGGCAATGTCCGGGCTCCTGAATTAGGCTCGCCATCGCATTCATGACAAATATGGGAATATTGCTTGTCAGGGTTATCTTTTTTGGAATTGAGCCATAGAGAGGATGTTCATGTTTGAGTGGACTAGTGACATGTCTATTGATAATGGTTTTATAGACGAGGACCATAAAAAGCTTATCGATATAGCCAACCGGGTTTTGTTGCTTAACCGTCCAAACCGTGATGCCGAGGAGCTCAAGCGTGCTGTTCGTGAACTCTATGATTATGTTAAATATCATTTTGATCGAGAAGAAGCTTTAATGCGAGAAATTCAATATACCGATACTGAATCTCATCATCAAAAACATCAATCCTTTGTCAAAGAGATGAACCACTATCTAACCAGCTCCCACCACATGCATGAAATGCTGGACAACTTCCAAAAACTAATGCATGAATGGGTCATTCACCATATTATGGAAGAAGATAGAAAGCTCAATAATTTTATGAAATCCAGAACACCTGACCCCTGAAGAAAACCGAATTACAAACATTTCCCCATAAACCAGGAATTATAATATGAAATTTTCAAACGCCCTCCAGGCTGAACTGGACAGTAGAGATTTAAAGTTTATTCAAGCGAGTGACACGGATGATTTCATTGAGAAGGCCGATGTGATAGGTGCCGCTGCCTGGCCGGGATTCATGTTGAATGATACTGTGGCCAATACTTACTGGTATCTAATGCATGACAAATTTCCAGACTTTCAGTTCGCCCTGATTGAAAAGATTACAGAAAAATGGATCGCTGCTGGAAATAGTATTCCCGTTCATTTTGAAAATACCCTGGAAAACCTGCCCGATGCAGGCTGGGACTGGGCGGTTCAAACTGGCATGCAGGCTGAAAGGCCAGCCAATCTTTTGTGTGCCCTGGCTATACAAATTCTCCCAGATTATCGAGGTGGCGGTCTTAGTTCTGTTATGATCAGAGTCATGCAGGAAATTGGCCTGGCCCATGGACTTGACAAGCTGGTGGCTCCAGTTCGTCCGAATAAGAAATGTGATTATCCCCTAATACCAATGGAAGCATATATTGAATGGTCAAAGGCTGATCAACCCTTTGATCCCTGGTTACGGGTGCATCACCGACTGGGGGCGCGACTATTAAAAGTATGTCCTGAAGCTATGCGTATTTCAGGTAGTCTTCAGTCCTGGCAGACATGGACTGGTATGAGTTTTCAGTCCAGCGGAGAATACATTATTCCCGGTGCTCTGGCACCGATTAAGATTGATGTTGAAAACGATAGTGGTGAATATATTGAAGCCAATGTTTGGATGCTCCACGATTCTAACAAGCGAGCGAACAAGAACGAAGTAAAAGAGAATACAGATAATGATTAAAATAGAAAACCTATCAAAACAGTTCGCCACGACCCTGGCAGTCAACAAGCTGGATCTGCATATCGAAAAAGGGGAGTTATTCAGCTTCCTGGGACCCAATGGTGCCGGAAAAACAACCACCATTAAGATGATGGTAGGTTTAATGACACCTTCACAGGGTATGATTCACATGGGTGGCTTTAATGTGGAAAAGGAACCCCAGAAGGCCAAGTTTATTACAGGATATGTGCCTGATTCTGCCTTCCTTTACCAGCACTTATCTGGCCTGGAGCTCCTTATGATGGTGGGTCAACTCTACTCCATGGACAACAAAACCATTGAAAATGAACTGGGTGGTCTAAGCGAACGTCTGTTTATGAAAGAATGGATTGGCGATCGGATCTCGGGATATTCACAAGGCATGAAACAACGCCTGGCCTTTGCCTCCGCTTTCTTACATAGTCCAGATATACTGATTATTGATGAACCCATGGTGGGACTGGATCCTAAAACCGCCCGTATCATTAAAGATATGCTCAAAGAGCGCAGTCGCAGCGGAGTCACCGTTTTTATCTCAACTCACAATTTAAATGTAGCGGAAGAATTGTCAGATCGAATAGCCATTATTAACAGGGGAAAACTACTGGGTTTGGGTACGGTTGATTCGTTTCAATCTGTGTCAGGAGAACAAGAAAACCTGGAAGAACGGTTTTTAAGAATTGTGGAAGAAGAAGAGCTCACCGAAGGGCACAATGTCATTGAGGACGAGTAGACCAACCAACCTGAAAGCACAAAGCCTAATGATTGGAGAGAAGTAATCGTAAGCCAACAAGCCCAACTCTTATTTCGCGTGAAGCGTCAGAGCATGAAAGGTTTTCTGGCTGCTGTTTTCAAACAGAAACGCCTTGAGATATTTGTTTCAAGTCTGATTGTTTTCGGGCTCATTTTTGGTGGATATAAATTATTTGTCTCCGGTGGTAACTTCCTGCTAAGGCAGGGCGAACTGGGTGGAGTCTTTCTGGATCGATTATTTTACCTGGGTTGGTCCATTATTTTTTACCTGCTTATTTTATCCAACCTGGTGACAGGATTTTCAACCTTCTATAGGTCTCCTGAAGTGGCTTTTCTGATGACCCTGCCAGTTGATAACAAACAGATATTCAGAATAAAATTTATTGAAAATCTTGTCTATAGCTCGTGGGCGATCCTTATTCTGGGAATACCCCTGACACTGGGTTATGGTGCGCTTCAAGGTCTATCGGCCTGGCAATATGCCCTGGTTTTTTTGGCCGGAATTCTGCCATTTCTATTTATTGCCACCGTTACTGCCAGCTTGCTGCTTATGCTGCTGGTCTATCTCAGTCGCTTTTTTAAGATGCGCACTGTCTTCATTTTTCTGGGAGTCATTTTTACCGGTATTTTTTACCTGTATTTCAGCGTGAGTCAACAAGATACCCTATTGAGTGGTAATCTTGGTAACTTTCGGTCTCTCGGGCGCTATCTGGCCAATCTGTCAAACACATCCTTCCCCTTTATACCCAGTTATTGGCTGAGTCGTTTGTTTATGGGCAGTGAGAGCTTGGTTCTGATGGAGCGACTCTTTTTCTCCGCACTCTTTTTATCTACAGCACTGTTGGGTTGGGAGATTATCAACTGGGCAGCAGAGCGTTTCTATTTTCACACGTACCAGGTTATGGAAGGCCAGGGTCAGAAAACCAAAAGGACTGCTCTAAGTAAAATATTCAAGTTCGGATGGGTCGGGTTAAATGCTCCCACAAGAGCTCTAGCTTCAAAGGATCTGGTCCAATTCCTGAGAACTCCACAGCAGTGGGTTCAGTTTTTATTGCTAGGCTTTTTTATTGCCGTGTATTTAATCAATTTGTCTCGGGGTCAACTGCGCTTTGATGAGCTCTCCTCTTTTTGGCGGACCACTATTTATATATTTAATTTTGGATTTACGGGCTTCATTCTGGCGGCGCTCACAGCCCGTTTTGTTTATCCTATGGTCAGTATGGAGGGTCGTAGTCTCTGGATACTCCAAATGGCACCCTTTTCCATGAAAAAAGTCTTTGTTGAAAAATTCTGGTTTGCCTTTTTTGTGCTTTTCACACTCACCGAACTTGTGGCTCTCATTTCAAATTTCTTCCTGGGGCAACGTTTAGAAATTGCCCTTCTGGCCAGCGGCTTTCTGTTGCTCACGAGTCTGTCTCTGATTAGTCTGTCACTTGGCCTAGGCGCTGTTTATGCCCAGTTCGACGAGACCAATCCCATGAAAATAAGTAGTGGATATGGTGGTATCATTACCGTGGTGCTGAGCCTTATCTATGTAGCCTTTTCGGTAACATCCCTGGTCTTTGTGATCAACCTGTATCAGAACCACGGATCCGGCCTGATGATTGGAATGATTGTAGGGTTTGTGATTGTGTTAACAGGTCTTTACACCTGGCTGCCGTTAAAGTGGGGCCTGAAGGCGATTAGTACTTACGAGCGTTAAGAGTCTAAAGTCTAAAAGTCAGAAAGTCTAAGGTCGTGAAGGCGCAATGATAGCGCGGTAATTACCTGACCGTCATCGCGAGCGGAGCGACGCGATCTCAGGTTGTTGATAGACTAAGGTTACTTCAGCGCTTTTCCTGTAATACGATCAATTGAAATAGAAAAAACGCGGGTATTGTCCCCGGTAGACTCAATGGCTTTTTGTCCAACCTCAGTGTGTTGAGGGGCATACTTTGTCACCAAAGCAGCAAGTGATTCATTCTTGCCGGTTCCGATTCTCTCAGAAATACTTCCAAAAACAATGATGCTTTCATAGCGAGTCGTTAGTTTTTCTGGCAAGACTTCGGTTTCTCCAACCACACAAAAAGATACAGCACCACGGGTTTCAAAATTATCGACCTTGTGTCCTTCTGTAGCTGAATGAAAATCAATGCAACCTCGATGGAGTACATAATTAACTGGCACACCATAGGGTTGACCTGCTGCGTCAACAGAAGAAACAATACCATACTCGCCTGCCTCCAGGAGCTCCAGAGCTTCCGGCGTGGACAACATTCTGTCCTGACGACGCAGCGGTCTCATTTTCTGATCATTATCCTTCAGTGATGACGACCTTTTCCATTACATCACCCTGCTGGATACTGTTGAGTACATCAAGACCATCCGTCAGTTTTCCGAAAACAGTGTGACGACCATCCAGGTGTGGCTGGGAGTCATGCGTGATAAAGAATTGACTGCCATTGGTTCCAGGACCAGCATTGGCCATGGAGATAACATTGTCAATATGCTTGTTGGGGTTGTTGTCAAACTCATCTTCAAACTGATATCCGGGACCGCCCATTCCAGTTCCAGTGGGATCACCACCCTGAACCATGAAGTTGGGAATAACTCTGTGAAAAGCGATGCCATCATAGTATCCCTCTTTGGCAAGAAAGGTAAAATTGTTGACGGTTTTGGGGGCGTCGGCTGGATATAGATCCAGTTTCATACTGCCTTTATTGGTTACTATTTCAACGGAGTAGTTTTTGGTTGTATCGATTTGAAGCTCTGGTGGGGTGTCCCATTGTTGTGACATGTCTTTGTATCCTTATTTATTCGTATTCAAAATTATCTGCCCACAAAATATGAGCGACAAGCGCATCCCCAACCAAATAAGCGGGACCTATTAATAGTCCCCTTTGGCTTCCACCAGCCTGCGTTCTGTATGAACCACGGTAAAATCAGCCACCGGCGCTCCGGACCCGGACATTGCTTGCCAGGTCGTAGCCCTGTGGGCGTAGGCTGGAACTGTCATCCTGAGTCGTCACACTGAGCACTTCGGCTTCGCTCAGTATATACTCCGTCGAAGTGCGAAGGACGAAATGTCCAATAGCATGGCGAGGCAACCGCAGTCGCCGAAACCAGTTAGCCCCAGGTCAACATAAAGTGTAATCCTGTACTATTCAGGGAGGGAGCGTCATTAAGCTTGACGGAGTTGCCTTCACTGGTGTATACGCCTGCCTTCACAAAGGAAAACGGATGAAAGATCATACCTGCTTTCAAGGTGATGTGGTGTTTTTTTGCGGTTTTTGAGGGAACTAAGAATATGATGGATAAATCAGTAGACACAGCAAAGTCGACTTGTCGCACAGTTACCATAAGACCATCGTTAAGATAGAGATCATCCCAGTCCATTTCATCCCTGCCATTAGGCTGTAGTGTCAGGTAGTTTTGGGTAAAGCCCAAACCCAGTCCTGGAGCCAGGCGTAAACCGCCCAAAGCCTGCTCATAAGCAAAGTCCATCAGAAAGCTTATGTAGGTATACTTGCTGGAGCTTGTGAGGCCCTCATTAAAACGGTTCAAGAGAACATTGCTGAATATGGTTGTACCAACGGAGAGACGCTCTCCGATGTGGACCTGGTTACCAAAGATCCAGCCCAGACTTGCATCGGGTATTTCACCATAACCAGCTGAAAGTAAAGAGGCGTTTAAGTCACCAAGCTTGCTGTATTGTTTCCCCATCAAACCGAGTTTTGTAGTGACAACCACATCAGGCTTTTTTTCTGCTTCCCCTTTGCCCAATAAAGCATTTCCGTCAATGAGGGATTCAATTTCAAGGGAATCAGTTAGCAGGTATTGTTCAACATCCTCTTGAGCGGGGAGTGTGATTGAGAGTGTGGCGAGTAGGCAGAAAGTCAGGCTTCTCATTTGATTTGAACTCCTCGTCGAGCAATTAATGGAACTCCTTGTGAGGGATTGGGATGGCTCCCTCACAAGGATGTATTGGGTGTTATTTCTTTTTGTCCAACAACCCCATAAAGGCTGGAAGTATGATCATCGTCGTGAAAAAACAGGCCCCGACACCAAAAATAAGCGCATAAGACAAGCTACCATATCCACGGAAGGGTGAAAACATCATGGACCCAAACGCCAGGATGGTCGTCAGTGACGTTAACAAGACAGCCTTCCCAGTACTTGATAGCACAATGTTGGCAGAACGAGGTCCCTCCAATCGCCAGCGATGGACGACGTGAACCCCATCATCGATACCAATACCCAGGATCAGGGGTAGCGCCATGACATTCATCATGTCCAATTGAAGTCCGAAAAGCTGCATCAGGCCTACCATCCAGACAGCACCTGTGGCCAGAGGCAACATGGCAATGAAGGCATATTTAAAACTCCTGAAGTCGAGCAACAGAATGAGATAGACTAAAACCAGGGTCAGGTAGGCTGCATTGCGACCATCGCGGCCGATGATGTCAAGGAGTGCACGCATGATAACCGGCATACCTGTCGTTCGGTCACTTACCGTCTCAAGTTCGGTACCAAATTGATCCATAAAGAGTTTGTCTTGCCACATATTTCCAGATGGCAACACCGTTGTGAGAAATAGTGATCTGTCTTTACTGGCATAACGATCAACGATTGATTCGGGAAGCATTTCCAGGCTGATGGGATCCGTGTTGGCCATCTTCAGCACACTTGCGGTGAAGTATTCAGCATAGCTGTCCTGGAACATGTTAAGTTTTGACGTCAAAACACTGGAGCCTTGGTCCAGCAAGCCATATAAACGAGTAAAAATGGTGTTGTCAGGCGCCTCTTCCTCACTGCCAACGATTTCAGTACAACGGCTATAGACCTTATCCTGTCCTCCCAAAAAGGCCATGGACTGAAACTCCATGATATTCATTTCCAGTCTTTCGATTTCCTGTCGAATCAGCTCAAGGTCTTGAGGACTTATGGGTGTTACCTGTGCCCCCTCCATGAGTGCATGGATTTCTTCAATATAAGGAACTCTTTTTGATTGCTGTTCAGGGGAAGGAATAAAGGTTGAGATGTCTTCCACGGAGGCCACTGAGGGTAATTCCTTGGCTTTCTTGCGCAGTGTTCGGGATTCTTCTACGCTTTCTGATACGAGATAGGCGAAATCCATACTCAGATCAAATTTTTCCTGAACCGTATCCTGGAGCATAATACTGGGTAACCCTTCTGCTTCAAGATCCATCATATTGTGATTGAAGGTGATTTGCCGAGCACTGAAGCCCAACAGGATGGTTATCACTACTACAGCCGCAATACTGATCCAGGGATTGTCCTGAATAATAACTCCAGCCCTGCCCAGTGGTTTGAGGGTGAGATCTCGCGGAGTTACCTCTGCAGAGAGTCCCTTTTTAATCTGTTTTTTTGCATAACGACGTTCTCTCACCACCAGAAAGACGGGGAGTAGTACAAAGCTGGAAACCATAACCGCCAGGAGACCAATAGCGGTAACCAGTCCCAATTCACTCATGGCCCGCGAGTCACCAATCATCAGCGCCAGAAAAGCGACAGATGTGGTCAGGGCACCTGTGGAAACCCCGCCACCACTTTTTTGTAGACCAGACAGGGTGGCTGCCTCCAGCGAAAGTCCTTTGGCTCGCATTTCGGTAAAGGTTGAAATAATATGAATGGAGAAATCGATCCCCAGGCCAATTAATATGATCATGAACATGGCAGTCATGATGTTTAATACGGGAACCACAACCGCTACAATACCCGCCGCCCAGATTAAGCCAACTATCAGATTGAGTAGGGCGAGAGCGGGGGCCATGGCCATCCTGAAGGCCATGTAAAGCAATGCGCCAATCAGAAAGAATGAAAGCCCCATGGAGATTTCAAGACCTTGTGAGCTATAGTACATTTCATCCCGACCAACAGCAATGGCGCCCGAGAGACCGGCCTGAACATTGGGGTGGTTCTCCAGAACCTCACTGAGAACGGCCTGAACTGCATCGGTTCCATCCACAATCAGGAAGGCATCCATCATGCTGAAAGTGGGAATCAGATTCATGATCAGGGCTTCTCTATCGTATGACAGAAAGTATGGCTCCCCCAGCAATAGTTTGTCCACAGCTGCTTCTGCAGCTGGCGCTGGGATGTTTCCTGTCTTCAGCGCATACTCCATGGAGCCAAGCCAGCTATTGATGCCGTTGAGAAAAACCAGTGCACCATCTTCTTCTTCTCGATTAGAAATGGATTCTTCGGGTTGGATGAATTCTTTTTCAAAGGAATTGTTCATGTTGGTCAGCAAACCAGTAAGACCTGGATCCTGGAAAATATCCTTAAGATTCTTAAGGTCATCTTCCTTCATGAGCATAAAGCCATGCTCTCTCATAAAATCCAGATCGGCCTTGTAATCGACACGGCGGACATAAATTGCCGGCTCCTTATCCTTGCCTGGAATAGTCAAAGAATCAAGAACGCGGGGGGCTAGATCATTGGCAAAGGCTTTGATATCGGCTTCGTTACCCTGAGCCACCACAATGATGCTGGAGGCAGATTGAAATTCCTCCAGAATGCGGTCGAATTCGAGGGTGCGTTTGTCACCTTCGGGGAGCATGTCTGACCATTTGGGCGTCATGGACATTCCACCTGAAAGGATCATGGTTACTAGTGTTATGCCCGCCATAATCCAGAGCATAAGTTTGGTTTTGTTTACAGCCAGATCGGCCAGTTGTTTGATTAATCGTTCTCTCATGATTAATCCTTTCTTGAATAGTAGTTAGTCATAGCAAAAGGCCTTACCGCAAAGTACGCGGAGAGCGCTAAGGTTCTATTTTTGGATGCCCGAGGTTGATAATCCCTAAAAATCACTGCGTACCCTCAGGCGTAGACCCCAGTCCTGTAATCCAAATTCGGTATCATCATCACCCCAGAACAAGCTGCCCTGGAGGGAGATGTTGGTATCCTCAAAAGCGTTCCAGTCCAGCTGGGGTGCAAAGGTACCACTGTTGTCATTCAGGTTGGCGAAAAGCAGAGTGCTCAGCGTTACAAAATCAAAAGTAGGGTGCATAGCATACATGAAGACATAATCTTGCATAAGGCTGTGGGATTGCCCTCCTAGGGATGCCAAATAGTCAGCAGGTGACAGCTCATCCTTTTCTGCAACGCCCAAACCATTGTGAAAGTATTCTGCCATGAAGTAAAGCGAGTTGTCGAAAGTGTGATCAGTTCCGAGGACATATTCAGTAAATGTTTGATCTGGAAGTGGCGTTAACGGGGAAAGGTTAGAGTAATCAAAAGTTGCAAACGGACTTTCCATTTCCAGGTCGTTGGTGGAAAACTCGGCCCACAAGCCCCAGCCTAGCAATTCACCGACCAAACCTCCGCCGAGCATCATACGCTGCTTGATGTTCATATCACCCAGAATGGGAACGCTATAATCCACCCGTTCTTGAAGAGAGCCTGTTAGGGAGAAATCAAAACAGCCCAGCCCCACATTGAATGCGTATTGCTGAGTGCTTTGTTCAATCTCAGCTTCAGGTTGGGCGATGGCGGTAAATAAGGCTCGATCACCCAAGGGTATTTCAAGGCGCAATGCCTTGACTCCGGTTTGCTCATAGCTGGGGTCCAACAGGCTTTTTGAGTTGAAGATATCTGTGGGGTTCCAGGCATATCCAACACCGGGTGAGATTTGCTGCCGGCCTACCGTCAGGTCAAACCGCGGGAAGGAGAGCTTCATATAGAAGTTGTCGAGGAGCAAGGTGTCTGGTAGGTCAACATTCAAAACCAGACCGGATTCGGCATAACCAGGAACAAAATCAAAAATATTCCACGTTGTTTTGCCCCAGTACTGTTGGATGTTGATGTTTGCCCCAATAAGAACATTATCACTAGGACGAACTTCCACATCAAGGCGAAATTTGTTGTATCCAAAATTATAACGTGTCGAACCAAGCTGCATCACATCGGCCTCTGATTCGAAGTAACCGAAAAATTCAGGTTGTGCCAGGAGCAAACCGGGCAGCAGTAATATTGTCCCCCAAAATTTCATTTTTTCAAATTCCTTTCAGAGAAGAAGCCCTTTGGTGGCTCCCAGGCATAGGTGATTTCCAGGTTTCGCATGGTTGTGCTTGAGCGCTCCTTATTGTCGGTCATAACCATGGTCATGGCAGTGGGATAGTTCTCAATCATCTCGATGTCGCTCAACACCAGGGATTTTGTGTTATAGCCACTTTCGTTAAAATAGTCCAGAGTCACAGGGAAGTAGTCTGATTGTCGCACCCAGAGTATAATTTTTGGGTAAGGCGGCTCTAGGTCGGGTATGCCAATTAGTTCGACTTGCCAGACCAGATCACCATCACGAGTTTCTTCACCCAGGAGTGTGGGTGTAAATTTTGTCTGAAAGACATCTCCCCCGCCCATGTCCTCATAGGTGAAATCAGAACCCTGCATTTTCTGTTTTTTGGCATGAGAGGCTAGCTTGCGAACCCGTTTGGTGCGTGGGAAGTAGCTCCAGATATCATCAGCGTTGTTCAGCATGAGAAAGGCCTGGCCACGGATAGCAGCAGGTTTGGTATAGCGGGTGAGGGAGCTTTCTCCTTTACCGGCGGACCAGGATTCAAACTCAAAAACCCGTTCTTTACCTGAACTGGTGATGATGGTTTGGGTTCCTTTGGAGTAAGTATTTTCGGGTGACATGACATTGGTGACGCGGTCAACGATGTCCACGGCTGTAGGGGTTTGAGAAAAAACCGCTGAGATACTAAGCAGGATGAAGATAAGCAGTTTAGTTTTCATCGTTCTAGTCCTTTCATAAAACTGTCTATTCCCTCAACAAGAGCTCTATCAAATGCTGCCCGATCATTGTTAAGCATAAACTGCCAGATGAATCCATCTACGAACGCAAGGGCAAGCGTGGCTACCCCGTCATAATTCATTTCGCGAAAATCTTCTGCCATGACACCAGCCTTCAGAATGTTAATGACGAACTGTTTCATCTTCCCGTATGAATCAAAGAACTGGGCAGCTTCATGTTCACCACGACGCATGGCTCGGGCACCCTGAGCCCACATTTCTGTAATAATCAGCATGGCCTCATCCATCTCAAAGACTATTTCAGTATTCATACGCATAAAGGTGCGTAGTTTATCTCGAGGACTGAGATCCATTGAGTAAAGTGTTTCCGAGGCATCGACCATGTCAGCCATAATAGTGTTGACCATGGCATGAAAGATTTCATCTTTGCTACTATAGTACTCGTAAACGGTACCTTTGCCGATACCAGCTTCCTTGGCAATATCGGCTATCTTGCCTTTCTCCAGACCATCTCTGGCAAAAATATGAATAGCGGCTCTGATGATAGCGTCCGCTTTGGTGGGATCTTTTTGTAGGGGACTCATGGTGAATTACCTCCTGTGGTTGAGTGCGGAGTGAAAGTATGACCGAACAGTCGGTCAGTCAAGTATTTTTTGCTGATTCCACATTGTTTTTTTATAAATGCCAATCTTGAATATCTTAACCCAACCTCAAGTCCATATACTGTGGAAAAATATAGCATGGGAACCAAATGATTTACTGGAGTACTTGATGAGCCGATCGAAAACCGTGGTGCACAAAATAGCACCACTGCTTGTTGGTACCCTCCTGCTTCTAGGTCTTGGGTCATGTTGTCCCGAAGATCCTTACGCCGATTACCTCAATTTAATCATCACAACGGAACCTAAATCGTTAGACCCGGCCTTGTCTGCGGATATAACTACGGGAGTTATAACTGCACTGATGTATGACAACCTGGTTCGCTTTGGAACGGGTAGTGAAATTCTACCTGGTCTGGCAAAATCGTGGCAGATTTCGGATGATGGTTTGAGTTATGTGTTTCACCTACGTGACGATGTCACTTTTTGGAACGGAATACCGCTTTCTGCAGCTGATGTCAAGCACTCCTTCGAGAGGGTCTTGAATCCAGAGACACGTTCACCACAAACCTGGCTGCTTTCGCCTATCAAGGGTGCTCGAGCCTATATGCAGGGTAATGCAGATGATATTAGTGGCATAAGAACCGTAAATAATACCACTGTACAGATTGTTCTCAGTTCACCCTTTGCTCCTTTCTTGGGATTTTTAGGTGCACCTGCAACCGCCATTGTTCAAAAGACGCCTCGTGACAGCATAGCGTTAGACTTAAAAATTAATCCCATGGGAACCGGACCCTGGGTGTTTCAAGAATGGCAAGCTGACCGGCAAATTCGCTATAAAAGATATGATAACTACTATGCCGGTCCAGCAAAACTTAAAGGCTTATTATTAAACAATATTCCAGAAGTTTTAACCTCTGCAATTGAATTTGAAGCAGGTAATTTAGATGTTATGGCCGTCCCAAACTCAGAGTTTAAATACTGGACACGTAGCGAAATGTGGAAACCCTATATCCACAAGCTGGATGAGCTTGGTATTTACTATTTGGCCATGAATGTGGAGCGAAAACCCTTCGATGATAAACGTGTGAGACAAGCTGTCACCCTTGCTATTGATCGAGAGAAGATTATTTATCGCATAATGCACAATAGTGCAACATTGGCGCAAGGCCCTATACCGCCTGGGCTGGAGGGCTACGATAGTACACGAATTGACATTCCATACGATCCACAAGCTGCCAATGATCTGCTAATTGAAGCGGGATACCCTGATGGTTGCGAATTTGATCTCTGGGTAGATCCAGGTGCAGCCATTTCACAAACATTGGAAGCTATTCAGCACTATCTTAATGAAGCCGGTTTTATCGTTCATCTCGTACGCAACGATTGGAACATGATGCGCGATGCCATGCGAAAAGGACAAACTGATGCATATTGGGGAAACTGGTGGGCCGACTATGCCGATTCAGAAAACTTCCTGGCTCCTCTTTTTCACTCAGACAACGCTGCACGTAGAAATAGATACTCCAATCCAGAAGTGGATCGCTCCATTGAGAAACAACAGCGAAGTCTGGATGCTGATGAGAGAAAAGTGCTCGCTATGGAAATCGACAGTATTTTGATTGAAGAAGCTCCTTATGCGTTTATGTGGTACCCAACATCATATACTGTAGTGCAGCCAAATTTAAAGGGGTATATTCCCCATCTTATGCCAAACGCCAATAAATATACGGATGTTTATTTCGAAGAACAGGACACGCCATGAGCAAGATTGAATCCCATCCCATTTTGGGACAGTTAAATGAAAACCAGAGAGGTTTGACTGATGTTTCAAAAATTCAGGAGGCACTGGTTGAACGAAGGCGTGTCATGGAACGTGACGGGAAATACACCACGGTTGTGGCTGGGGTTATCGGTATGACGGGTTTGTTCTTTATGAACCCACTGCCCTTTTATTTGGTACTTGGTCTGCTCGTTGTTGGATTACCTCTAGTCTGGCGCCATCTTGTCAAAGAAGCCCGTGAATTTGTCATGACGGATGAAGAGGTTGAGGAGATATTGAAAATTGAAAATTGGAAGTAGGAAGAAACAGAACCGACACTTGTTCAAAAGACAAAAATATTTGAATGCTAAATCCATGGAACTCAAACACGCTTAAACTCACACAGGTAAAAATATGCCCCTAATTAATGACCCGACTGCCATACTTGTATATTTGATCTCACTGATTGGTCTGATCTATTATGCAAAAGAACAAGCCTGGAGCAAAAAACTTTTCGACATAGTCCCACCTGTTATATGGGTGTATTTCCTGCCCATGATATCCACAACTCTGGGGATTACACCAGAACAATCCGATTTATACAGCTGGGTGAAAACATACCTGCTGCCAGCAGCATTGGTTTTACTGTTGCTCTCTGCTGATGTCAAAGCCATCGCCAAACTGGGACCCAAAGCTCTGGGAACCATGCTGGGTGGAACCATTGGAATTGTTTTAGGTGGCGTCATCAGTTTAGCACTCTTTGGTGCCTGGTTACCTGAAGACGCCTGGCAGGGCCTGGGAGCACTGTCCGGATCATGGATTGGCGGGAGTGCCAACATGGTCGCTGTGGGAACCTCAATCGGTGTCCGGGACGAACTTTTTGGCGTCATGATCATTGTTGATACTGTGGTCGGTTATGGCTGGATGGGTGTGGTCATTTTTATATCCAGTTTTCAAACCAGACTGGATAAATGGAATGGTGTCACAGAATCTCCTGTGGATGATCTCAGTGAACATCTGGCTAATTCAGAGAATAGTAAACGTGAACCGCTCACATTCTCTTCACTGATCTTTATGGTCGTGGTTGGTTTCGGATTGGGATTTCTATCACTGAAAGCTGGCGAAATGCTTCCTGATCTAGGAAAGGTTGTGACCAGTTTTGGATGGACTGTAATCCTCGTATCTCTGGTTGGCCTGGGTTTATCATTTACACCAGTTGCCAGACTGGAAAAACAGGGGGCATCCCATATGGGAAATATGTTTCTCTATCTGCTCCTGGCCACTATCGGAGCCAAGGCGGATTTAAGGGCGATCACTGAAGCACCAATGTTCCTCGCCGTAGGTGTGTTATGGATTGGGATTCACGCAACGATCCTCTTCAGCGTTGGTCGCATGCTAAAGGCACCCATGTTTCTCATTGCCACAAGCTCACAAGCCAATATTGGAGGTGTGGTGAGCGCACCCATTGTGGCCTCGGTCTACCAGAAGGGTATGGCACCTGTTGGATTGCTCATGGGTGTTCTGGGAAACATCCTCGGCCTGTATTTCGGTTTCCTCACTGCGCAACTCATGGAGTGGGTGAGTAGGATTTAGGTTTAGCAAGCCACGACGATAGAGTTGTTCGGCACTCCGAGCGGAGTCGAGGGGTCCATTAATTTGCTTGATATAAATATCCCTCGACTCCGCTCGGGATGACGAACTAGAGTTATGTGATATTTAACCATTTCTTCAAGAGCCCCAGTGTGTCGACTCGTGGCGACGGGTTGAATGCTTCAAGTTTCTATAATCGGTCCAATACCTAGCTTTCAAATCACTATAAAAATCTTATACTAATTCATGAATCAGTGGGATTATCAACAAGGCACACCACGTATGCGATTTGGCCCCAATAAAATGGGTGATGGAGTGCGTCAACTCCTGATTGCCAATGTCGCTGTCTACATGCTCACCCAGATTATGGGTATGGGTATCTGGGCCAGCTGGTTTGGACTGAACCCTCATGATGTCATTTTTGGATTGCGTATCTGGCAACCCTTTACCTATATGTTTTTACATGGTGGCTTCTGGCATATCGCCATGAATATGCTCATGCTATGGATGTTCGGCTCGGAGCTGGAAGGCGTTTGGGGACGTAAAGAATTTCTTAGATTTTATGTTGTGACCGGCGCGGGAGCTGGAGTGTTTTCCCTGGTGCCCTACTTCGTGGGTGTTCTGGGAGGCTATCGTGGAACCATTCCCTCAATTATTGGAGCCAGTGGGGCCATCTATGCCATTTTGTTGGCCTATGCCGTGACCTATCCCGACCGCAAAGTGCTGGTTTATATGCTGGTCCCCATCAAAGTAAAATACCTCATGCTTATCATGGGATTTATGACTTTCGTCTCGGTTGGAAATGGCGATGGAATCAGCCATATAACCCATCTGGGTGGTTTGGTTGTGGGCTGGTTTTATCTGAAAAGAAATGGACGCTATCGCGGTCTGAACATCCCCTGGCGACAATGGTTGAGGAGGTTTAAAAAAATTCGCATAATTCAGGATGACGCCCCACGTCAGACTGGACCCTCTGCTTCAAAGCCCCATCAAAAAGGCTGGCATCGCGTTAGAAGCGAAACAGAATTAAGAAAAGAGATGGATGCATTGTTGGATAAGATAACCAAGGTGGGTTATGAAAATTTGAGTAACACAGAAAAAGAGCGCCTGCTGGAACTGTCTTCCCAACTTTCAAACGATGGGGATAGTCGAGACTAAACCTGTCGGCTTTCACCGACTCCGCTAAACCCTTCTATTGAACAACACTATCTATGAGTGCAATAACGTCATTTACATTGATGTCAAAATCATGATTAATATCTGACAGATAAAAGGTCACTGGATCCGGAAGACCCATTCCCACGATACTTTCGATAAGCACAACCACATCAAGAATATTGACAAATTCATCATTGTTGATATCTGGAGGTTCAGGCAGGGGAGCAGCATAAATGGGCTCAAAGATAACTTCACCACCACCCTCTTCGTTGTCATATAGTGTGGCATCGACTTCTGAAAGATCCAACCCCAACCAATAATTGTTCTGAGCCATAATGGGGGAGGATGTACTGTTCCAGATGTGCCAGGTCTGACCATCAAATGTGTTGTCATAGAAAAGATTGAGGCCATCATCACCAGGATAATCATTGACCATATCACCCAGGTTGGGAGAGGCGTCATTGATTATGGAAACCCCATAATAATTTCCACCGATGTAATTCCCCATAACAATACCCATGGAAGATCCAAAACCAGCATAGATTCCAGCCCCGGAATTAAAATTACCTTCCTGGTAATTCGCCACAATAATATTATCCAGGATATAGGCCGGCGAATTCACAACGGTGATTCCTGTAAAATTACCGCGTATAAAATTGCCTCTTATTACAGGAGCGGCTATAGATGTCAAGGTCCAGACACCCACGCCCTGGCCATGATTATTATCGATGATATTATTCTCAATGATCTGAGGTGAGCAGGAATCTATAAACAGAGCGGGATGATTAAAATCGTTCACTGAATTTCCTATGAGAAGACAGTTAGAAACCTCCACCTCATCTGACTGGAAAATTTTAATACCGTAATCACCACTATCAATTACTTGCGTCCAGCGGACATAAGAGGAGTCTGTATTTGAAAAGGAGATCCCTGTCCCTGCAGCACCTTCAATACCACATCCATAAAGCATGGCGCTTCCGCTGATGATATTGATACCACCCTCAAGTTCTATGAAACCACAGTTATAGAACTCAAGCAAACCGTTATCGCCCCTGACACTACCTCCATTATGAAAAATAGCTCCAGAAGCAGACAAGACACCCTGGACCCTGAACTCGAAAGTAGAATCCAGGTCAATACGAACCCCGTTTTCAATGATCAAGGTGTCTCCAATAGCGACCACACAATTCGCTGTCAGGAGATAGGGATTTCCCTGCCTATCCCAAACGCCGCCAATATTTCCGCTGACTAATGTTTGGGCTATGAGACTGTTGGTGATGAACAAAAGTAACAATACAATTTTAGTGCGCATGAGAGATGTCCTTCATTGTTGAGGGAAGATAAATTAATTCAAATGCTTTCAATCATTCAAATGCATAATAATTTGAGCACAGTCAAAACCAGCAGTATGGAGTTGTGAAACATATGGTCGATATCAGTATTGAGATGCAGGAGAAATATAGACGGGATGGGTACATCCGGATCCCAAAAGGCGTTGATACAGAAAGCCTTGAACATCTCTCAGAAGCACTCCGCGATCTTATGGCAGCACTGAATACCAATACATCAACCATGGAAATGCGTTCAACCTATAAGAAAGCCTTTACTCAGGTCACTAATCTATGGCAGCAATCTGATGCAGTAAAAAAATTCGTTTTCCGAAAGGACCTGGCTGAAATCGCCGCCAAAATCATGGGTGTCAACGGCGTTCGGCTTTACCACGACCAGGCATTGTTTAAAGAAGCTGGGGGAGGGGCGACGCCCTGGCATGTTGATCAGGCCTATTGGCCGCTTGATACAAGACATACCTGCACATTTTGGATTCCGCTCCAGACAACACACTCAGAAATGGGCGCTCTCTCTTTTGCAAAAGGGAGCCATTTGAAAAGGGGTGGCAGGGAGATGGTGATTAGTGATGAAAGCGAAACATTCTTTGCTGAATACGTGAAGCAATCTGGGTTTGATGTGAGTGCTGACGAATTCGAAGTGGGCGATATCAGTATTCATGCTGGTTGGACCGTCCATCATGCCGGTCCTAATCTTACCGACCAAAACCGGGAAGTTATGACCATTATTTACATGGCAGATGATACCCGCTTGTTAAAATCTCCCAGCAAAACTCAGCTTGTTGACCGAGATGCATTTACGCCGGGTGCGCAACAGGGAAAACTCATTAACTCTCCCCTCAACCCAATTTTGTATTCGAAATCAGAGTGAAATTCTCGATCGAAAGTTTATAACAAATTTCGTCTAGATAGCCACCCCGAGCGGTTTTTACCTGCTTCTCTTCAAAAACAATTCCACCCATTGACTCCGGAATTCTCCTGCTAGGGATGTTGGCGCGATCCACGGGATAGATCAGGTAATCCACATCGATATGCTTGAAGGTCCAGGAGGCCAGAGTGTGAATAGCTTCTAGCCCATATTTGTTACCGTGGGCTGATTTTTTGATCCAGATTCCCAGCTCAGGTGTCCGATGTCGGCCCTCGCCATGTAAACCACAGCAACCCAGGAATTCACCACTTGTCTTCTCTGTGATTGCAAGAACCAGATTCCAGCCTTCCCGCATGCCTCTGCGAGAGTCATTTATAAAGTCGAGAGTTTCTTCAATATGATCAGCCGGCTTGGGAAGCATATAGCGGATGATCCCAGCGTTGAACTCCCGGAAAATATCAGCGCTATACTTGTCGCTTATCGAAAACAGCTTCAGGCGCTTTGATACGATGGATAGGGTGGTTAAGTCAAGACCTGCTCTGACAAGAAGGTCAAATGCTTGCATGTTCACAACCCCTTAACAGCACTTGGGAAGCGGATGGTTGTGGTCCCTACTTGCCTTTTTCATCTATCAGTAAATCAGTTAGAATGGGTTTGTGGTTGGGCTGAAATAAACCAACAAAGAATCGTCCTGTGATCGCGTATATCACGAACATCGCCAGAGCCCCCAGCAGAATACCATCTTGTTTGATTGAGGTAATGTCGTATTGATAATGATAAAGACCTCCAGCGATACCAATATTGACAAGGGCGTAGAGCAGATTCCCGATGGCAGAAAAACCGAATAAACTTAAAAACCGTAGTCTTATTATTCCAAAAAGCAGGTGAGGCATGGCATTCATTAAAAAGAAGCCGGTCAGGAAATCTAGGATATTGAGTGTCATAATGGTTTCTCCATTCAAGCTGTTATGACTTCAAGTCATTGAGTAGACCCATGAGCACATTTAAACGCTCGCTGATGATTTCATCATCTTTTGCCAGTGTCGCTTCGAAGAGATCAAGATCATCTTCGATAAACTCATTGTCAATGCAAACCTGCACATTCATAGCATCACCCTGGAGACCAATACGATCTAGAGCTGGATAATTCGGGTAGTCTTTCTCGTTTTTATGATAACGCTCGAGAAAAACTTTTCGGGACTTGACGATGAGAATGGCCAGATCCAGAACGCGGTGCAAGGGAAGTTCCTCTGACTGGCGGGACCATTTTCCACCGGTATGACGCCAGACTTTGGCGGAGATATCCACATTGCCGCGTTCATTCCACTGGGCCAGCCCCAGAGATAAACCTTTGGCATCTGAGTTGTGTGCCTTGCGGCCATCAATACGATCATAGTCTTCTGAAACAATGACGGGCTTGTGTTTGAGCTCACTTGGTATTTTCATATTATTAATTTCCTTATGAATATTTACTAAATTACTGCACTACTAAACTAGTAAATAATTTTTGTGTATCAAGACTCCTTTTGCCTGTCCCATCTGTGCCTCTTTTGAGCTAAAGTTTATCAAAAAGTGACACCTCCACAAGCAGCCCTGACCCTTCGATTATCCAAACTTATTCCTTCAAGATGTGCGCTTTTGACTTAGTTTAATGCGAATGAAGATCATCCATAACATGATAGCCTGGGCAAAAAGACTCCGCGAAGAAGGTGTCCTTGACCTGATTCTGATCCTCTGGATCATTCTTTTTGTAGGAGGCCTGGCTGTATTCCTCCTGGATTACAGCTCAGACGATAGCAAGATCAACAATCTTTTTGATGCCTTCTACTGGGCCTGGGTAACCATGACCACGGTGGGCTTTGGCGACCTGACTCCCGTGACCCCGGCAGCCCGGATCGCGGCATCTATCATGATGTTTTTCTCCATGGCGTTGATCTCATTCTTTACGGCTACCATTTCATCCATCTTTGTAGCCAGGAAAATCAGAGAGGGTAAAGGTTTGGAAAAAATAAAATATAGTGAGCACTATATCATCTGCGGTTGGAATGATCTGGCAGACGAATTATTGGAATCACTGCTCAAGCAGGATAAAAAAGACAGTACTCCCATTGTTCTGGTCAATGAATTATCGGAGGAAGAAATCGATGCCTGGCGCTCCACACTCAATGCTAGCCATCTTGGCTTTGTAAGAGGAGACTTTACTCAGGATGCCGTTTTGGCAAAGGCCAATGTCTCAAAAGCAAAGGCCGTTCTCATTTTACCAAATCTGATTAAATCAGGCAAACAAGAAGCTGACGAGAAAACAGCTCTGGCCACCTATTCCATCAAAGCCCTGGCCCCCAAAACAAAAGTCTATGCCTACATCCTTCATTATGAGAATAAATCAAAACTTCGACGGGCCAAAGCCGATGGCATTATAATCGCTGATGAGTTTGGTCCTTACCTCGGCGCCAGTCAATTGCACAACCCGGGGATTCCAGCCTTTTTATCAGAAGTATTGAATACGGACAATTCTCGTCTTGAAACCAGGGTGGTTCCAGATCGTATGATTGGAAAAACCTATGCAGAGTTGTTTAGTGAATCATTTGAAGAACATGAGATGACACTTCTGGGTGTTTATCAGGAGGAGGGGAGTGCTGGAATTGGAGATTTTCTCAGCGCTGATTCAGGTGACTATCTTGATCAATTTATTGCCGCCAAACTCAAGGCTGCTGGTCGAGGTGTCAATGAAGAGCAGAAAATTAAAGTTCGGATTAATCCGGAAAAGGACTATGTCCTGAAGTCCGGTGAACAAATGATATTGTTAAAGTAGGTATTAACCAGGAACAGAGAAGCCCATGCCTTACATACAACATCTAAAAAATTGCCCCCTGTTTAAAGGCTTGACTGAAGACGAGATTGCGGTCTATCGGCCAGCCACAAAACAGGTCTCCTATAAAGAGGGTGATGTCATTATGACCGAAGGTCAAACAGGGGAGACTCTGTTTATTCTGATCAAAGGTCAGGTAACCATCAGTAAAAAACTTACCCTTCTGGGAGATGAAGAAGCTGACACCAAGGACAAAACTTTTATCACTCTGTCAGATGAATACAGACCCTTTTTTGGTGAAATGGCCATGCTCATGGAGGATTCCATACGGACGGCCACAGTGAGTGCATCATCTGATTGTGAAATCGTGATTATGTCCAAAACCGCCTTCCAGGAAGCCTGTGCAAAACATCCAGCAATTGGGGTTCAGGTAATGGAAAATATTGCGCAGAAACTGGCCACCAATCTGGAGCGTGAGAGTAAAAACGTATTAAAGCTGACCACTGCCTTTAGTCTGATCTTAGAAGAGTAGTTATAGCCCAATTTGAATAATAATCGCAACGAACTTACCGATCGCAACAAAAGGCTACAATCTGGTTGCCTTCGCTATCTTCGTTGAAAAAAAGAAAGTACAAAAAATGAACATCGAAAAAGATAAAGTGGCAAGTATTGATTATACCCTGACCAATGATAGTGGTGAAGTATTGGATAGCAGTTCTGGTCGTGAACCCCTCGCCTATTTACATGGTAATGGCGGATTGATTCCAGGTCTTGAAAAAGAACTAGAAGGTAAAGTTAAAGGCGATAAACTGGTGGCCATCATTGCTCCCGATCAGGCTTATGGCGTGCGAACTGAAGAATTGGTTCAGGAAATTCCCCTGGAAAACTTTCAGGATGCCAGCGAAGTAAAAATGGGAGCTCAGTTCCAGGTTCAAAATGGCGACCATACGCATATCGCTACGATTACCGCGATTGGTGATAAATCAGCCACCGTGGATATGAATCACCCCCTGGCAGATGAAACCCTGCATTTTGATGTGGAAGTCATGGATGTCCGGGAGCCCACCAAAGAAGAACTTGAACATGGACATGTTCATGGTGCCGGTGGACATCAGCATTAAGTTAGAAGTTAGAAGTTAGGTTTCGATATTGTCTCCCAACTCTTAATCCCTAACACCTAACTTCTAACCTGAAACGCCCCAATCAATATTTAACCGAACACCCATATGGCTTGGAAATGCTATTGGTGATTGGCTGACCCGCCAGGGCTTGGTCCAGAGCTAAAGAAATAAAATTTTTGGCCCGGGGAATATCCTCCACTTTGGTAGAGCGAACATTGTCAGCCCCGCCTGCATATACCAGTTGACCCTGGGGATCAATGATAAATATATGCGGTGTTGTTCTGGCAGCATATGAGTGGCCAACCTGGCCATCGGAATCAATGAGATAGGCGGAGAAAGCAGCACCATGTGCCTTGGCCCTGCGCATGATTTCATTGGGCTTAAAATTACCTTCCTTGCCAGGTGCTGAGGAATTGATAGATAACCAGACCACACCCTGTTCAGTATAGGTTGACTGGAGGGCTTGCATCTTACCGCTGTCATAATGCTTTTTCACGAAGGGGCAATCATAATTGACCCATTCAAGCACCACATAATTCCCGCGGTATTCCCTGAGATTATGTGATTTTCCCATGGCATCTTTCAGAGAAAAATCAGGAGCAGCTTCCCCAACGCTTAATTTCTGACCAAAACCAGTTGTGGCCAGCAATACAGCAATAATCATAATCGTGATATGTTTTAAACGCATGTGTATCTCCTTATTGAAAGGGTTGATTGACGATGGAGTGGGTGGTGATAGGACCACCAGGTGAAGCAAATGTTTGAACAAGTACGCCATGTAGAGATTCTGGAAGAACATCTGCATTATTGAGCAGTGGAATGATGATCCATTGCTTGCCAAAACCGCGCTTTACATGAACCGGCCTCGCTAAATCATAAACCATTTCGTCATATGGAAAAAAGTCAACGGATAGAAGTTTCCGATCCCAGGGCAGGTGTCTAAAGGCCAGCTCAATCTGATTTTCCTTTTTAGAAACTGTGCCCAATGAAATAGGGCCTGAATCAGGAAAACGTTTTTCAGCTTGCTTAAGCAGGGCAGTCCGCTCCTTTATAGCCTTCGATGGAGTGTTACTTGTGGGTATCATGAAACGGTGTTTAGAAGAACCCGGCTGACAAAGATCTTTACACTCCAGCCATTGAATATCCAGGGCAAAGACGTTGCTATCAGGTATTTCAGCGGGTGCTTGAATGCTAAACAGGTAAAGCGCTTCATTATCGAGGATAAATGTAGTAATGCCTTGATCAATGTGGCGAGTTGGTACGGGTTCACGACGATTTATCACCTTGAAGTCCCTAGGAAGGGACCATTCAAAACTGGTGGGCATGCCAGCTTCTCCGGGATTTTGCCAATAGGTGTACCAACCAGGTTCCATGGAAAAGATCACTGCGACTTCAATAATCTCATTTGCCAGGACACCATGAGTCAGAGGGACGACTTCAACAGAAACCATGGCTTGTTCAGCAGCAATTAATTGGGATCCAACCAAGAGTAACAAAATGACAGGAAGGCAGCGAGGAATAGTGATTTTCCTTATGGGTTAACGGGCCAATGGTGATAGCAAATGTAACGATAAGCTTCATCCCTTCGTTCCACAAGGCAAAGTTTTGGTATGCCGCTGGTTGAGCTTGCCTGCCAAGCCATAGTTCAGGTGGAACGTAGGCTGGTCGAAACCAAATGTAGTGTAAATCAAGGCAGGCTATATTTTGATCAGCCTTCGCACTTCGACGGAGTATATACTGAGCGAAGCCGAAGTGCTCAGTGTGACGGCTCAGGATGACAGGTCAATGTCCGGAGACCAGCCTCAGACTGGCAGGCAGGACGATACGTACAATCAAGTTTCTAGTTCCAAATTTCACGGAACATTAGCCCAGAGGGATGTCCTCAGCTATATTCCCGCGAACCCAATGTTTTGGACCCAAACATGCCAGGAAAACCACTCATGAAACACCCCATGCTATTGATTTTTGTTGTCATCATCCTTGCTGCCTGTGCAGCACCCCAGCCAGCTGTGACCCCAGAAGCAATGGAAGCACCCCCAACAGCTATCAAGCATGCAATCGAGATCCCCCGAGAATTCAGAGCCGCCTGGGTAGCCACAGTAGCCAATATTGACTGGCCCAGCAAACCGGGTCTTAGCACCGCTGAACAACAGGCCGAAGCCATCAGCCTGCTGGATAGTGCCGTCATCCTCAACCTCAACGCTATCGTTTTCCAGGTGCGTCCCCAGTGTGATGCCCTCTATCAAAGTGAGCTGGAGCCCTGGTCTTATTTTCTCACCGGTGAGCAGGGTAAAGCACCAGAACCTTTTTATGACCCCCTTGCTTTCTGGGTAGCAGAAGCCCATAAACGCGGTCTGGAACTCCACACCTGGTTCAATCCCTATCGCGCTCATCATCCCAATGGACAGAAAAACGAGACCTCCGTGATCTCTACCCGCCCGGAAATTGTACGAGAAATTGACAAGGGTTATTTCTGGCTGGATCCCGCCATGCAAGCCACACAGGATTACTCTTACGATGTGGTTATGGATGTGGTCAAACGTTATGACATCGATGGGGTCCATTTTGATGATTATTTCTACCCCTACAGCAATATTGAATTCCCCGATGATATTCCCTGGCAGAACTATCTGGATAATGGCGGTAGCCTGGAACGTAATGACTGGCGTCGTGAAGCAGTCAATGTTTTTATCAAACGCGTCTATAGTGGTATCAAGGCAGAAAAAAACTGGGTCAAATTTGGTCTTAGTCCCTTTGGTATCTGGCGTCCCGGCAATCCTGCCTCTATTCAGGGCTATGACCAGTATGACAAACTCTATGCAGATGCAAAACTATGGTTGAATGAGGGCTGGGTTGACTATTGGACCCCCCAACTGTACTGGCCCACACGTAAGATTCCCCAGAGCTATCCAGTATTGCTGGGTTGGTGGGTTGGTCAAAATACACATGACAGAAATATCTGGCCGGGTCTTTTTACCAGCAAAATTAAGGATGAAGCCAGCGCTCTGGAAAACTTCAGCCAGATCATGATTACCCGCGGAATGGTTCCCAAGGGCCCTGGTAATGTCCACTTCTCAATGAAAGCCCTGCAGCGCAATTATGGAGGAATTTCTGACATCCTTCTCAAAGGACCCTACGCCAGGCCGGCACTTATCCCACCATCACCCTGGCTTGACAATCAAGTACCGGCTGCACCTCTGGTAGAACTGAATCCCAGGGAAGGCAATGTCCATGTCCATTGGCTTCATGAAGACCAGGAAGATGTCAATCAATGGGTGGTTTACTTTCAGCGTGGCAAGAAGTGGGATTACAAAATTCTCAACGCCGATAAGGAAGTTTATGTATTACCATTGGTGATCCGCTCTGAAGACGGCATGACCCCCCCTGAAGTACTGGATACTATTGCTGTGACAGCAGTAGATCGTTTGGGCAATGAGAGCGAAAGGATTTACATCCCGGTCAGATAATGTCCTTACCTGCGGTTTAGAGATTGCCGCCCCCTTTTTGTCCTATGTCAAAAGTCAAAGGTCGCAGGGCACAAGACCTAAGTCGAACTTCTCTCGACCATACCATTATACCCCTCAACGTCCACCCCAAAAAAGGACAACGAGCTGTCAACCTGAGCCGTCACACTGAGCTTGTCGAAGTGCGAAGGACGAAATGACCGGTCCCTGCCAATGGATATAAGGCTTCGAGAACCCCAGCCTCCTTGCACAAAAAGATCTTAAGCAAGCATGTACTGATCGTCCATTACTTTTTGAAGCCCCAGGTTAAACTGAGGACCTTGCTTCCTATCCAGCATTACCAATCCACATTTTAACTGCTATATTCCTGCATATTGTTTGTACAAACATTTTGTGAAGGGAATCCATCATGAAACAATGGCTCCTAATAGCGATAACCGCCCTGATCGGACACGCTGAATGGTCTAACGATCCTGGTAGTCCGGTTCAACTGGGAACGGGAATTCAACCCCAAATTGTCGCCACTTCAGATGGCGGAGCTTATGTTGCCTGGTTGACCAGTGGCAATTTTCATATCTATTTACAACGACTTGACATCAATGGAGACCCCCAGTGGAATCCAGGAGGCGAGCTCATAAGCGATGCTGCTAATAGCAGTTGGATAGCGGTTTTTCATATGAACCTTGCTGTTGATGAAGCAGATAATGCTATTATTTCCAGCGTTGACACCCGTACTGGGAACTGGGAAGTCTATGCCTATAAAATTGATCCAGATGGGAATCATGTCTGGGATGCAAACGGTCTGCCTCTTTCAGCCAACGGGAGGGGAAACATTTCCCCGCGCCTGGTGGTAGAGCCTTCGGATAACAGCATTATTGTGACCTGGTCAGATGATTTTACCTCATTACGATTGCAAAGGATCAGCCCTGATGGTCAGATGTTGTGGAGTGCGGGTGGAATAAACGCTTCGGCCTTCAATGCAACACTCATCAGCCCCCAACCAACCTTGAGTTCAGATGGTCACATCCTTGTGCAGGCCGTTAAACAAACGGGATCTTTTCCAGCCTTGAGTAGTCAGGCTATGCTGCAAAAATATGCCCTGGATGGCACTGCCCAATGGACACCTTGGCTTCCCTTGGCCAGCTCAGTCAACTTCCCCATGGGAAATTGGCAACAGGATATTCAGCCTGATCTTACCGGGGGTGCTTTCTCATCCTGGACCGAAATGACCACCCAAAATCAAACAGGAAAAATTCAATCGGTAAGTGCCGCGGGCACACTTGACTGGACCAGTGCCGTGGAAGCCTCAACATCAGCCAATAATTTTAGAGTAAGTCCCAGACTAGCCCTGGCTAACGACAGCTCCGGTGTATATGTGGTCTGGGGTGAAACCGATGCATCCCAAATCAATCGGGGTGTTTTGGCCCAAAAGATAGATAACAACGGATCTCGGTTATGGGGCGAGGGCGGTCTGGCTGTTGAGCCTATGGGTTTGTCGTCATTTTTGGATATTCAGGCCACCGAACTGGAGGATGATCTACTATTGACCTATATTAGACAATACAGTTTTGGGACCATGGATATTTATGCCAGCAGACTTGACCCTGAGGGATCCTTTGTGTGGGATACAGATCTGGTGCAAGTGACAAATTCAGCAGCTGAAAAGTCTGATTTAGACATGATTAGAGGTCCCAACTGTGCCTTTTTAGCCTGGTCTGAGGGGGGCAGTATCAAAGCTCACTGTTTGCTTGATGATGGTAGCCTGGGGATTCCTGGAGAAACACATCAGGATACACTGAATTACTTCCCGATGGCCGTAGGACAACGCTGGAGTTACGCTGGGGTATATGACTCAACTTATATTACCGTTGTAGATTCTCAATTGATGGGTGACGTAGTCTATTATGAGTTTGATGCCTGGTATCCCAACGAATCCATAAATGCCTTTCGATTTGAAGCTTATGAAGTGCTGGTTAATTCAGGTGCTGCCGATCAGCTACTTTACGATTTTGGGGCTGATCTGAATGACACCTGGACCTTTCAATTTCCCGGGACAGACATATCACAGATCACCCTGACCAGTCTTGGAGATACGCTGGTGACTCCCTATAGAACCTTTACCAACTGTATCGGGTTCCACCGTTTCATTGGAGCCGACTATGAATATTACGATTGGTTTGCACCAGAGATCGGATTGGTCCAGCGAGATGTTGTGACCATAGCAGGGCCACAACGGTATCACTTATATGATATTGAACAAGTCGTTGTGGATATCGACGCAGCAGATCGGAACCACCCCGATATGTTCACTATGAAGCAGAATTGTCCCAACCCATTTAATCCCAGCACAAACATCCAATATGAGTTGCCTGAGCAAGCCGACATATCAGTAGTCATCTTTGATGTAAATGGAACCGTGGTCTCAATACTTCAAGCAGGACTGCAAGAAGCCGGGAATTATCAGCTGGAATGGCGTGGTTCCAACCAAGCGGGAAATCCGGTTCCAGCGGGTCTCTATTTTTGTCGAATCAGTGGAGCAGGGTTTACACAGACCATAAAAATGGTGTATCTGAAGTAGCTGGATCGGGTATATTTCAGGCACGGGGAAAAACATGATATCGATCTCACATCTCAGAAAAAACTTTGGTGATCTTGCCGCTGTAGATGACCTGTCCCTGACCATCAATCATGGGGAGATCTTGGGACTATTGGGTCCCAATGGCGCTGGAAAAACGACCACCATACGTATGCTCTGTGACTTGCTGGAACGAGATGGGGGTGAGATTCACTGGGAAACCACAGGAGAACTGTCTGAGATTATCGGCTTCTGTTCCCAGGAGAACCTATACTGGCCGCGACTCACTTGCCGGGAACAATTGGTGTTTCTGGGTACGATGCACAAAATGTCGGCAGCAGCAGCCCACAGCAGAGCCATTGAACTACTCAACATGCTGGGGCTAGCCGGGAAGACAGATGTCTATGCCGCCAAACTCTCTGGTGGGATGCAGCGCCGCTTGAATATTGCCCTGGCTCTCATCCATGATCCACCTGTCCTCATCTTGGATGAACCCGAAGCAGGGCTGGATCCCCAGAGCCGTATTCTGGTCCGCGATCTCATTCGCTCTCTCGCTCGCCAGAAAACGGTCATCATCACTACCCATAATATGGATGAAGCAGAGCGTCTATCGGATCGCGTTGCCATTATCGATCATGGCAAGTTGCTGGAAGTTGGTAGTGTGGATTCACTCAAACAATCATTGGGCAGCGGTGATTGTCTGGAATGTCGCTTTGAGACAGATCTGGGCTACTTACTCACCGAGAAATCATCACCTGCAACTCAGTTTATCGAAGCCATCAGCTCGTTGGGTCTGGCTACTGATACCATTTCGGTGGTACAGGATAAATTGCTTATCAGATCTTTCCAACACCTGGAAAAGCTCTCGGCATTGACTGATCTGGCAAAAATGCAGGGCCTGGAAATTCAAGATATCCAACTCCGTAAAACCACCCTGGAGGATGTCTTCATCAATCTCACTGGAAGGGCTTTGCGAGAATGATTTGGGCCATCTTTATAAAAAGTATCAAGGAGCAGCTCCGTAATTTCTGGATACTCATCCTCACCGTTTCCATGGCGCCCTTTTTTGTGTTTGTTTATTTCCTGATCAACGAGGCGAGTCAACCTCATTATCGTGCTCTCATCGTTAATCAGGACCAGGGAGTTACGGTACAGGACGAGCAAATAAATATAGGAAGTGCCCTGTTGCCTGGTTTTCAGGAATACATTGACAGCATGGAAAACATTCCCCTGAGTATCCGTTCTGCAGGCTCTCGGGCAGCAGCCATCAAAAAAATTGAGACCCGCAAAGCAGATGTCCTGCTGGTGATTCCTGCTCATTTTAGTCAAGCCCTGCTATCAGAAGCTACCCATACGCCAGAGCTTGAAATTGTGGGCAATCTTACCAGCACGGGTTATCTGATCTCCGCGGTCTGGGTGGGGGAGATGCTTAATGAATTCATGGCTCAGCAAACCGGACAAGAGCGACTTTTTACGGTAAAGGAAACTGCCCTGGGGCTTTCAGGGCAAATCGATGAGTTTGAAATCTGGGTTCCGGGGATACTCATCCTCTCCATCATTATGCTTATGTTTTCAGCCACCATCGCCATTATCGTTGAAGTGGATCAAGGCACCATTCTCAGAATGAAATTATCTGGAATGCGAGCCTGGCAGTTTCTCGTGGGTGTGGGCTCCAGCCAGATGCTTGTGGGTATCATTGCTATTTTTCTCACTCTGGCGGCAGCCACCTCCCTGGGCTTTGAAATGCGAGGATCCTTCTGGTCATTCCTGCTCATCACTGTCCTCACCAGCATCAGTATGATTGCTTTCAGCTTGATTCTGGCAGCTGTGACACGTTCAGTAACAGATGTGCTGGTGGTGGGTAACTTTCCCCTCTTTTTGTTTATGTTTTTCTCAGGAGCCGCTTTTCCCATCTCACCCCAGGCCTGGTTTTATCTGGGTGATTATGGTGTCAGCTGGCAAACCCTCATGTCTGCAGCACCAGCCATTTCAGCCCTCCAGAAAACCAGCATAATGGGTGTAGGTCTCGCTGATGTAGGCGGTGAACTGTTGGCACTCGTTTTCATGACAGCCATCTACTTTGCAATTGGTTTATGGGGTTTTCAGCGCCGTCACCTCAGAACAAAATAGAAAGTCCCCAGTACAAATATTTATCATGTTATTCAGGCGCATCCTCTATCTGCTCATATTCATGCCACTTTTAGGCTGGAGTGATACAGTCTCTGGACGTATGGTTGACAGAGAGACAGGCGAGGCCTTGCCCTATGTAAATATCGGTGTTCTTGGAGGGGAGCGGGGGACGGTCTCCAATGAGCAGGGCTATTTCCATTTTGATCTCACGGACCTGATACCGGAATCCGTAGTCAGATTCTCCTATATCGGTTATGAAAATTATGATGCTGAAGTAGCAGAGCTCAGCTTGGCAGATAAAAGTCTGGGTGAAATCAAGTTGACTCCGAAAACACTAGAAATGCAGGCTGTCCTGGTTTATCCCCGGGAATTCAAGGAGAAGATCGTGGGTAACCCACATCCACCAAACAGAATGAGAGCCGGTTTCTCAAAGGACAGCCTGGGGTACGAAGTCGGTATTCGGGTTAAAATAAGAAAACGCCCTACAGTGCTTAAGACACTAACCCTCCATGGCGTTGTCACCAGCTACGATACAGTCTTTTACCGTCTGAATGTCTATGAAATGGATGACAAAATTCCGAGCAGAAACATTCTTAACACACCCATCTATATCACCCTTACCGATTTTGAACAGCTGGCGGATATCACACTGGATCTAACTTCCTATCATATTGTGGTTCAGGATGATTTTGTGATTACGCTGGAGCAAGTAAAAGATCTGGGAGAAGGGGAACTGACCTTTTCTACGGGCATTCTCAACGGTAAAATATTCTATCGGCGGACGAGTCAGGCAGTCTGGCGTTCAGCCCCTTTTGGTCTGGGGATGAGTGTGTTGATCCGTTATGAGAAGTAGTTCAGCGCTCTAGGAGCTATGTGCCACGGCCGAGGGTGTTTGACAACCCACGATGGCTGGTACTTCTTGAATCAAATCATCTTTTACCAGGGCATCCACCATAAATAAGGCAAAATCAATGCGACGGGTTTTGTTGCTCTCCAGGATAGGATCTCCAATATGCTGGCTCCAGACTGGCAGTCCCTGGCTTTCACCTTCTTCCAGATCGCTGCCACGCACTACAGTCCATTTGGTATCGCTCTCAAAAATACGCCGACAAGCTTCCACCTGATCATCCAACTCAACAGCACGGAAGAATCGTCCAATCTTTGCTGCAATACTCACTAGAACTTTAAAGGTGGTGGAGTAAACGTCTTTGCCATCCCGGGTGATATGCCAGCCACAGGAAAAAATGAGACGAGCGCTTGGTTGGGCATAATCCATGACAGCCTGGGCCGTCCCAGATGAATACTGCTGAACTCCCCAGGGTACCAAAACGGTCAGTACGCCATCGCAGCCGGTTACTGCCTGTTTAATGATTTCCCTGTCATTGGTGGCTCCAGGGATGATGGTCATTTTATCCTTAAAAGCATCGAGTTTACTGACACTCTTTTCACGGCAGACACCCACCACCTCGTAACCGCGATCCAGGGCATGCTGAACCATATATCTTCCTAATTTCCCTGATGCTCCCACGATACAAATCTTCATATATTCTCCAATAATTGAATAGTTGTCAATATTAACTAACGCTGGCAAACTAGAAGAAAAGGTTCGATCTAAAACAACAAAGATTGACCTTGTTGGTGTATATGGGATACTGTGATAAGCAGAATATCAAAAACCACGTTATAGGGGGAAGTGGCAATACTTGTTACATCGGTCCAGTGTTGTCAATTATTGGTTTTGATATATGCTGTAAATAGACATCAATGGCCTGCTTCAGCCGGGCTGGCTTGAATCCATATGGACCAATCCCGGCCGCGTATTTAACCAGACCATCTAGTCCAATCAGATACAAGCGCGTGGGTTTGGCTGCATAGGCCTTACTAACGGAATCATCCATATTATCTACATAGGTACGGATGTCATATTGTAAAGAGGCTTCGCATTGACCTGCCACAAGTCGACGTTCTTCAATTGTTTGGGGATCGTACACATCAAAAGCGGTCGCGGGGCTATACTTTTTGGTTAGTTTTCCCAATATCCCACCGCCCATCCACCAGCCATCCACGGGGTGTGCTTCACGTATATAAATGGGCAAGAATTGAACTTGTTCGCTATAGTTCTGGTACAGCTCGCGGAGACTCACGGTCCCCTTCACGTAGGGCGGTCATGTGAAACTACCAAAGACCAGCGCCACTGGTTTTTGTCCACGGAATTCAGACAGACGTACACGCTGTTTGCCACTCGCGTCAAACAGTTCAAAATCAGGGGCTTCGTCCCCTTCTTTTGGAGCCAAAGCATTATACTTCTTCTGCCAGACCGCCTCTTTATTTCGATACTGTAAAGTTTTAGTGATAAAATTCAAGATTAAAATTCCCCTCATGTAGATTTTGTACCGTGCAGTTCGCCTTAGAAGTGCAACTTTTTCAGGCTTTACGCCACTTTCACAACAGCTTCACCATCAATAACTATTTTACCTTTGCTGTTCACGCAAAATGTTCGCAAGGTCACAATCGGTTTGTCCTCACGGATTTTTATAACCTGAACCGTTGCAGTGACCTCTTCATCAATAAACACCGGATGGGTAAAATTGAGTGATTGGCCTAAATAGATACCGCCTTTACCAGCCAAATCATTACCCAGCAGGCCGGAAAAAAGACTGGCGACCAGCATGCCATGCACAATTCTTTGCCCAAAAACAGTCTCTTTTGCAAAAGACGAGTCTAGATGAAGGGGGTTTTTATCCAAGGATAGGTCTGAGAACTCATGGACGTCACTATCTGTGAAGATTTTTTTCACTGATCTTTTGTCGCCAACCTTCAATTTGATCATCATTATGATCCTTTCAGAAATATTACTAGGTGTCGGGCCGTAGCTCTGGAAGAGCGAAGATGGGCTTTAAACTTTTAGCAAGGCCACCTGAAATCTTGTCTTGCCATTTTTCAATTATATCCAGCTGAGAATTCTAGCAATCTAACATTCAGTGTTTCCTGGACTACTTGCCCGTAGTGGTCAAGTGATAAATACAAGACACCCACATTGTTTTTAATCCATATCTCACCATCATAAACCTGAAAAATGATAGATGAAGTTAAAGCTGTGGTTCCAGAGAATGCATCAGAACTGGAATTGTATAATTGATTTGTGAATGGAGTTTGAAGTTCAAGGTTTGTCATGCCATGGTTTAAGCTCTCATGGAAATACTTATTAAGAACTATTGAAAAACTTGTATCTGCAAAAGGAACTGATAAAAATGAGGCTACAGCATAGTTTTCATCTATAGGTTCCTCCAGATATTGAAGGTCGTTTATTTCAATAGTGTCGCTAAGACCGTAGGATTTCTTAAAACCGGCGATAGTTATTTCTGAGCCAATAGAACCAGGGGAAGAATCGATAATAATACGGTGAATTATTAGATCTATAAAACTATCATAAGGAGGTTCATCCCAGCGAGTATACTTATACTCATATGTCCAATGGGAGCCAACAGTAGATGGGTAGTAGTCTATCTTGACAAGCGATAAGTCGACAATAGTATCAGCGGTACTATTAAAAAGAAAGCTAGTGTCCATATGCATCAAAGAAAACAGAGAAAATAAATAATCATCGTTTCCGCCCAGACTGATCTCATAGTTCCCTAGGCTGTCTGAATAGGCAACACCTGAATCCTGTGAGGAATGATATTTGATTGCAACTCCTTGAATTGCCACGGAAGACCCCATAATATGCCCACTCAAATTAATCTTTGGGCTTTCATTGATTGGCCGAGTCGTTTCTGTACTACATGAAATTTGTAGTATCAACAGAGACGCAATTGACAATTCCCTTATCATTTATTTTCCAGATTCTCGTATATCACTCTATCAGTTGGCCTAACGTTTCAGCCATAACCTGCTTCTCAACAGATTGTAGTATTGTAAAAACACGGTATCCCTGTAGTTCATTTTTATTAACCGAGCCCTTTGTGTGAGTAAGGTTGAAGCCGTTGATAGAAAGCCCTACTTCAGAAAGATTATAGTCCTATTCTCATGCCAAGACAACGCTGATACTCTTAAGAAATAAAGTCCTGAGCTTAATTCAAACCCATTATTTGTAGTACCATTCCAAAACTGATTGTAACGTCCTGCTTCCTGTTCGCTAAATTTGCGACTCCATATTTTTGTACCTGACAAATCATAAATATCTAAGACCACTGATGAACGAACGGGTAAAGTATATCCAATATTACAGGTACTATTCGTTGGATTTGGCGAAATGGTAATTTGCCGAAAGAATGAATCAGATTTTTCCGTTGGGATTAGTGCCGACGTGGATGTTTGACCCATCGAGTCCGTCTTAATTATCCAAAAATCCGCATTTGAATCTCGACCCACTACAAGAAATCCATTGTCATAAGTTTGAATCACAGCCTTCATCTCATTGTAACCATGACTACCATAGGTTCTAGTCCACATAACCTCACCATCAGAATCTGTTTTTACCATCCAGCCAAGATCATCATTATTAGCCAGCCCCGCATTTTGTTTTTGACCAACCATTAGAAACCCACCATCATTTGTTTGAACCAATGAGCTTGTAATCTCATTATGGTAATCTCCATATGTATGAGACCATACTATTTCACCGTTAGAATCAATTTTAAATAACCAAAAATCTCCCTGGGTGGATTCAAATGAGGCTGTGAAACCGGTAATTACGAAACACTGATCGTCAGTCCGCACTAGGTCATAAGCCGCATGAAACCCCGCACCACCATATGTTTCAGTCCAAAGTGTGTCACCATTTGCATCTGTTTTTAATATCCAACAATCCCCGTCGTCACTTGTCCCCACTACTAAGTATTCTTGATCATGGGTTTCTAAAACTGAATGTGTTGCATCATTCAAACCCATATTATATCCGCGTGTCCATAAAGTATCACCGTTGATATCGGTCTTGATTAACAATAAGTCTTTCTCTGGCTCATCAAATGATAAAACTTTTCCGCATATCAAATATCCTTCGTCGGTCGTTTCAATAACTGAAGAGCCAATACTAATTGCAAATTCCCCAACACCAAAAGTTCTCGTCCAAAGGGTATCTCCAGCTTGATCAATTTTAACTAACCAAATGCCCCCTTCCTCACTCATAATTGTCCCCGAAAAAACATAATCATGGGTAAGAGTTTCAATTATCGAGTAAGCTTCCTCAATAATTGCGTCTTCTCCATATGTTTTTGACAAGATTGTATCACCAGAAAGATTTGCCTTGATCAGCCAGATATCAGAAGCCTCTGGTGAACCATAACCAAAAGACTCTGTTGTACCAATTACAGTATATGTTGAATCCGCCGTTTGAACCACGGACATTGCTCGATCAAACCAGGCTCCGCCATACGACTTAATCCAAGTGTTTTGACCATAAGACACCGATATCACCAATAGTGTGGTGATATTTATCGATAGTCGTAATATATTTGATCTCATATTTCCTGCCCCACCCATTTTTAGATAGAATTAGTGCTTTCTAACGCTCTAGGCTTGAGCTGCTTCATGAGAAGTGTTCAAAACAGATTCGGTACCCTGTATGCGTGATATCAATTTCAGTTTCCCCCGAAATGAGTGTGAGTCAGCTCTAAGCCTTTGTTAGAAACCCCTGAATATAGCAATAATTACTATTACTCAGAATGTTTATCAATGTGAATCGTAATGTCCACCAATGGCAAAGATGTAAATGGATTTGTCATCATATTTATAAATTACTCTATCCCCTTTAGACAATCTCCGTGACCAAAACCCTTTAAGGTTGTGTCTGAGTTGTTCAGGCTTGCCTAATCCGTGTGATGGATCGCCTCTTTGCATTTCTTGGATAATCTTACACAGATTCGTGTGTAGTTTTTTGTCCTTCTTTCGAAGTTCTTCATATTTTGACCAGCTTTTACCTTCAAATACTATTGATCTCATCTAATTCCTCAGAAGTTGGGGAATATCCTGATCCCGTAGTATGAGTTTCAATGGATTCGATAATTTGTGCCGAAAGAGATGAGTTCTGAAGCACAAATAGGGTTTCTTGCTCCCTCTCCCAATCCTCAGCACTTTGTACAACAAAATCTTTACCGGCACGTCTTTTAACACGAATGCTAGAGTGCTCAGAAAGCGCTTGATCCACAAAGGCTTTTATATTTGCCCTAAACTGGTTTACTGAGACTTCAATCATTATAAGCTCCTTTCATATTTCGCCCATAATGTACCATATTGCGGTACATATCACAAGATAACATTTAACAATCACAAACTATCCTTGGGGTGTTTCTAACAGTGTTTATACGGTCTCGTATAAGACGAACCAAACGCCCAAACGCCCGTATAATTTTTTTTATTGTTTGCGTAAGTTTCTGTTATTCAACAGTCTATCCTTAGTCCGTTTTTATCGCGGAATTTTATCATGACCGCATAAATAGCTCGCCTCAGCTCCACAAGCGCCGAGTGTATTTTGTTATGGCCTGTAAATGCTGTGTTTTGCACAAGAACCCCCGTCCCTGGTTTATATCATACGCGAATCTAGACCTTCTGTCTATTTAATCAAGAGCTCAGTTCTTCAGGCTTCTTGAAGGCGACTGAAAGTCAAAGCGGAAGTCCCAAAATATGAGAGATATGCTCTAGATTATTGAGTCTTACCTGAATACCTTAGATGCTGTAAAAAAAATAATCTTGTGTTTGGAAAGGGTAAAAGTCATCCATGGCCAGTAAAGGCATGAAAATAGCCGAAGCACTCAAACATCTCGGTCTTGAAAAAACTGCTGACGCTAATGATGTCAAGCTAGCCTATCGTGATCTGGCCAAAATCTGGCACCCCGACCGCTTTCAAAACGATGAACGAGTTGGTGCCAAAGCAGAAGCCCAGATCAAAATCATCAATGAAGCCAAAACGGTGGCCCTCAACTATGTTGAGAAATATGGTCATTTCCGACACGTCAAGGATGATAATGCGGGTGCCGGTATGGGCTTTGAGCCCCCCAGGCCACCCCCCAGATACCAACAGCAACAAGCCAGACCACGCCCTAGACCACAGCCAGAACCGGAACCACCACCGCGAAAAGAACCCCCCAAGCCGCCCCCAAAAAAGGAACGGCCCAAACCACCACCACGGTCCAAGCCGGAACCTGATGTCTTTGAAGAATCCATGTCCTTTAGTGATTATTTGCCTGGCTCAACCTCTCTTTTTGTAGCCACTATCCTGATTATCCTGATAGGCTTCTTTTTTATGCTGGGTTCTTCACTCTTCAACTCACCAGTGGATCGTTTTAAAGAGTATGCCGAAAGACCAACTCTCCAGAGTGCTGCCAGAGTTAAAGCCATGCAACAGCGCGAGGCTGAGGCAACCCGGACAAAAGCCGCTGTAAAAAAAGAAGAGCCTGTAGCTGAAGTGGTCATTTTAGATACTTTTTTTACACTGGGCTCTGACAAAGACTGGGTTTCTGAGGTTCAAGGTCCGCCCCTGCAGATCAAAGGGCTGGAGTGGCGCTATGGTTTCTCCACAGTTCAGTTCGATGGTGACAAAGTGGTTTCCTGGATATCTTCAGAATTAAATCCACTGAAGGTTGGAATGATTCTGGATCCCAATCGCTTCTATTCCGATCGTTATTTCAGCACAGGCTCCAAAAAGGATGAGGTGGCTGCCATCCAGGGCGCTCCGGATATTATTGAACCCAACAGGTGGACCTATGGTGATGCCTGGGTAGAATTTGATTCAGATACGGTAGTGACTTGGCAGAACGATCAATCCATTCGTCTTGCTATCCGCTATTAACCACTCCGTGCCAAGGCTTCGGGTGGCAGGCCATCCCGCTTCAATTTTCAAATCCACTTCGTGTTCATTCGTCAGATTTGTGCCATTCGTGTCTAATAGCTTTGGCGCTGGCACAGGAGGGCACACCCCAACCTATATCTGTATACCAATGTGCCCACTCTACAGCAGCCCCACAAACTCATAAAACGCAATAACTCATTACACCTTATCAGTTTCCCCTTACACCACCCCAACACCGCGTCTAAATTCATAGCTTGAAAATTTAGAGATTTGCAGATGGAATTCAGTTGCAGGGTAAAAAACATCTCTGCGGCCTCTGCGCTCTCTGTGGTTATTAAAAAGGTTGATACATAGCATGACACAAGAACTCAGTAAACGTTACGACGCCTCACTCATTGAGGACAAATGGTACCAGCATTGGTTGGAGCAAAACTACTTTCATTCCCAGCCCGATGATACCAAAGAACCCTATACCATAGTCATCCCGCCACCCAATGTGACAGGAATTCTGACCCTGGGACATGTTCTCAATAATACCATGCAGGATATTCTCATTCGCTGGCGACGCATGCAGGGTCGTGAAGCCTGTTGGATTCCTGGTACTGATCATGCTTCCATTGCCACAGAAACCAAAGTTGTGAACATGCTTCGCGAAAAAGGCATCACCAAACATGAGATTGGTCGAGACGCCTTCCTGGAACATGCCTGGGAATGGAAAGAGAAATACGGTGGAATCATCATTGAACAGCTCAAAAAGCTGGGCGCCTCCTGTGATTGGGAGCGAGAACGCTTCACCATGGACGATGACTATTACAAGGCTGTCCTCCACTCCTTTGTTGAACTCTATAACGCTGGTTATATTTATCGTGGAAAACGCCTGGTCAACTGGTGCCCCAAAACCAAATCAGCCATTTCAGATGAAGAAGTCATCTACCAGGAACGCAACAGCCATCTCTGGCATATGCGCTATCCCATCAAAGATTCACATGAATTTCTCGTTGTAGCTACCACCCGCCCTGAAACGATGCTGGGTGACACTGGCGTGGCTGTTCATCCCGATGACGAACGCTATCAACATCTTATTGGCAAGCATGTCGTGCTGCCCCTGGTTGGACGTGAAATTCCCATTTTCGCTGATGAATACGTCGACAAGGAATTTGGAACGGGCTGTGTCAAAGTGACACCATCCCATGATCCTAATGACTGGGAGATGGGCAAGCGGCACAACTTGGAATTCATCAATATTTTTAATGAAGATGCCAGCCTGAATAGCAACGTGCCGGGCAAGTTTATCGGTCTGGATCGTTTTGAAGCACGTGAAGTAGTGATCGAACAGCTTAAAGAGCTGGACCTCATGGAAAAGATCGAAGAACATGTTCACAAGGTAGGTTACTCCGAACGTGGCAATGTGCCCATCGAGCCCTACGCGTCAGAACAGTGGTTTATGAATATGACTGAGCTGGTCAAACCTGCCTTGCAAGCGGTTCGGGATGATAAAATCAAGTTTCATCCTGCTCACTGGACCAAGACCTATGAACACTGGATGACCAACATCAAAGACTGGTGCATCAGTCGTCAACTCTGGTGGGGTCACCGTATTCCTGTGTATACTTGTCAGGACTGTAATGAGCTGACGGTTCAAGTTGAAAGTCCTATCAATTGTAGCAAATGTGGATCAGACAATCTCAAACAGGATGAAGATGTGTTGGACACCTGGTCCTCTTCCTGGTTATGGCCTTTTGCAGTCCATCAATGGCCAGAAGACAGCCAGGATCTCGACTATTATTATCCTACCAATGATCTGGTTACCGGCCCTGATATCATTTTTTTCTGGGTAGCTCGCATGATCATGGCAGGTGCTCAGTTCAAGGGTGATATTCCTTTTGAGAATGTTTATTTCACTAGCATCATACGGGACAGTGATGGCCGCAAAATGTCCAAGTCCCTGGGGAATTCACCCGACCCATTGGATTTGATTGAAAAATATGGAGCCGATGCCCTGCGCTTTGGTGTCATGCTCATCGCCCCCAAAGGGCAGGATATCCTCTTTGCCGAGGAACGCCTGGATGTGGCTCGCAACTTTATGAACAAGGTCTGGAATGCCAGTCGCTTTGTGCTCATGAACAAGGATTTTGAGCTTACTGCCGATCATCTCAACCCTGAGAAATGGCAGGATCTGGAACTGCCTGATCGCTGGATTTTGCATCGTCTGAATGGAACCATATTACGGGTTACCAAACAGCTGGAAAGCTTCTCTTTTGATGAAACAGCCCGTTCACTGTGGGACTTTATCTGGAATGATTTCTGTGACTGGTACATCGAGATGATCAAGCTACGTTTGTATGAAGGGACAGAAACCCAGAAACAGACCGCCATGTCCGTTGCCATTTATGTACTTCGGGATATCATGAAAATGCTCCATCCCTACGCACCCTTTATGAGCGAAGAAATCTGGCAGCAGGTCAAGCTGGCTGACGAACCTGATCTGATTGTTGCCGATTGGCCAACTGTCACGGATGCATTTCATGCCCCGTCAGAAGCCAAAGAAACCGATTTTTTGAAAAAGGTGATCACCGCAGTGCGTACCATTCGCTCCGAGATGAATGTTCCGCCATCACAGGGTATCAAGCTGGTGGGTCGTGTACACAGCCAGGCTCAGTTGGATATTTTGACCAAAACGAGGGAGACCATTGCCAAGCTCATCCGCTGTGATGAGATCACTCTGGGTCTTGATGTGGAGAAGCCGGGTTTCGCGGCCTCTGCCATGGTGGAAAAAATGGAATTGTTTATCCCCCTGGAGGGACTCATTGATTTAGACAAAGAAATTGAGCGTCTCGAGAAGGAAATTGCCACAACAGAAGGTCTGTTAAAGTCGGTTCAGGGCAAGCTGGCTAATAAAAACTTTGTGGATCGTGCCCCGGAAGCCGTGGTTACTAAAGAGCGGGACAAGCTGGATCATTATGCCCAGTCCCTCGATAAGCTAAGAGAGCATCTTGAAACCATGAAGGCGCTGTAAAGAATATGTCCCCCTTAGCCTGTCGAAGGGTTGGTCACGGGAAATGGTTGAACCAATAATTGATTTGTGTCATCCTGAGCTTGTCGAAGGATAGACACCTCAACCCAAGAGACAATTCAAAAGTGAAAACCTATTGCGTCTATATTTTGAAATGTGCAAATCAAAGCTACTATACTGGCATCACAAGCAGATTGGATGAAAAAATATTTGAGCATCAGTCAGGTCAGGACCCTAAGTCCTATACTTTTAATAAACGACCTGTCGAGTTAGTTTTTTCTGCTGACTTTTCAGAAGTAAATGATGCAATTGCTTTTGAAAAACAGATCAAAGCCTGGAGAAGAGATAAGAAAACAGCCCTTATTGAAGGTAGGATTGACGCGTTACCCGAATTATCCAAAAACTATTCCACTAAAACTGATAGCTCCGGCGTGTCCACTTCGACAGGCTCAGCGAGACACTGATAAGGATCCATATGGGCACCATTAAAAAAGCATTTCTACTTCTCCTTATACTTCTCCTGGTTGCCTGCAAACCCGAGCAAAAACCCCGCCTGGTTGTCGTCATATCAGTCGACCACCTCGCCTATTTTGCCTATGATCATTACCGACCCGTTTTCACGGGGGGCTTTAAATGGCTGGATGATCATGGCACCAGTTTCGACAATGCCCACCATGAACATGGTTATTGTTCCACTGGTCCTGGACACTTTGTTTTAGGGTCCGGGTTACATCCTGGCCCAGCAGGTATAATTGGTAATAATTGGTATGATCGGGTCAATAAAAAAGATGTGTATTGCGTAGAAGATCCAGAAGTCAATGAACTGGATATTCCAGCGAACCATATGTCCTATAATAAGGTCAATGGCACAAGTTATGGAGATTGGCTCAAGGCTGTCTCGCCTAAGTCAAAAGTTTATGGCGTATCCTGCAAAGACCGAGCTTCCATTATGATGTCTGGCAAAAATCCTGATCTGGCTCTCTGGTATAATTGGAGAGGATCATTTACCACCACTGACTATTACACGGATGTCATTCCAGAATGGCTCATAGACTTTAACGAGAATCTCAATATCCTGGGTTATCGGGATTCAGTCTGGACCACAGATCTTGACCCCCAACTCCTAGCTGAGTATACCCATGGTGATTCCTTTTATGGTGAAAGCGATCGCTTTGAGAAAACCAATTATAGCCCGGTTTTCCCGATTGGTTTTGAAGCGGAGTGGGATGATGCCAAGGTCAGAAATGAAATCGCCAGTCGTCCCTGGATGGATCGCATGACCCTGGAACTGGCAGCCACTATCGTTCGAGAAACTGATTTGGGTCAGGATGGGACCCCAGACATCCTGAATATCGGTTTATCCACCATGGATTTACTGGCCCACTATTATGGCCCATTTTCCCATGAAGTCATGGACCACCTCACCAGGGTTGATGATTATATCATGACATTTATTGATTTCCTGGATCAGGAAGTAGGGCTGGAGCACGTGGTGTTCGTCCTCACTGCTGATCATGGTGGTTTGCCCCTGCCTGAACATTGGACCCATGTCCAGAATAACCCAGGTGGTCGTGTAGATGAAGAGCTCTATCTTGCTACTCGGGCCAAAGCCTACGCCGAACTTGATTCGCTCTACGGGAATCATGATTTCATCCACCGCAAAGGCTCTAGCTACTATTATGATTTTGCGATGATGGATACATTGGGAGTCCAACAGGCCGTGGTAGATTCTATGCTTCAGACCTATATGGAATCTATCGAGGGCGTTTACCGTCTCTATACCAAGACAGAATTATTAGCCGCCACTTCTGATGATTATCGCTCTTATCGTCTAAGAAATTTCATGCATCCCCAATTGAGCCCTGATGTATATACCTTGATTGAAGAAGGATGGTTATTCCGTAATCCCTACGGGACTTCCCACAGTACGCCTTACGAATATGACAGTCATGTTCCTTTGGTTTTTAGCTCGGTGCATATGCGGCAGGTTAGTCTTATGGATTCCGTGGCTACAGTAGATATAGCACCTACAATAGGTGATATTCTCGGTGTGGAGCCCTTGAATAAAGTGGCTGGCAAAAGCCTGCTACCCCTCTTGATTTCTAACTAATATTCTCACGCCAGCAATTACAAAACATCTCTCGTAGAGATGTTGAGTTGTGCCCTAAATCATTGTTATCAACAACCAAGTCCTTATATTTGATTTTATTTGCATTTGCAGTAGTTCCCCGTAAAAATCGGGGATAAATACTGTCTATCTGATTTGGTGTCATGCCGGTGTGCATACCGGGCGGATACTGCAGTATAGCCACGACCTTAACCGGGCATCGGGAGGTGTTTTATGCGAGCACAAAAGTATCGAGTCGCAATGGCGATGATTCAGTCGATTGGTTTGCTGATCCTGCTCCAGCAATGTGCCTGGATTTTTGGCGAAAAGGATCCGATAGAACTCGTTAAACCTGCTCCCGTCGGGGGCTACGAAGCACTTAGCGCGCGCATCCATTATCCCACAGATATCCGCGAAGCGGGTATTGAAGGCACGGTGATTGTCAGGGCGCTCATTTCTGTTGAGGGACAGGTCGAAGAGACCCGAGTTGTCGAACCGCTGAATCCTGTCTTGGATCAAATCGTGACCAATGCCATCAAACGCACACCTTTTGAACCGGCCACCAGATTGGGCAAACCCGAAGAAGTCTGGATATCTATACCCTTTGTTTTTGCTTTTAAGGAGTGGTCTTTACAAACCACACCATTTGCCAGTTTCAGCATGACTATTCACCCTGACCAGACCTATAAAAATTTTGAGGTTGAAATTAAAGGACAATTGAAGGATGGCCTGGAGTGGCCCTTGCGTTTTGAGTGTTTACTGCCCTTCAATGCTGACAACCCCTGGGTCCAGACCGGTGATGGTAATTCACCCCTTTCTGGCATTGTGAGAGATGATAAAGGGGAGTGGTTGATTTTCCAGATATCCAACCGTGAACTGGCCTTTGGATTCACCTATAAGTCCATGGAAGGCATATTGGAACAGAAGTTCTTATATGGGTTCACCATGAATCACGCGCTTCCAGGCTGGGTGCTGAATGTAGTTTATGATGATCAGACTGTTAATTTTACTCAAACACCGGATCGAAAGGTCACGCTGGAGAATGGTGAAACCCGATTTGAATATGACTTTAAACCACAGGACTCCTACGAGTCGAGGTATCTGGAGATTGAACTTCAAAAATAGATTCTGATTTTGAAAGATGACTAGAATCCTCCTTGACAAAGCCAGGCTGACAGGCAACATTTAAAGACTTAATTCAAAACCGGTAATAATTTGTGTTGATTGCATAAAATTTACTGATAGTGTCGTCATTTATAACTGAATAAAACGGAAGAAAAAGCTATGGCAAAAGAACAGGGATATACCAGAAAAAAGACAATCATGGAGCAATACCCCAGTCGACAGGCGCTGGTGTATTCAGGAGCTGCATTTCTCATTTTAGTAACTGGATTGAGAACCGTCCTCTCTGTGGCCGAAGAAGGCTTTGGGTTTATTGAGTTTGTTACCATTGGTGCTCTGGCTGTAGAATTCAGCCTCTTACTTCTGTATGCTTTGACAATTTATCAGGCCGGGAAAGAAACTTTTCTCATGACCCTTGAAGAGGAGGCAGCTGAATTGGAAGGTGGTGGTGAAGCTGTAGACGGTAGCCCTGCCCCAGCTAAAGATTTTAGCGTGAAGTCCACAGATGTCCCCGAGGTTGCTCTTGAAATCAATAAATTTACAAAACAAGCCAGTGTCCTGATTGACAAGCTGACCAAAAATGCTGAGCAAAGTGAGAATTTGAACCAGCACCTGAAAGAATTGGCTGATGAACAGATCAATATTCGAGTCAGAAATGAGATTCAACGATTGTTAAGCGCTAATATGGGTGCGAAATAAAACGACAGGAGTAGCCGTATGGCTCGCAAGAAAAAGTTTCAAGCTCGTGTCGAAGTCTATTTCATCATTTATATCGCCACGATTGTCAGTTTCTTCGCCATCGAAGGTGAAGTAAAACATTTCAAAGACAACCAGAAGAAAATCCTACTGGAAGTATCCAAGGATAAAATCCAAAATCTGGTTACGATTCGTAATGCCACGGATCTGCATGGCAAAGATACCATCAATTTAAAAGTCCAGCTTGATGGGGCCTTTTCCAAAGATTCCTTTGAAGGAACGATTCATCTCAATCCCATTGATGCACCGGAAGAATTGGGACTCAAGGAATTATCCTACAACCTCAATCCGAAAAATGAAGATCCGGACAATAAGACCTTTATGGCGGTAATACCCAAATCTGACTTTGATCTAAAAGCCGAAATTCTTTATCGCATGTCAGCGGATATCAGCGTCATGCCTGATGAGGATCTCGTTCAGCTGGAGCTGGAGAAATCCTACTCTGATAAAATCATTGTTCACAAAATCATGGATGCCATGACTGATGTGGGCAAAATTTCCCTGGAAAAACAATTCCAGAATACGCTGGATCCTGCTGGAGGTGCAATTCAAGCACCCTTTAACATTACAGTTGACCGTCCCAAAGTTAGCATTGTAGAGGGCTTGCCCTGGGAAGTTCGTGTGATTATTGGCGGAATTGTGGATGAAGACGATCTGGAATTGACTGCCATAAAAGGGGGTAATCTGATCGGTAATCTGGAGGCGGGCACACCAGTAACAGTAGTTACGGGTCGAGGTCGCAAGGATGGCAAAATTATTCTAAGGGGAACCAGACTGTCTGACGAAGAAACCTCAGATATAGAGTTTCTGCTCCAGGTGAGACCCCCGCTCTGGCAGAAACAACCCTCCATAACAGAAGCATATGTGGGTGACCCTATCATATTTGAGGGAGCTTTGAGAGATATTCCCTCGTCCGAAACCTCTATCCGTGTTGGCGGTACTGCGGTACGGGGAGGCATTATGCCCGGCACCATTGCACAGTTGCCTGACTTGACCGAGGAGGGGACGATAACTTTTCAGGTGCTTGTCGATGGACGGGACGTGAAAGGGATGACCCATTCAATCAAGGTTGTCAAACCACCTGCTCCCAAGGTTTCAATCAATCCAGTGGGTCGTGATGGGAATTATCTGACCTTCGAAATCACCACTTACGGAAAGAATAATAGCATTCGTCGCTTCCGGAAAAAGGGTGGCATCGGATCAAATCGCCAGCTTGGCGAAGCCCAGGTTTTGGGAAGTAGAAAAATCTATCGTTGGGAGGTTGAACTGGAAGAGCCTTTTGATAATCTTGAATCTCAAGAGATTAAATTCAACGTGGATGACCAGAACAAGAGCGCCACATCGTACAGGAAGATTTTTATCTATAACTACTAAAAGAAAGTCGTAGAAAATAAATATGTTTGAATTGATAAGAAGGAGGGACCAGTGAAATTACGAAACCTCATAACTTTACTTATAACGCTTGTCTTTGTGTCTACAATGTGGGCACAGGGTTTTCAGGAAACGGGTAAGCTTGAATGGGTTGTTAAGGATCGTGAATTTAGCCGCTCATTTATGGAAGCCTATATCGATACCCTGATGGAAATTGATGATATGGCAGAGTTGGAAGTTCAGGAAACTGACGAATTACGTGTGATAGTCGGTATCGATGTAGAAGGTAATTCCAGCCTGGAAAGCATTTATGCCAAAGGTCGCAGCGGTGTCTTAAACAAACTGGTTCGTGCTGTTCTGGACAGTATGGATGTGGAAATGGTTAGCCGTATTCAGAGTCGCAAATACAGCTGGGATTACCTCTCTGCTGTTGATGTGGGTGGTGGCCGTGGTGACGTGGTCAACGTTTTTGAAGAGCGCAGTAATAAGCAGGTTCGTGATGCTTTCTGGTGGACCCATCGGCGTGTTGATATTTCTGTTTTCCCGCGGATGTTTATTCGTGTGAATCCCAATTTTGCCTTTGCTACCGAGTTTGGTAGACAGGATTTGGGTTTTCCTGCTGCCGCATCCAGGACACTAAATATGGGTCTGGCAACAGAGGTTCTGAAATTTTATGTCACACTGCCTGCATCCTATTTAAATCTGATGAAGAATAGCAATTCTCCTCTTGAAGGAACTTTTGGTGGCGTGTTAAAATTTGACTCCCCCAATTTTGGTGGTAGCCTGTCTTTTCAGGACATGAATTTTCTGGGCAATACAGATACGACCTCATTTTTGAATCCCTCAAATGTTGTTTATAATCCGTCTTCAGGTCAGTTCTACTATAGCTTTACAAGCCGTATTGGCAGTACTGCCGATCAACCTGGTTTTGTTCCCCTGGGCTCCTTGCGACTTCAAATAGGTTTTAGTTATATGCAATTTGCCTATGGTGACGTTCTAGATGATGAAGCAGGTGTTACAGATGGTATTGGTGCTTTTAGGCTGCTAGACAAGAGCGATCCTCTTGAATCTATGTTTGGTCTGTTCAGGGCTGAGTATGCCTCAGATATGAACAACCGCTTTTTTAATAGGATCAAGATGGCAGCACAGCTAAACATCGGCTTGAATGGCTTTGGAGGTTTTGATTTTACCACATCCTATACCATTACCGAATGGCTTGGTGTAAATTTGAACATGACCTATTTCTGGAGTCCCATGACCTTCAATTATGTTGATCCCACCCCGGGCTCAAACACAACCCTTGAATATGAATGGGAGCCAGGTTTCTATATCGTCCCATCCATAGCAGTATACTTCTAGGAGGATTTGAAAATGACTACATCAATTCGCAAAACACTCCTGGCCTCACTTATTCTGTTGATCTCGCTCTCTACGGTTTGGGCACAGCCCAAGGCTCCACCCATGTTGGATCCACGCCGTTTTGATGCCTGGACCGTTGAGTATGAACCTTTCCGCCTGCTCATTGAAAATGCTGTGGAAGAGTATATCACCTTGAACGACACGAATCTGCCTCCCATTGCAGCCTCAGACAATGTGATTGCTGTCCGCTCAAAATCAGGTCAGCGACAACTTTATCAGATTCGTTATGGAACGGTCTCAGAAGGTTATAATGTCATCGATAACATGGAGGTGAAGTGGGTACTGGGAGCCACTCTGGCTCAGACCATTTCCGAGAAGGAAACCTACTATCATCTCGACACACAGGAACCCTATGAAACCACCAAGCACCGACCAGAAATTGACTATCTCGAGGTTGAGTCATTCTGGACTCATACTGATTTACAAATTGGTACGGATCGTTTGGTCTATCTCTTTGGAAAATCAGGTGGAATTACCGTTGAATGGGGTAACGAACTTTTTGGTCGTCCCTATGGTGAAGCTGGATTTGCCCGTTTTGGCGTGATTACCCCCATCTTTAAGATGGGAATTCAGGTTCCCTCACCATCCATCCCCTTGGGATTCCGCGTTGGTACAGACGATTCTGATGATCAGCTCACAGGCGGCATCGGTGGATTTGGAGCCTTTAAATACAAGGTTCTGTATGGTGAGCTGTTTTTCCAATCGCTGGAAGCAGCGCTGGCCAGTGGCACACATATCAACAGCTATGATCTGGGCGGTTTGATTAATCTCAGCTTTAACACGACACTGTCAGGCATCCCCATGGGTGAAAAAAGGCGTCTTTTTGCTGGAGCCCTGCAAATTCGCCTGGGTGGCGTGATTGCCCGGGTTGATCACAGTCAAATTGTTAATGATCGCGTCTATTTCCAGAACCTGAAACGCAGCTACAGTGTTGCTGCTGGTGATACAACGGAGGAGTTTAAAAATGGAGATGCTGCCTCTCTGGAGGAATCAGGTGTTTTCTTCCGCCTAGATTATGCCTCCCCTCTCATCCAGAAAAGCTATCCACGACATGAAGCTGTTTTCCAGATTTCTGGTCCCAGTATCATGACCAAATACACGTACAATGTGAACAAGACTCTGGGTCTTCCACTCAGTGTACTTATATATACCACGGATAATGAGTGGACACCAAGTGCCGCCATTCTGCTTGGTTTTAAATTGAGGCTTGATCAAAATTAACGAGTCTCATATTTAGCATGAAAAAGGGTAGGCTTATGTCTACCCTTTTTTGTCCATATGGGGAACCGCGATGTAGTTTCGACAACAAAGCCTAAACGGCTTGTAGTCATCAGGCTGAAAGAGTGGACCGGAGGCGGATTATTGATAAGCAGGCAAGCGCTCATGGTAGATCGAAAAGCAGTTAACCTCGGTCAATTTCGTTTCCGGGGTAAAGCCTACCAATAATTAGAGCCTTCTTTTCCAAACATCACTATTTGCATGGTATTTGGGATGTTCATGCCTATTTTGTGGCGAAACAATGTTAAACAGAAGATCATATTTTATTCAAAAACTAAATAATTCGTTTGTAAAAACGGAGGCAACCTGCCTTTCCGTTTAACCAATGAAGGCGAGTACGCCGTTCGTCTTATGGTCTATCTGGCAGGACGAGATCGCGATCAACTTGTCTCTGCACGGGAAATTGCAAAAAATCAAAATATTCCTCAACGCTTTCTCAGAACTATCGTCTCACAGTTTGCCAAGTTGGGATTTATCAATTCCTTTCAGGGTAATGGCGGTGGTGTTCGACTTGCTGAGGGTGCCGAGAATAAAACCCTGTTGGAAGTCATTGAAGCAGTTGAAGGTCCCATTTACTTAAATGTTTGTATGCAAGGGGGAGAGGCCTGCCAGTTTTCAAACCAGTGTGCTGTCCATCTTGTCTGGCATGAAGCCCAGGAATCCATTCAGAAAATTCTGGGTCGCAAAAAGATCAAAGAATTAGCTCAGGTTAATTTTGATCTGGCGGCCGGCGGTCTGGGAGCTGGTTCTGATGCTATGTGTGGTATACCAGCCAACCCTGAAGACGCTGAGGCTTCCCGTGGCAATTAACTTCGGTAAATATGAAACGGGTCAAACACCTACAGATCAGGAAAAAGCCCTGAACTGTTACCATTGTGGTGAAGCCTGCCCAGACAACACCATTGCTATCGGAGACAAGAGCTTTTGCTGCCATGGTTGTAAAACCGTATTTGAAATTCTCAATGCCAACGAGATGTGCGACTATTATAACATTGAGGACACCCCGGGCATTACCCCCAAGCAGGATTTGATCTCAGGACGCTTTGAATATTTAGATGATGAAACCGTAAAACCTCAGGTCATTGATTTTTCAGATGGAACCACAGAGAAGGTGACCTTTCACACGCCGACCATGCATTGTGCCTCATGCATTTGGCTACTTGAAAAACTCCATGATATGGATTCTCGTATTTATAGCTCAGTGGTAAACTTTCCCCGTAAGCAAGTGACCATTATCTACAATCGGGAAGAGATGAAGCTTAGTGAAGCTGCGGCCCTTATTTCATCCCTTGGTTATGAGCCACTTGTGAGTCTCGATACAGTAGACAAGCGAGAACAATCCTCGGCTGAAAAGAAACTGTATCTCAAGATTGGCCTGGCTGGATTTGCCTTTGGGAATGTCATGATCCTCAGTTTTCCAGAGTACCTCTCACGAGTCGGGTCGGTTGATCCCACTTTCAAGATGGTGTTCGGTTATCTCAGCCTGGTGTTGTCCTTACCGGTTCTGCTCTTCGCTACCAAGGATTACTATCTGTCAGCCTGGGCTGGCTTGAAGTCTCGCACCGTTAATATTGATGTTCCTATCACGCTGGGCATCGGCATGCTCTTTTTCAGGTCTGCCTGGGAAATTCTCACTCAGACCGGTGTCGGTTATCTCGACTCATTTACTGGCCTGGTCTTCTTTTTATTGGTGGGCCGTCTATTTCAACAGAAAACCTATGAAGTCCTCTCCTTTGAAAGAGATTATAAGTCATTTTTCCCCCTTTCCGTCACGCGCAAGATCAACAACGTAGAAGCCGTTGTTCCAGTTTCAAAACTGAAACCAGGCGATCGGATTGTGGTGCGGAATCAAGAATTAATTCCGGCCGACTCCGTGCTCCTCAAAACAGACGCCTCAATCGATTATAGCTTTGTCAGTGGGGAGTCCACGCCGGTAACAAAAAATGCTGGAGATTTTATCTATGCTGGTGGACGGCAGGCTGGCACCACCATTGAGCTAGAGGTCATTAAGGAACCATCTCAGAGCTATTTGACCCAGCTCTGGAACAATGATGTCTTTAGTAAACCGCGCTTTTCGCGTCTGAATGTTCTGGTAAACCAGGTGAGTCACTACTTCACTTTTGGTGTTCTCGCCATTGCTATTATTGCATCACTTTATTGGCTTCAAATTGATACGGCTACAGGTATTAAAGTGTTTACATCTGTTCTGATCGTTGCTTGCCCATGTGCTCTTGCTTTATCCTCACCATTTGCCCTGGGAACTGCCATGCGTATTTTTGGACGTAAGGGTTTTTATGTAAAGAACACAGATGCCGTGGAAGCCTTGTCAAAAATCGATACCATCGTCCTGGACAAAACAGGTACGTTGACTGAATCTCGACAGGAAACCATCGAATTTTCAGGGGATGTGCTTACCCATGAAGATCAGGAAATCATTAAATCTCTCGTTCAACATTCCACACACCCCTTGAGTCAGAAGATCTTCCAGGCCCTGGATGTACATGCTGTCCATTCCGTGGATAAATATGAAGAAGTCTCAGGAAAAGGAATCCAGGGTCTTATTGAGGGACGCAACATCCAACTGGGTTCTGCCAAATGGTTGGGACTCCAGGAAGATGCAAGTGATGCCGAGGATATGAAGACCAGGGTCTTTCTCAGTATGAATGATGAAGTCCGAGGCTCATTTTTAATCGCAAATGTATTCCGCAAGGGTTTGCGACCATTACTCTCTGGTCTCAAGCAACAATTCGATATGTACCTGCTGTCTGGTGATACTGAGCGGGAAAAAGCAGCGCTGGTCAATTTGTTTGGTAGCGAACAAAATTTGTTGTTCCGTCAAACACCGGAAAATAAGCTGGATTTTGTTTCTAGAGTTCAGGGCGAAGGCGCCCATGTACTCATGGTGGGTGACGGTCTCAATGATGCCGGCGCCTTACGAGCCAGCGAAGTAGGCATTGCCATCACCGATGATGTCTCGGCTTTTTCTCCTGCCAGTGATGGCATTCTCACCGGCAAGAACCTGCATTTATTAGGGTCTTTCATCAAAATGTCAAAAGCGACTACAACGGTTATTGTAGCCAGTTTTGTAATCTCAATTATATATAATGTGGTTGGAGTCAGTTTTGCGGTGGCGGGAAAATTATCCCCACTGGTTTCGGCTATTCTCATGCCTGCCAGTTCAATTTCCGTTGTGGCTTTCACCACGTTTACAACGAGCTTGCGAGCCCGTATGATGAAATTAACTTGATGAACAGTGAGAGTCTAACTTGTACGTAATGTTTATCCTGATGGCTTTTAGTCTGACGGTATCTTTGATTTTTTTGGGTGCCTATGTCTGGTCGGTCAAGTCCGGACAGTTTGATGACAAATATACCCCATCAGTGAGAATGTTATTCGAAGATAAAAAAGTATCAAAGAAAACGGAACCCGGTACTATTTCGGGAGATAAAAACGAGGAGAATAAATAATGGAGATGGAAAAATTTCAGTACGACAATAAAATCGTGCGAATGTTTTTCTGGGCCACCGTTATATGGGGTGTCACAGCCTTTCTGGTTGGACTTACTATAGCGCTTCAACTGCCATCACCCTGGTGGAATTTTAGCACATCATGGCTAACTTTTGGTCGCCTGCGTCCCCTGCATACCAACGCAGCTATTTTTGCGTTTGTCGGCAATGGCATATTCATGGGATATTACTATTCAGCTCAAAGATTGCTTAAAGCCCGAAATTTTTCCGATGTGCTCAGTAAAGTGCATTTCTGGGGGTGGCAGGGTATCATTGTCTCAGCAGTGTTGACTCTGCCTGCCGGTTTATCCACCGCCAAGGAATATGCAGAGCTGGAATGGCCCATTGATATCGCCATCGCCCTGATCTGGGTTGCCTGGGGTGTCAACATGATGGGGACCATCCTTAAACGCCGCGAAAAGCACCTCTATGTAGCGATCTGGTTTTATATCGCCACCTTTGTCACGGTTGCCATGCTCCATATTGTGAATTCTCTGGAGATGCCAGTGAGTTTCATGAAGAGTTATCCAATTTATGCCGGTGTACAGGATGCTCTGGTTCAATGGTGGTACGGTCACAATGCTGTCGCCTTCTTCCTGACCACACCTTATCTGGGTTTGATGTACTACTTCATGCCAAAAGCCGCCCAGAGACCGGTCTACTCCTATAGACTGTCTATCATTCACTTCTGGGCTCTCATCTTTCTGTATATCTGGGCTGGTCCTCACCATTTGCTCTATTCCTCAACACCCGATTGGGCACAAACACTGGGAACTGTATTCTCTATCATGCTGATTGCTCCTTCATGGGGTGGTATGCTCAATGGTTTGCTCACACTACGAGGTGCCTGGGACCGAGTTCGTCAGGATCCCATCCTGAAATTTATGGTTGTGGCCATTTCCGCTTATGGAATGTCCACCTTTGAAGGTCCCATGATGTCATTGAAAAACTATAATGCCATCACGCACTTTACAGATTATACGATTGCCCATGTCCACGTTGGCACTTTGGGATGGAACGGTCTGTTAACTTTTGGTATGCTGTATTGGCTGGCACCACGCCTATGGAATGCAAAGCTTTATTCAGTTAAACTGGCCAATGTTCACTTCTGGTTAGCTACGCTTGGAATCATTTTCTATGTCATTCCCATGTACTGGACTGGTATTACCCAGGCCTTAATCTGGAAACAGTTCACACCTGAGGGCTTGCTCGTCTATCCAAACTTTCTGGAAACCGTATTACAGCTGGTCCCCATGTACTGGACACGAGCCTTTGGTGGAACGCTTTATCTGACGGGTTCCTTGATTATGGTTTATAACCTGGTCAAAACTGCCCGCTCTGGTGCTCCAATTCCTGATCAGGAAATGGAAGCTGCTCCCTTGAAGCCCATCGTGGCCGAACCAGGTGAACACAAACACCGCTGGCTTGAAGCCCGACCCATGTACTTCCTGGCCTTGGCTTTGGTTGCCGTGGCTATTGGTGGTATTGTAGAATTTGTGCCCATGTTTGTTGTGAAGTCCAATATTCCAACCATCAGCACGGTCACACCTTATTCACCCCTGGAGCTTGAGGGTAGAGATATTTACATCAAGGAAGGTTGTTCTAACTGCCACTCACAGATGATTCGTCCATTCAGAAGCGAAACCGAACGCTATGGTGAGTACTCGAAAGCCGGTGAGTTTGTTTATGATCATCCATTCCTGTGGGGTTCCAAACGAACGGGACCAGATCTCCATCGTGAAGGTGTTGGCAAGTTGAAAAAACCGGATGCCTGGCATTATAATCACATGGACAATCCTCGCTCAATGAGTCCTGGTTCTATTATGCCGGTCTATCCCTGGTTGCTGGAGAGATCCAATGATTATGATGATCTTCCCAAGAAAATCAGTGTCATGAGAACCTTAGGTGTTCCATATGCAGAAGGATACGAAGATCAGGCCCTGGAAGACCTTAAGCAACAGGCTGACGGAATTGTGGCCAATCTTAAGGAATCAGGCATTGAAACGTCCTGGGATAAAGAGATTATCGCTCTTATCGCATATCTGCAGAAGCTTGGAACAGGAATTCTTCCCAAATAGGGAAGAATATATATCGTATGTTAAGTCGCATTTATCCAGGAGCAGAAGGCCTTCAGTTTTTTCAAGGACTTTCTCTCGTCCTGTTCTTTCTCGTCTTTGTGGGAGCGATCGTTATGATCGTCACCATGCAGAAGGGGCACATTGATAAAATGAGCAACTTGCCCCTCGAGAGCGGGGATGATCAAAATAATGGAGGCCTTTTATAATGGGCAAAGTCACAAACGAACTCATTGATCACGATTATGATGGAATTCAGGAGTATGACAACGACCTTCCAGGTTGGTGGAAAGCTCTATTCATAATCACAATCGTCATAGCAATTATATATGTACCATATTATCACCTCTTTGGTGATTTACAGGACACAGAATATCAAAAGGAAATGGGCACTTATGTAGAAGCTGGCGCAGGTCGCGGTGCTTTTGCTGCCTATGCATCCCCATGGGTCAGCGATGGAGAAATCACGCCTGCCTTACGGGCAGAAATGGATAAAATCCTGGATGCTCCCTTTGATGAACAATTGATGCGGGCCATGGCTAAAGCAGATACTGACCAATTGGCCAAACTGAAAGCAGCATTTCCTGACCTCATCGCGGCTTACGGAAGTGGCGTTTCAGCTGCACCAGCTTCTGAACCCGTAGAAACCAAAGAAGTCGCTGCGGTAGCACCTGCTGTTGAAATGGTAGCCCTCACTGATGAAGCCAGCCTGACTGCAGGGAAAAAGATATGGGACACCCAGTGTTTTACCTGTCACCTCAATGATGGTGGAGGAAGTATTGGTCCAAATATGACCGATGATTACTGGATTCATGGTGGTGATATGGCTTCAGTTGTCCACCTCATTAAAGTGGGTGTACCAACCAAGGGCATGATCCCCTGGGAAGCCACCCTCACACCAGATCAGATTGATCAAGTCGCCAGCTACATTTTAGTGGAGCTGGTCGGAACGACCCCGGCGACTCCCAAGGCTCCCCAGGGAGAATTGGAAAAGGGTTAGTCCTTAAGGAAGATAATGTTTGAGAAAGCAGCTCACGCAATGCGTGAGTTACTTTTGCCTTATTAGTTTGTAGTAAACAAATACTTGGAGATGGCAGGTATATGGCTCAGCCGGACAGAAATCTGACAAACATTGATGCACCGTCAGCATATAGAGATAGAATTGCTTCCATTGATGAGGACGGTAAACGAAAATGGGTTTTCCCCCGTAAACCCTCCGGTCGTTTTTACAATGCCAGAACCTGGTTCTCGTATCTGCTTCTGGCGATCATGTTTAGCGGCCCGTTCATAACCATCAATAGTCGACCTTTTCTCCTCCTCAATATTATAGAACGCAAATTTATCATTCTGGGTATGGCTTTCTGGCCCCAGGACAGTTTTATATTTGTACTGGCCACGCTGACTTTTGTGGTGGGCATCCTCCTGTTTACAGTCATCTATGGTCGCCTTTTTTGTGGATGGGCTTGTCCACAAACCATCTTCATGGAAATGGTCTTTCGTAAAATCGAATATCTCATCGATGGTAATGCCAACAAGCAGCGCAAGCTCAAAGCTCAAGCCTGGAATGCTGAAAAGGTTTTCAAGCGAGTCCTGAAGCATGCTATTTTTTGGGTTCTGTCCTTTATCATTGGTAATACATTTCTGGCCTACATAATTGGCAAGGATGAACTCTTCCAGATAATTACTGCGCCGGTTTCAGAACATGTTGGTGGTTTTACCATTATGGTGCTTTTTACCACCATGTTTTATTATGTTTATGCCTTTTTTCGTGAACAGATTTGTACACAAATCTGTCCTTATGGTCGTCTTCAATCCGTCCTTCTTGATGATAAATCTATTGTGGTAGCTTATGATTTCAACCGTGGAGAGCAGCGTGGTAAACCCAAAAAGAACAGCATCGAAGAGCTGGGTGATTGCATCGATTGCAACCAGTGTGTTGAAGTGTGCCCCACGGGTATTGACATTCGGAATGGCACTCAATTAGAGTGTGTTAATTGTACGGCCTGTATTGACGCCTGTGACAACGTAATGGATAAGGTTAAGAAGCCACGCGGCTTGATTCGTTATGATTCATTTAATGGGATTCGTACAGGTGAAACATTTGGTCTGAATTTTCGAAATATAGGCTATTCCGCCATTTTGATTGCCCTCATATTTTTCTTTTTCCTCCTGTTGGTGAGTCGTTCGGATGTTGAATCGACCATATTACGTTCATATGGTACCATGTATCAAGAGGTTGGCCAAAACCATTTCACCAATTTATATACGGTTAAAGTTCTCAATAAAACATTTAATGATCTTCCTCTTCGTCTTGAATTGCTGGAACCTGAAGGTACCCTGACCATGGTGGGTGGAGCTATAAAGGTTAGCGGTCAGGATAAATCAGAGGGTGCCTTTTTTGTGGATTTGTCAGGTGATATACTAGATGGCACAGAAACCAAATTAAAGATCGCTGTTCATAGTGGTGATCGCTTGCTAGAAACTGTAAAAACTTCATTTATGGGACCAAGGAAATAATGAGCGAACAAACTCAAGAAGGTAGGCTGTGGATGTGGGGTTTGGTGGCCACAATTGGTGCCTCCATTGCATTCTTTGTAGGTTTCGCCATTTGGACTTTTCAAGATGATGTGGAACTGGTATATGATAATTATTACGAAAAAGATGTAGTTTTTGAACAGCAGATAAAAAGGGTGGCCAGGACAGAGGCACTCCCCATTAAGCCGGTACTGCGTTATAACCAAAACACCCAGGTTCTAAATGTGAAATTTCCATTGGCTCTGGGGCATGTTCCTACCAAAGGAGATGTACTGCTCTTTCGTCCAGCTGATCTACATGAGGATCGATTGTTTCGCCTGGCATTGGTGGGTGATAGCCTCCAGGTCATCGCGCTCCCGGATATGGTTTCCGGGCTATGGAGAATCAAATTGAACTGGTCCAGCGGTGGGGAAGAGTATTATCTGGAAAAAGCTCTGGTGGTAAACTGATCAAGAGCAGCCCACCACTGATTGTCTCCAACAAATAACCCTTGCTGAACATGTGGCTCAAGTTAATTTTTTCCAATTGGTTTAGGAGAGATACTATGGGGCTGAAACGCGGACTCATTCTTGCAATTCTTGGTATATTTATTCTGACTGCTTGCAGTGAGGATCCTGACATACTCTACGCAAAGGCCGAAACCGAGGCAGCTCTCGGTTCTCGACAAAAAGCCCTGAATTATCTTATGGAAATTCAACAATCCAATCCGGATTATACAGAAGCATATTTATTTGCTGCGCGTCTGTTTTTTGAGGATAATAATCTTACAGATGCTGTGAATCAGTGTAAGCGTGGCCTGGATGCAAAGGCCGACTCAGCCCAGATTCTGAGATACATTGGTGAGATATATCATTTGAGCGGAAGTTTAGAGAATGCCTACCAATACTATCGCATGGCTGTTCAGGCTAATGCCAATGATGTTGATGCCCAGATAAGCATGGGATACATACTCAACGATAAAGATTTATATGAACAAGCTCTGGGACATTTTGATACAGCCCTGGATCTTGATTCAGCCAATTATCAGGCAACCGTAGGTAAGGCCAAAACCCTGAAAAATTCAGGCAAGATCGCTGCTTCAATTGAACTGTTGGAAGAAGCTGTCAAGAGTGAACCCATGGAAGGTGCTGCCTACGGCACATTGGCTATGGCCCAAGAAGAAACAGCGACCGAGGACAAGGATATTCTTGAGAACTATGCTCTTGCCGTCAAGTTGTCCCCCAGGAATAAATCTGTCTGGGATGCCTATGTTGATTTTATGATGGATGCTCAGGATCAAAAGCAGGCTGTCAAGGTATTGCAAAACTACCTTTATCATTTCCCTCAGGTCATTGAAGGCAGACACCGTCTGGCAGAACTATACATTGATTTAGCCCGGGCGGAAAGTCTCTCCTGGCTGGATGCTGCGCGACAACAGTGTGACCAGGCTTTAATTACCGATGGGGATGATCATTACAGCCACGCTCTGTTAGCCAAAATTTATCTACTCCAGGAAAAACCAAGACTAGCGCTTCTTGAAGCACAATTAGCATTTGAGATTAATCCAAATACTGAATATCGGGAATTGGTGGATCAGGCCAAGTTTTACACAAACTGATATACCACCTTAAAAGCTTATCCCCTGTCGGAACAGACATTTGGATTCTCGTTCCAAAGTCATCTAATTCAGCACGTTTCGGATGACTATTTAATTCCCCATTGGGGCGCAAACCGGGATAAAAAGTACAGGAAATAGACATGCGGAAAAAAGTTGTCGTATTGGGTGCAGGCATGGTGGGAAGAGCCATGGCTATCGATTTGAGCAAGCAAAATGACGTGCTGTCAGTTGACAGGGATGCAGGTGCGCTAGCCCTCCTGGCAAGCCATTCTAGCCTGGTCACCAAACAAGCCGACCTGGGTGATGCTGCATCTGTCACAGGGGTGATTGCCGATGCAGATATCGTGGTGGGAGCGGTACCTGGTTTTATGGGGTTCAAAACACTGGAAACCGTTATTGCTGCTGGGAAGAATATCGTAGATATCTCATTTTTCTCAGAAAACCCCTTTGAACTGGATGCCCTGGCAAAAGCTCAAGGAGTGATTGCTGTCATGGACGCAGGAGTTGCCCCTGGAATGAGTAATATAATTTTGGGCTCTTATCAAAATGAGATGAAGGTCACAGACTACATCTGTTATGTCGGTGGATTACCAAGAGAGCGAATCTGGCCCTACGAGTATAAAGCGCCTTTTTCACCCATTGATGTCATTGCAGAATATACTCGACCCTCCCGTATTGTTGAAAACAGTGAATTGGTTCAGAGGGTCGCCCTTTCAGAACCTGAACTGATTGATTTCCCAGGCGTCGGAACCCTGGAAGCATTCAATACGGATGGATTGAGGAGCTTGGTTCACACGATGAAAATCCCCAATATGATAGAAAAGACCCTACGCTATCCAGGACATATTGAGCTCATGCGCGTGCTCCGCGAAACCGGCTTTTTTGGAGAGCAACATGTCCAGATTGGTGATCAGAGCATTAGGCCAATTGATTTGACTACCTCGCTACTTTTCCCCAAATGGAAGCTCGGGGAAGAGGAAGAAGAATTCACAGTTATGAATATCCTGGTTGAAGGTCTGAAGGCAGGTAAAAACTTTAAGCATAAGTATGAATTGCTTGATCGCTATGACCCCACAACAAAGACATCTTCCATGGCCAGAACCACAGGATACACCTGTACCGCAATCACCCAGCTTGTTTTGGATGGTCAATATAGTCGCATTGGAATTAGTCCTCCTGAGTATGTTGGTGCAACCCAGGGGTGTCTTGAGACGGTTTTCAATTATCTCGAACAAAGAGGCGTGATTTATAAGAAAAGCTCAGTAGAGGGCTAAAGGTCAGTTTTGAAACTGTCTAAATCTACAAAAGGTCTGTCTCTTTGGACATTGGTCATGTTGATCTTTGTCCCCACCTTTGGTTTTAACAATATCACTTCCAATGGAGTAGCGCTTGGTCCTGCTGCTGTCCCATCCTGGTTATTGGTCTGTATTTTCTATTTTTTGCCCCTCACCGCCATCATTGCTGAGCTGGCATCAGTAAATGAGAATAAGAGTGGTGGAATATACAGTTGGATTGCGACCAGCCTTGGGCATCGCTGGGCTTTCTTTGGCACTTGGTCCTATTTTATTTCCAATTTGTTCTATCTCCAGTTCGTGTTTGCTCGTATTCCCGTAATGGCCTCATGGGCTTTGTTTGGGGAAAACCGTTTCACAGATGCCAATGTGAGCCTGCTGCCCTATTATTCCATTTTATTATGTCTGATACTGACCTGGATTGCCAGTCGCGGTGTGCGTACTTTTTCCAAATTGAGTAATCTGGGTGGTAAATTGACCTTCGCTGTAACGGGCGGCTTTATTATTTTTGCTTTTCTGGCCTATCTAAAAGGTACCCCCTCAGCAACCGAATTCTCCGTTGAAAGCATGACACCAGATTTTTCAACCAGCTATTTTGCCACATTCTCCTGGCTCTTGTTGGCCGTTGCTGGAGCTGAAGTTGGTGGTACCTATATTCACGAAGTTGAGAAGCCCCTGAAAAATTTCCCCCGCGGTGTTATCATGGCTACGATGCTGGTGGGTGTGGCATATATCCTGGGATCATTCGCTGTGGGGCTGGTGGCATCTCCAGAAGTATTGGCCGAAGCAGGTTTAAAAGATGCTATTTTTGTGGTCCACAAACTGCTGGCAGAAAGCCTGGGTATCAATGGAATATTGGTAGTGCGTTTGTTTGCTTTGATTTTAATGGTGACATCTGTAGCAGCCTACGTTGTCTGGATTGAATCTCCGTTGCGAGCCATGTTTTCAGAGGTCCCCGCCGGAACCTTCCCGGAAATTTTGACGCGCAAAGATGCTGATGGCGGACTGAGTCATGCCTTATGGGTTCAAGCTGGGGTGGTGATTATCCTCATTGCAATACCTTTGATTGGCCTGGAATCCATAGATGCGTTTTTCCGACTGGTTACTGATTTGACAGCCTTGAGTCTGGTGATTCCCTATATTATTTTAACAGTGGCATATCTGGTTTTTAGAAAGAATAATAATCCCGGACCCTTTACCATGATGCGCTCAAACAAACTGGCGCACTCAGTAGCTCTGGGTACGATTCTTGTCAGTATTGCCGGATTCTTTGGTGCTGGTATTGATTATTATGTCGATGCAGAAACAGGCTGGGAAGCAGCCAAAGCTATTTTAATGACCTACGGTGGTCCCATTTTCTTGATTGCCCTGGGTTATGGACTCACACATTTTCGTAAAAGCCCGGTTCGCTAGAGACCCAAAAAGAAGTCAAGGGGGAACGATGAAGGAGTATATATGAAAAACATGATATTTGGAACTGGACCACTGGCCTGGTGGGTTATGCAGACCTTGTTGGAGAGGGGTGATACAGTTGCTCTAGCCAGCCGCAGTGGAAAAATCAATAAGCCCTTACCCGAGAATATTGAAATTCATGCCTGTGATGCAACTCAGCCTGATGAGGTGGCCAAAGCCTGTCAGGAGATGGATGCAGTCTATTTTTGTGCCATGCCGCCCTATAACAAGTGGCCCGACCTTTTTCCACCCCTGGTAGTTGGCTTTTTAAAAGGTGTTGCCAGAACCAAGGCTAAATTGATTTTTGGTGACAATCTCTACTTATATGGATCTACTGAGGGTACACGTATCAACGAAACAGTAGCCCATGATGCTTCAGGCCATAAGGGTCGTACCCGTGAGTTTGTGGCACGTCAATTTATGATGGCCCATGAGCGGGGAGACAATTTGGTAACCATTGGTCGCGCCTCAGATTTTTATGGTCCCCAGACGACTAATGCTGTTTTTGGTGAGATGTTTTTCAAACCCGCCCTGACAGGTAAAACAGCCAATCTTTTGGGGGATTTAGAATTGCCCCATACCTTTAGCTATATCAAAGATTTTGCCAGAGGCTTGGTAACCCTGGGCAATAATGAATCTGCTTTTGGTGAGGCCTGGCACACACCCAATGCCCCGACAATTTCTACCGCGGAAATGCTCGGTCTGATTGAGGCGGAGCTGGGTGGTAAAGTTAAGGTACGTGCCGCTGGAAAAACCATGATCTCCATGCTGGGATTATTCAATCCCATGATAAGAGAAGTTAAGGAGATGATGTACACCTGGGAAGAGCCCTACATAGTGGACCACTCTAAATTTGAAGCTGCTTTTGGAGTTGAAATCACCAGCCATGAAGAGGCCCTTAAAGAAACTATTGCCTGGTTTAAAAGTTATCGAGAGATCAAAGAGTGAAAAAGCTGAGCCAGGATCAGATCCTGAATTTTCTCCTATATGCTGGAGCTGTTTATTTTCTGCTGGTTGCCATCGTTCATTTTCTGGGAATTAAAATACCTGGTTTTTTCGTTTATTATAATGTGCCATCCCACGCCTATCAGGATAGGATTATTTCCTTTCTAACCTTTGGTTGGTCGGGTCTTTTCTTTCTAACAGCCAGGAAAATGGACTCAGATCTCATCAAGCTTATTCTGGTTATTGGGCTTATTGCTGTCATAGCACTTGTAGTGAACACAATAATCACTGACTTTCAACAACTGGACCAGTCCCTTAGTGGTGCTGATTATAAATGGATTATCGGTGGGCTGATGTTCTACTGGTTGGGTCTTGTGGTTCATTCCAGACAGCACTTTTTAAATAAGTAATGGTTTCAAATTGATCGCACGCCCAGCATATTTTTCTGTGATTTATGTGAGTCATAAATGAGGATAAGCCCATGAAAATCAGACGCTCCGCCCGTACCATACTGGCAACGCTGCTGGTATTGGCTGTGTTCACCACATTGACAGCATGGCATAACAAGGCTTCCCAGCAACTCTCTGATCCGGAAAAACAAGACTTGATCAAACAGCTCAGTCAGAAAAACCCCGCTTTGTTCCCCTTTGTAAAAGCAATGGAGTTGCGGGATAATGCTTCCAGCTTTTATGTGATGGGAACAGGTAATCAAAAAACTTGGCCTGGGGATATATTCCGAGCATGCTATTCTGATCCCCTGGCTGCGTGGAGCATGGCTGACAAATTACCCAAGCCTGGCTCTGATAAAATTCACTTGATTCGTTATCGTAGCGTGGAGGATTTCCTGTTCACTCTGAACGAAGCTGAGACATATTCACCTGGAGCCCTGATTTCATTAAAATTTCGGCAATATCAGGCTATTCCAGAACCTGCATTTGTTCTCTCGTTACGATTATTGTTTTCGATAATTGCAGGTGTTCTCGGTTTGATCTTGGTCAAGTATTTTAATCGATAGTAATTACCGCCCACCCTCGCCTGGGTACCGTTAGTCACAAAGTGCTTTACCAATCTTGATTTTGTTATTAAAACGCAAGAACTCTTCAGTGCAAAAGGTGGCAAAAAGGACATAATAAATGTATGTTGAAGGCTCAAATGAGTAGTGATAAATATCCTGTTAAAATTAATGATAAATGAAGGTGTTCACATGAAACGTAATCAGATTTTTGTTCTGTTAATGCTCGTTGTTTCTCTGGTGTTATGGTCATGCGGTGGTGGCGAAAAACAAGCTGCAGATACAGCCGGTGCCGACAATAGCACTATAGCCAAAGATATGACCACGTCGGCTGAAAATGGCGGCTATGGATTTGAAAAGCTGGCAGAAGACTTAGGCTATATTACCTATGAAATGCAGCCAGAGGAGCAAATCTTCTTTGGTGATCCTCGTGCAAAAAAAGGCGGCATGTTTCGTCACATCACCACTCGTTTTCCTGCAACCATGCGTACAGAGGGTCAAAACGCCAATTATGTTGAGAATAGCACCATTTCCGGACTCTGCTATGAGGGCTTGGTTACAACCCATCCACTAACCCTGGAGTTTATCCCATCCCTTGCCAGCCATTGGAAAGTTTCCGAGGATAAATTGAAATTCTGGTTCAGAATAAACCCTGATGCCCGCTGGTCTGATGGTCATGAAGTTGTTGCAGAAGATGTGGTAGCCACTTGGGATCTTCATATGGATGAAACCATTTTATCACCCTCTGATCAACTCGTTTATGGGAAGTTTGAACGGCCTGTTGTAGAGAGTAAATATATCGTTTCCGTCGTATGTAAGGAATTGAGCTGGAGAAATCTACTCTATTTTGGAGGGATGGCTCTGCTTCCAGCACACTATCTCAATCAAATAGATGGATCTGAGTACCTTAAGGAATACCAGTTCAAAATGTTGCCAAGCACGGGATCGTACATAATCCATGAAGAAGATATCATTAGCCAGGAGTCATTCACACTCACTCGCCGCACCGATTATTGGGCAAAAGATGATCCTATGAACAAATACTTGGCTAATTTCGATAAAATCAAATTCATAGTCGTAAAAGACAATCAACCACTTATGTATGAAAAATTCAAAAAGGGTGAAGGCGATTTCTACACGGTTAGTAAAGCCCGTGTCTGGGTAGAGGAAACCAATTATGAATCAATTCAAAAGGGTTGGATTCAGAAGCGTAAGGTTTATTCAGAAAAACCAGCAGGTACATCAGGTTATGCCTTTAATATGCGTAAATGGCCCTTCAATGATAAGCGCGTTCGGATGGCATTTACCTATCTCTACAATCGCGAAAAAATGAATAAAGAGATGTATTACAGTGAATACTCCATGATGAACTCAATGTATTCTGGTTCCGTTTATGAAAACCCGAACAACGAAAAAGTTGTCTATAGTCCGGATAAAGCCGTCAAGCTTCTCGAGGAAGCCGGCTTTAAAAACCGGAACGATGAGGGCTGGCTCGTTAACGCAGATGGACGTATCTTGCGCTTTGAAATAGCTATTATGAAGGGTTCAGATTACATGGTGACCCCGGTTCAGCAGATGATGAAAGATTATGGCATCGACATGCAAATAAAATACATCGATGGGACCGCTAACTGGAAAAATCTTATGGAACGTAATTTTACAATCTATATGCAAAATTGGAGCGGACTGGTTTTTCCAAATCCTGAAACATCTCTTCATTCATCGCTAGCTGACCAGGACAATAACAACAACATTGGTGGTTTTAAAAATGAGCGCGTTGACGTCCTGCTGGCCGAATATGATAAAACTTTCTCGCAGGCTCGACGAGTTGAAATCATCCGGGAGATAGATGGTATTTACTCTGACATTCACCCTGCAGCATGGGGAATAGCAAGAAATTATCAACGTATTCTTTACTGGGACAAATTCGGTTATCCGGAATATATGGTTACCCGTTTTACAGGTGATTATCGTACTGCTTTCACTCACTGGTGGATTGAACCGGAGAAAGAAAAAGCGCTTAAAGAAGCCATGGCGAATAATACCAATCTCCCCAGTGGTGAGGTTGATGTAAAATTCTGGCCAAAATTTTTAAAGGCAAGCTTAAAGTAATAATTGGATTGGATTGCGTAAATACGATTGTTTTATTAAACTTGAGCTTTAATAACGTCACATTCTGGCCCGTCTTCGATACTGGCCAGCAGGAAAGCGGTGGTCTCAATTTTGAGATTACGTCTTTTTTCTCTTGTTGCAAAGACCAAACAAAGCACGCCATCACACCCAGGTGGCTCATGACTATCTACGGTAACCAATAATTATGACAGCATATTTTATTCGTCGCATTCTTCTCATGATTCCAACTTTCCTGGGATCAACGATATTGATTTTCATTATTCTCCAGATGGCACCAGGTGGTCCTTTAGAGCGAACTATTCAACAGCTCCAGGCTGGTGCGATGCAGGAAGGAGAATCTGTCGGCAGTGTGGGCGATATTATGGGAGGTGGAACCTCTATTTTACCCGCATCAGCCATGCGAGAACTCAAAAGGTTCTATGGTTTTGATAAACCAGTTTATCAACGCTATCTAATCTGGTTAGGCATTTGGCCCCGAGAAATCAAACATCGCGAAGTCGAGTTCCCTGATGGTATGATTGAAGCCCAAAAAAATGTCGGTCGCGGAAACTATATGACCCTTCGTCTTGAGGGTGATAAAGTCAGTGTTTATGACAAGAACGGAAACCTCAGCGATGTCTGGAGTGCCTCCATCGATCCTGATGGCTCAGACGAAGCCATGATTTTGGCAACAATCTTTCAAACAGAATATTCTGGAATTCTTACGGGTAATTTAGGAACCTCCTATACTTATGATCAACCGGTAACTGAGGTCATGGCTCCACGGTTTAAGGTGTCCATGTTCTTTGGCCTTACTGGATTATTTCTTTCTTACATTGTTTGTATTCCTTTAGGTATTCGCAAGGCTTTAAACCATGGTTCTGCATTCGATTTTCTATCTAGTGTCACCATCTTTGTTGCCTACTCCATTCCCGGATTTGCCCTGGGGGGGGTTTTGTTGGTGATTTTTGGTGGCGGGTCTTTCTGGGATGTCTTTCCCTTGGGTGGCTTCCGGTCGCCAACTGAAATCTGGCAAGAGCTGAGCGTTTGGGGGCAGATTAAAGATCAACTCTGGCATGCAATATTACCAATTATAGCCTGGTCCATCGGAAGTTTCGCCGGTCTTACCGTGTTAATGAAGAACAGTCTGCTTGAGAATATTTCGCAGGATTATATCCGCACAGCTTTTGCCAAGGGCCTGCAGGAAAAAAGAGTAATTTGGGTGCACGCTATACGGAACTCGGTCATTCCAATCGCCTCCGGAATTGGTGGCATTATTGGTGTGGTCATCGCTGGTTCTTACCTCATCGAGAAGGTGTTCAATATAGACGGTTTTGGGAAAATGGGTTTTGAAGCGATTATTGATCGTGACTATCCCATTACATTGGGTTTTTTAGTGATCGTCGTCATGATTCGTCTGGTGGCCAATATTCTTTCTGATATTGCCCTGGCCACGGTTGATCCAAGAATAAGATTTAAATAAAGATGGATAGCAAACAGATGCCCGAAAACCAAGAGATATCACTTTCCATTCTAAAAAAGCGCTGGCTAAAGTTCAAAACCCTGAAACGAGGATACTACTCATTTATCCTGTTGATAATTCTGTATACCCTTTCATGGTTTTTACCGCTGTTAATTAATAATCGAGCCCTAGTCCTCAGTTATGAGGGCGAGATGTATTTTCCTGTCCTATCAGGATATCACACGGGTGCCGAATTTGGGCAAGATGTCCCTGGTGAAGCGGTTTATCGTCAACTCCAGGCCACCTGGACAGAGGCGGACAATGGTAACTGGATAATCATGCCGGTTTATCCCTACAGCCCCTATGAGGATATTACAGCAGTTGGCAACAAAATGTATGATCCACCCTCTAATACACATTGGCTGGGAACGGACAATACCGGGCGTGACGTCTTTGCCCGCCTATGTTATGCCTTCAATATCTCCATCTCATTTGCCCTGGTTCTCACCATCCTGAATTACATCATTGGTGTGATTATCGGGGGAAGCATGGGCTATTTCGGAGGAAAATTTGACCTCTTTTTTCAACGAATTATCGAAATTTGGTCCAGCCTGCCCATGTTGTTTGTGATCATCATTATCAGCTCCATTATTCGACCATCCTTCTTCCTGTTGATTTTCATCTACACCATTGTCAACTGGATTGGTATGACCTATCTCATGCGAGCTGAATTTTACCGCGAGAAATCAAAGGATTATGTGGCGGCGGCTCTGTCCATGGGGCAGACAAATTTTAAAGTGATGTTTAAACATATTTTGCCCAACTCGTTGGTTCCGGTAATCACCTATTTTCCGTTTGCCGTTGTTGGTGGAATTTCCGCGTTGGTTGGTTTGGATTATTTAGGTTTTGGCATGCCACCACCAACACCTAGCTGGGGCCAAATGTTAGATGTCGGCTTACAAAATATTTCAAAATGGTGGATGGTCTTTGCACCAGTTTCAGCACAGTTTGTTACACTGATCATGGTCGTTTTTATTGGTGAGGCTGTCCGTGAAGCCTTTGATCCAAAAGTTTATTCGAGGTTAAGATGAGTCGGGAAAAGCTGGTAGAAGTCAAGGGGCTCAAGACCCGGTTCAAAGTTGGGGGAGAATGGGCCAAAGCCGTCGATGGGGTCAGTTTTGATATCTACGAAGGTGAGACGCTGGGCATTGTGGGAGAGTCAGGATCCGGAAAATCGGTATCCGTGCTCTCGCTGATCCAGCTCATTCCCAATCCACCCGGAGAAGTTTCAGATGGCGAAATTATTTTCAAAGGGCAAAAGATTTTTGATGCTGAGGATTTGGCGCGAGTCAGAGAAGTCCCACCGTATAAATATTTTCAAAAGCTTCCTGAAAACAAACGAAATCAGGCCGCCACAGCCTTCTTTATCGCCTGGATAGCCATCTATGCTCTTTTACCAATTCCTGGACTATTATTGTGGATAGTTTCATTCATCTTTAGTCTGACAACCATGGTTCACCTGTTTTACAATTCACCCCAAAGGAAAGCCATGGCAGCGTTTCGAGAAAATATTTATAGCCGCATGTGGGATATTCGTGGTTCTGAAATCGCCATGATTTTTCAAGAGCCGATGACCTCCCTGAATCCTGTCTTTAATATCGGTATGCAGATGATGGAGTCCATCAGGCCGACATCCCTGAAAGATACCTTCAAAGCCGGGTTTGTAAGTCGGTCCAAGAGCTTGAAAAGCTATTCGATTAAAAGCAGAGTACAAATCTCAGCCATCTTCGCTGTTGCCGTCCTGTTCTTTTCCCAACTGGCTTCAGGTTGGAGTTTTGTACTCCCCTCCATGTTGATAAATTTCATTGTGGGTGGTCTGGTACCAACTGCGATTGCTTTCATAATCATTGGCGTGGATAAGGTGATCAGTGATGAATTTAAGACACGCCACCAGGAACTTTATAATTCAGCGGTGAAGCTGTTGGATACAGTGGGAATCCCTGATGCAGAGCGTCGGATAGGTGATTACCCACACCAATTCTCAGGAGGCATGCGGCAGCGCGTCATGATAGCCATGGCTCTGGCAAAAAACCCCTCTTTGCTGATTGCTGATGAGCCCACTACTGCTCTTGACGTTACTATTCAAGCTCAGATTTTGGAATTGATGTTAGACCTTAAAAAGGGAAACACGGAAGCTGCTGTGGTTTTGATTACCCATGATCTGGCTGTTGTAGCTGAAACCTGTGAGCGGGTAATTGTGATGTATGGTGGCATCATTCAGGAAGTTGCTGAAGTAAATGATTTGTTTGGAAAACCCTTACACCCCTATACCCATGGGTTGCTCGGCTCCATACCAAGACCAGACAAGGACTCCAAACGGGAACGCCTTGAAACGATCCCAGGCATGGTCCCCAATATTTTGGATTTACCAGTAGGCTGCAAATTTTGCACTCGCTGTGCAGTTAAACTGGATAAATGTGATACAGAAGAACCGCCCCTTCAGGAGATAACTCCAGGTCATTTTGTGCGTTGTTTTGTGACCCAGGAAGAACAGGTGTCAGCATGAGCAAGAACACGCTGGTAGACATAAAAAATCTGTCTGTACACTTTCCTGTACATGGTGGTGTCTTTTCAAAACGCGTCGCTACGGTAAAGGCCGTGGATGGAATAAATTTTTCAATTGACCGCAAGCAGATTGTGGGCATGGTTGGTGAATCAGGTTGTGGTAAAACTACTGTTGGTCGGGCCATGATAAACATCCTCCGCCATGTAGCTCCAGATGTTGAAATCGGTGGTAGCATTGAATATCATTTTGGAGATGAGGTGGTTGATTTCGCAGCTCTCAGCTCACGAGAAATACGGAAATATCGTTCCAGGGTTCAGATGATTTTCCAAGATCCCTATGCCTCCTTAAATCCACGTATGACGGTGGCTCAAATCATCAGTGAACCTCTTCAGCTGCATACGAATATGACCAAGCAGGAACAGACCGAGCGAGTTGGCTGGTTGCTGGACAAGGTTGGGCTGCAGCCAGAACAGGCCCGACGTTATCCCCATGAATTTTCTGGTGGTCAGCGACAACGTGTGGGTATTGCCCGAGCCCTTGCCACAAACCCAGACCTCATAATCTGTGATGAACCAGTTTCTGCTTTAGACGTTTCCATTCAAGCACAGGTTATCAATTTGATGATGGATCTTCAGGATGAGTTTGATGTTTCTTACCTGTTTATTGCTCATGACCTTTCTGTGGTGGAACACATTTCGGATAAAATTGCGGTGATGTATCTTGGAGATATGGCCGAATATGGTAACGCTCAGGAAGTATATCATCAACCCAGACATCCCTATAGCAAAGCATTGCTTTCAGCAGTTCCATTACCTGATCCCAGTCGCAAAAACCGGAAAAGAATTGTACTGCAGGGTGATGTTCCCACACCTCTTAATAAACCAAGTGGCTGTGCCTTCAGGACCCGTTGTCCCATCGCTCAACCTGCTTGTGCAGAATCAAAACCGGAGTTTAAAGAACAGGCCAAAGATCATTTTGTAGCCTGTCCAATAGTGGAATAAAATTTTTCTGGATTTATGACACCCAGAAAGTTTAGTTTTAGTGGTCGTGTTCAATAATGCAACCACACGGGTAAAACTCACTTTTCGAAGCCGAGGGGCAGTTGAAGATTTGGCAAGCATGCCAATGATTATCAATATCTTTGAAAGTGCTCTTATGAAACGAACCATCCTGTTGCTCCTTTTTTATACCCTCAGTCTGGCCAATACTATCCAGGTGCTGGATAAGCAGAGCTCCACCCCCCTCCCTGGTGTAAATATTACTATTGTTGGAACTGTCGAAGGGTTCCACACAGACCTGGATGGCAATTTCGTTCTGGAAGATCATCACCGCGGACAGGATTTAAAATTTTCCTATATCGGTTATGCAGACACCACCATGAATTATATCGATCTATTTAATGTGCAGGTGATTTACCTGATGCCTGATGTATTGAGTCTGTCCTCTGTTGAGGTGGTTTCGTCAAAATTGGAATGGGAGCAGACCGACTTACCGGCCATCGTAACAGTACTTCGCACTCGCGAGTTGATTGACCAGGGAGTTACGGAGGTGAAGGAGGTGCTTGAGAGGGATCCTAGTGTTATCGTTACCGAAAATTTTTCCGGGGAGCAGCAAATTTCTATTCGAGGGAGCAACGCCAATGAAGTCATGATCGTGTATGATGGTATCACAATGAATTCAGGGTATAAGAGTCGCTTTGATCTGTCCTGGCTCAACCTGAATGATACAGAATCCATATCTATTATAAAGGGATCCGGTACCCTGAGATACAGTTCAGGAGCGTTTGGGGGTGTCGTGGTGATCGAGCCTCAAAAAGTGGGCAGGTCTTCCCTGGTGTTGAATGCCCAGCGAGATGATCAAAAGTTGGCTTCTTATAGTGTATCAGACGTGCTTCAGTGGGGGAACATTCGAACGCGAATCACCTATTCCAACAAGGAGCTCATGCCATATGGAACCCAGCCGGGGAGCCCCGTTACTAGCCGGAATTTTTTGAATCTTTATGCGGGATATGCCTTTAAAGACACATCCAACATCCTTGGAGTTGGACATGTTAATATCAGTGAGGCTAGGGCCTCTTCTGAGGATTATGAAGATAGTTATCGGGATCAATATACCCAGGTGAGGTATCAGGGAGATATCGGCATCCTCCCACAAATGAACATCCAATTTATAAACAGGAAAAACAGCAGTCATTTTCTAAATCATACTGGAACGGCCTTTCTAAACTCAAGTGATGCTGGCGAGACCAGCAATATCGCTGTGGTCGAAAATAAAATTCTTAGTAAATCTTTTGTCAATTTTGCAAGAATAGAGCTCAGGAATGACTCTCATGTTAGTGAGTCCGAAGTCTATAATGTAAAATGGGATCATCTTACACTCCACGATATTGAGTTGAACCAGACACGCATAGCTGCAACAGAAATTGCCAAATATCGAACGAGCCTGGATCTTCCTTTTGTGGATTTCATGGAGTTGAATGCTAGCTTTCGCTATGATAAGATTGATCTAACCAAGAGCCACACAGCTACAAGGGATGGAGATATTTACATCGACCAGGTAAACAATGAAACCTTTGACTACCTGTCAAAACGTAATGGATTTACCCTGAACAAGACCAGAAAGGACTTGAAATATCAACTGTTTTATAGTTCTGGAACCAGCATCAGGTACCCCAGTATGTATGATCAGTATTTGAGGGAGATCACGACCATTGTTCGATACCAGGCAGGTGACTTGAAGCCAGAATTAAACTCATCCCTGGAATTTGGTTTACAACTAACAATTCAACCAAAGAACAAATCCAGCGTAATGGAAAACATGGATGTTCAAGTCTCCCGATTCAAAAACAGATACATCGATAAAATATATTACCGTTCAATACCTAGAGCCTTACCCACCCCGATTAACTTTTCAGCTACCACGAACTTAACCGGCTATGAAATGTCTTCATCCATTGGACTTTTCAATGATGTGATAAGACTATTTGCTGGAACGACTCGACTTGACATCTCATCATATACCATCTTTCCCAACAAGCCGAAGTTTAAAGATATAGCAGAAGTTGAGTTTGGAGCAAAATATGGGAGTGTCCGGTTACAGTATTTCCACGAAGGCGAGCAATTTTACACCGGTTCACTTGATGGGATCAACTATCAGGTTGTCGAGTTGGGTGGAAGAGAAAACCTTAATTTTTATGCGTCTACTAAAATTCCAATATTTGGAAGAGCCATCATCTTTGGTCTCAGCGCTCAAAATCTGATGTCAGATGTTGACGCTCCCTATTATTTTGATCAACGCAGATGGATTCTCAATATGGGTGTCAGGATATAAATTAGCTTAGTCTTTTCGGCGTTTACTGGTCGAGTGAACGTGCTTCACATATTGTACAAAATCTGAGCTTGGCAAAGAGGCGATTGTTTGCCCAATTAATTCCAGCGGCAGATCGTCCAGTTTTCTGAATCTGACACAAGACTTCCCAATATCCATTCGTTTCCCGGTTTCCTTATAAGCTTCATGGAAGCGCTTTTGCCTGTCTTCAAACGTGTAAATCCCAGAAAGGTATACAGACATATGATTTTTCTGTGATGCCAGTGCGGCATACATGAGTGGTTGTTTGTTATAGGTGTCTGGAAAAACACTGAGGGGCACTTGATAGGTAATCATACCCCAGTTCATGGTTTCCTCATAACCATGGGGCAGGTTAGCAAGAATGATCTTTCTTACTTGGGCAATTTGTGTCGCCCTGTCATCGGGTAGTTCACTTATATATTCTTCGACAGTTTTAGCTTCTGATTTCATGTTGAACCCTTATCAAGTGTGAATTTTAGTTCTTATTGGGTTCCCGGTCTTCATGAATTGTTTAGAACCTTAGGAGACGAAATCCTTCCAATCTTTGGATTCGCGCCTAAATTTGTGCCCGGTATGCCTAAAGAAAACAAATATTTTTCAAGTAGATCAGGTCTATTAGCAATCCCTGAAAGGTCGATATAGTCGTTTTCAATGAAGAAGCGAATCTATATCATCACACTTACCCTTGTCTGGCTCTTTCTTTCTGGCCGACTCGTCTATACCACCTATTTTTTTGCTGGTGGCTCCAGCAGCTATCTATCGCTAGCATCTGGTCTGCGTGAGCTTCCCAGTGAGTCGGAATGGATGAATATTTATCTCGACGGTAAAAAAATGGGATATACCGTTTACTCTATTAACAACCAGGGCGCAAAGGGCTACACCATAAAAAGCTCAAGCAACTTGAATGTAGTTTTTGGAGGTCTGGAGTCAGAAATTCATCTGGAAAATACAGCCTATATGGATACTTCCTTCAGGCTGGAAGCCTTTAAATTCTGGATGCTGTCAGACCAGTACTCAACCGAGGTTCAGGGGCAAAAGCATGGCACAACCATGAAGTTGGAATTTATTCAGGGTGAAGATACCAGCCGGACTGAAATCACGGTGCCCCAGGATCTCTATACCTATACGGCGATTCAACCCATGGTGGCCAGCAAAGGTATTCTGAAGGGTCAAACCATTCGAGTACCTGCCTATGATGCCATGTCCAACGAAATGGCCGACGTGACGATTACCCATGAGGGTAAGGAAATCATTAGCGTATCAGGTGAAAAACACCTGCTTAACAAACTGCGTATTGAGTTTAAGAGCATACCCTCCATCATGTGGTTGGACGACAACGGAATCACCTACAAGGAAGAGACCATTATGGGTATGATGATGGAGCGTACCACACCTGAACTGGCACTTGCTAAATCAGAAGCTGGTGAAGTTGATCTCTTAAATGGTTTTGCCGTTATTCCCAGCTATCCCATCTCAAACTCCAAGCGACTTAAGGAATTAGTAATTGAATTATCTGGTGTTACACCAGAGGTTGTAGCTGGATTATCATCTGAACGTCAGAAAATTATAAGTGAAGATCCATTGGTGGTAGCATTAAGCCAGGTAGCTACGCCCCTCGACCCAGATGAGCTGGAGCTCAATCTGAGAGCATCTGATATGGTCCAGAGTGACCATGAGAAAATTCGTGAAAAGGCGAAGCAGATACTTGGTGGTGAGAGTCAAGCCATTGCCATTAGTCACACCCTGACCAATTGGGTTTACAATTATCTTGATAAGAAACCAGTTGCCAGTATCTCTGGAGCCGTAGACATTCTTAACACTGGTGTAGGGGATTGTACCGAGCACACCACCCTGTATGCAGCCCTCAGCCGTGCTGCAGGTGTTCCCACAAAAATTCATATTGGTTTGGTCTATCTCCAGGGACGTTTCCTGTTTCATGCCTGGCCTGTTGTAGCCATAGAGGGTGAATGGGTCGATGTGGATCCCAGTCTGAATCAATTCCCTGCTGATGCGACACACATTGCTTTGGTTGAAGGAGATTTTGAGAATTTGACAAATCTTATTCCTGTTATGGGTAATGTGGAAATAAAGATTCTTGAACAAATCTATTAAAGTTGTTTAAGAAGAACTTCTTCCTGTCAGCCTATTATCGTCACTCAAAACGCCATGTTTTTAATTGAGGCACCCTTCGTTTCTGAATTTCTGAAGCAAACGCTTGAGGAATTCAACATATCCGTTATCAAAACCGTTTATGCTGAACAGGCGCTTCAAGGATACTCAGTAAATTTCATTTCTGAGCTTGAAGCCGTGCAAGCCTATGAGAGTGATAAGCAACTCCACTTTTATACAAATTCTGAGAATGCACTGGATTGGATTCTTCAGAACTTTCCATACAGTGATCTCGCTCGCAAAGTGGCCAGTCTAAAAGACAAGGTCCGTTTTAGAGACGTATTAGTCGAGCTTCATCCCAAATATTTTTATGAGGGTTGTCAATACTCAGAATTGCAGATGCTTGAACCGGACTCTCTGCCATTTCCGGTCATCCTGAAGCCTTCAGTCGGTTTTTTTAGTCTGGGAGTGCAAAAGATAGATGATCAGGACAAGTGGTTAGAAGCGCTGACAGATTTGGACACTATGATCAAGTCTTATGGGGGCCTCTATCCCTCGGGTGTTCTGGACAACTCTGTCTTTATTATCGAAGCTGTCATTCCTGGTGATGAATTTGCGGTGGATTGTTATTTTGATGAACAGGGACAGGTAGTCATTTTGAATATGATGAAGCATTTATTTGCCTCTGGAGATGATGTGAACGACCGTGTTTATGTCACCTCACCATCCATCATGACACAATACCTGGAACCCATTCAGAATTACTTGAATAAACTGGGCTCCCTTTTCGCGCTCAAAAATTTTCAGGCACATGTTGAAATCAGAATTAATGATGGTGATCTGGCTGCCATTGAAATAAACCCATTAAGATTTGGGGGTTGGTGCTCCACAGCCGATCTCGCTCAATATGCCTGGGGCATGAACCTCTACGAGGCCTTAATTGGTGGTTTTAGACCGGACTGGAATGAATTGATTACCCGTGATCCTGAGCATGTGTATGCTCTGGTTGTGCTAAATAACAGTACTGGGGTTCCAGGCAGTGAAATTACCAATTTTGATTATGATGCCCTGGTGAGAACTGTACAAGAACCCTTAGAACTGAGAAAAACGGACTTTAGAAAATTTCCTCTGTTTGGTTTTCTTATGTGCAGAGTTCCAGCGGGAGACCTGAGTGAATTGGAAGGGTTGCTTCATTCTGATCTCAGAGAATTCATACTCAGCCATCATTCCGGATAGTAATCCTTTAGCCGACCCTTCTGAGCTTCGAGCTCTTCACTCAAGTCAACTTCTAACAAGTCCTGCTTTTTCTCGAGGAGCCAGAGGATTTTTTCTTCAGCCAGCCTGGCCTGTGGATGAACGATCTGGAGCTCCAGGCTTAGCTGGTAGAGGTGAAGAGATGCATCAATGAGAACTAGCTGGTTTTCAGATGTTTCTATATCAGGTGAAGCAATTTGTGTGTAAACAACTTCCGCCTCGTTAAATGCTTCGAACCACTTCCCATGAGAATACCAATCATATCCAAATTCAGTCAGAAACTTGAAGGGGACAGGATGCATGGCATTGCCCTTGAGATTCCGGGCGAAAACCTGGAAAGTAACCCTCTTTTCCTGAGATGAGTCTGGTACTGCAGTTAGAATACCTGAGTTTGAATCCCAGCTGGATTGAATTTTCTCATCATCCTGCAGAACCATGAAGCTGTTTTCTTCAAAAAAGGTATTCCCAAAACCATCATCAAGCTCGAACTCAATTGGTTTACCCAGGTCAATAAATTTAAGTGAGTCAGGAATTAGGGGGGTTGCTGAGGGGGTTCCACGTTCAAAATAATCCAGGATAGCCTTATAATAAATTTCAGCTTCCAGCTTGTTATACTCTTTTGATTTAAGGCGCCCCTCTCCGGCGGGATGGGTGAAAAAACCACCTTCACCAATAACGCCTGGCATGTCATCAACCGTGTTTCTCAATACTGATGTTCCAGAGCTGTAGATAAGATGATCACTATATGCGGCTCCAGCCTGCTGTTGATTAAAGGTCATTTCTGCGCGCATGCTATCTAAAAGAATTTTTGCAAAATCAACCGAAGCCGGATTCAGGGAAGCTGCTCCAAAAAAGTAAACGAGGGGAAAGTCCATACCGAGATCATTCACAGAACCATTGTGATGGATTGAAACAAACAGATCGCTTTGATGCAGTCTGGCCAGAGCGGCTCGTCCTCCCAGGCTGACATCTCTATCTTTCCCACGCGTCATAAGAACATTGGCTCCGGCTCGAGAAAGCTTCTGCGAGAGCAATTTCGCAACCCGGAGATTGATCCATTCCTCACGTTCTCCGGTCTGACCGATTCGAAATGAATCGTAGGCCTGGGTGTCGCCATGGCCAGGATCAATGGTGATGTTGATTCCTGCCAGGGGACCTTCTTCTACGAGCATGGATTCAGTTCCAGTACAGGCCGACAGAACGAGTATAACCAGGGTAGTAAGGACAAGCTTTTGGCTCATTGTGACCTCTATATCTATGTATGACTTTAGCGATTTTCATGAGCTTATAATATGGACATAAAACAGGTCACCATAAAAATAAAATCCCCGCTGAATAATCAACGGGGATAGTTAAATCAATTACAGATGATAGTTTAGATTAATGCGAGAGCTTGTTCCAGATCTGCTTGCAAATCCTCAACATCTTCTGTTCCCACAGCCAATCGAACCAGGCCATCGGTAATCCCTGCATCAACACGTTCATCTTCAGGAATATTGGCGTGTGTCATTGAGGCGGGATGCTGAATCAGTGACTCATAACCACCCAGAGAAACTGCCAGCTGGGGGATTTTTACATTATTCAGAACAGTTTTTCCATTCTCCAGACCACCTTTGACTTCAAAACTTATCATGGAGCCAAAGCCCTTCATTTGACGCACAGCCAGATCATGCTGCGGATGAGATTTCAAGCCTGGGTAGCGGACCCATTCGATTTTTGGATGAGCCTCCAGATAATCAGCAAGCTTATGGGCATTTTCCTCACCCCTCTGGACTCGTAAAGACAGGGTCCTCATGCCTCTTAAAACCAGCCAGCTTTGATGGGGATCCATGGTTCCACCGATAGAGTTAATTACAGACTTTAAGCGACTAAAATCTTCCTCAGTTTTAGTAACAATAACGCCTCCAACAACATCAGTATGTCCATTGATATACTTTGTAATACTATGCAGGACTACATCAGCTCCCAGATCAAGGGGGTTTTGAAGTACCGGGCTCATAAAGGTATTATCCACAACCAGAACGGCACCATGTTCATGGGCAATTTCTGCACAAGCCTCAATATCTGCGAGTTTAATGGTAGGGTTGGCAGGTGTTTCAATATATAGCAATTTGGTGTTGGGTTTCATTGAACGTCTAATCAGATCGAGGTCTGAAGTATCTACAAAAGAGCTTTCAACACCAAAACGACTAAAGTCATTTTCAACAACCATTCTGGAAGAGCCATATACAGCATCAGTTCCGACCATATGCGCGCCTGCGCCAAGATAGGTCATGTAAACGCTGCTTACAGCAGCCATACCAGACGCAGTAGCGATGCCGCCAAAGCCATGTTCCAGCAAGGCCACAGCTTCTTCAAAAGTATTGGTCGTAGGGTTGCCAATGCGGGTATAAATATAGCCCTTCTCTTCTCCTCCAAACAGGCGGGCGCCATGGTCAGCATCCTGAAATTTGAAAGTTGAGGTCTGGTAAATTGGCACGCCGACACTGCCATGCACCGTGTCAGGATTTTCTCCGGCATGGGTAACGAGGGTATTAATACCCTTATTTTTCAGGTTAAGACTCATTAGAACGCTCCTGTGTTTAAAGTTAAAAGATCGGATAACACGGCATAACCGGTTTCTACACCACCGGCTCCGGGTCCCGTAATAGTTATATCTCCAAGCAGGTCAGTTGAAAAGGTGATGGCATTCATGCTTCCATTTACCTGGGCCAGTGGATCAGATAGATCTAATTTTTCAGGTATAACTTGAGCAATAACTTTGTCGCCCCCAGTGGATAATGTAGCAATCAACTTCCAGCGCTTGCCCTCACGACGTGCAGCTTCTATATGTACCTGCGTGATTGAACCAATTCCTTCTCGTTTGATGTCTGCGAGATCAAAGGTCAAATCAAAGAGTTCATTGGCCAGGATAGCCAGCTTGGCCTGGGCATCATATCCATCAATATCGGCCGATTGATCTGCCTCGAAAAAGTTCATTTTCTCAGCCTTTGCGAGAGCTTCATCATAGCTGGAGCCCGCTTCAAGTTCACCAAGGATAAAATTTGTGGTTCCATTCAAAATTCCCCTCAATCCGGACACTTTATTTCCTTTAAGAGAACTTCTAAAAAAGCTAAGGGTTGGTGTGCCACTGAGAACGGTTGCCTCATTAAGGAAGGCACACCCACGTTTCCTGGCCTGGGTTTTCATCTCTGAGTAGGCCAAAGCTGCTGGGCCCTTGTTCCCGCAAATAACATGTTTTCCTGTTTTAAAAGCGGTCTGGCAGTGGGTTAGTGATGGCTCAGCATCAACCAGGTTGCTGTGGGCCAGTTCTATCACCACAGTGGCATTGGAGTTGTGTATCATATCCTCAGCATCCCAATCTTTCACATTCTCAACAAAAGGGGCATCGTTTTGGGTGAGATAATTGAGGTATGAGAGGGATAATCCGGCGGGATGGAACATCGTGCCACGGCTCCTGGTACTCACAGCAACAATTTCAAATTCGAATTGATGCTCGTGCTTCAGGATATCCCGTTTTTCGAGAAGAATCTGACATAGCCCCTTCGCGACAGACCCAAACCCTACCAGGGCAATAAGATGCTTTCGGGCAGAACCCTTGTTGGAAAGCATGTTTATTTTGACCCCTGATCATTTAGATCAGTAGGCATTTTGGTTTCGTGTTTCAGGGTGGAAAGGACCACCATGGTTTTCAAGTGCTGGACTTCTGGCAGAGCTGTCAACTTGTGGAGTACAAAATATTCATAATCCGGGATATCCCGGCTGGCCACCTTGAGTAGAAAGTCAGCGCCTCCAGTAATGTGGTGACATTCCATGACTTCATCCAGGGAGGTAATAGACTTCATAAATTTCTCAACGCCTTCGCGACCGTGGCGAACCAGGGTGACTTCAACATATGTAAAGCAGTTCAGTCCAAGCTTGGCCGGATTGGTGAGGGCCACATAGCTTTGTATAACCCCATTGCGTTCTAATTTTTTGACTCGCTCCAAAGTGGGCGGCGGGGACATGTTTATGCGCCTGGCCAACTCAGCATTGGAGATACGACCATTTTCTTGAAGAATGTTTAAAATTTGCCTGTCAGTTTTATCGATACTCATAACCACCTAACAATATGTATGTTATTATTGAATATATATGCAGAAGATAATGCACATTCATTTGGATACAATTGTTATGATCTGTTAATAAGCCAGAGGGATTATTAATGAACAATCATAATTGTTGCAACTATCAAGGAGCTTGAGCTTTATTCTGATGAAATATTGGCTAAATTGGAGTTCAGGAAATTGAACAGTAAGGGGTTGATATGTTTAGCAAGTTTAGTTCGATCAGTTCGTTTGTTTTATTGAGTATAATGGTCTCAGGGTTGAGTGCCCAGGCGGTCGCCCAGGAGTATGCCCAGGGTAAAATATTCCTGTCAAGCGGTATGACTCTGGAGGGGAAAGATTTACGCATGACCATGGAATCAGTTACCCTTGAGGTCCAGGGGCAAGATCAAGTTTTTTTGCTTACGGATGTGGTTCAGGTTATGGCAAAAACCGGTAAAGCCAAAAAGTTTGGACAAAACTGCGCTGGGGCATGCGTTGGGATTAATCTGGGGGCATGGTTAGCGTCAGGTGGGACTACCACGGATATTGATGGAAACGAAGTTGACATTAAGCCGCTTCAACAAGTGATGGGCATTGTTCTCTGGGGTGGTATTTCATATGGTGTTGGATATCTCGCCGGGAAACTAAGTGATGGCTGGCAAGTTGTTTATTTAAGCAGGGGTTGATGTACAGCATAGATGAAAACAAAAATTCTCTTTTTATGTACAGGAAACTCCTGTCGCTCACAGATTGGTGAAGGACTGATGCGACAGCTGGCTGGCGACAAGTACGAAGTCTATTCAGCAGGCGTCGAACCCAGCCGATTGCACCCTATGTCGATTTTGGTGATGAATGAAATTGGAGTCGATATCAGTCAACAAACTTCAGATGATGTAAAGGATTATCTTAGTACAGGTATAGACATTGTCATATCAGTCTGTGACCATGCCGCTCAGACTTGTCCTACTTTTCCTGGTGATGTGACTCGGATTCATTGGAGCCTCAAGGACCCTTTTCATGGCTGGGATGTTGATGAAGCCAAACTTCCCGATTATCGTAACACCCGTGATGATCTGAAACAACGCATTCAGAATTTTCTGGCCAGCGAGGCTTAAAACACAAATATGATTATTTACTACACTGCAGTGGATTCCCCACTGGGCCGTCTGTATTTAGGTCAACACACAGAAGGTTTGTGTATTCTGACCCTGGGTGATGGAGCCAAGGAGAAACTTTTCACCTACGTGGAGAAGGTTTTTCCCCAGGCTACGCTCAAATCCTCCAAAACTGAATTAAAAGACACGATTGATCAACTCACAGAATATTTTAGGGGTGATCGAACTGATTTTGATCTAAAATTGTTTTTGAGTGGTACAGCATTTCAAAAGCAAGTCTGGCAGGGTCTTCTCGAGATTCCCTATGGAAAAACAATTTCCTATGGAGAGTTAGCACAAAAGCTCAATTCACCGGGAGGAATGCGGGCAGTTGGGGCAGCCAATGGCCAAAATCCCGTTCCCATCATTATTCCCTGTCACCGCGTAATTGCTGCTGATGGATCCCTGGGTGGTTATACGGGAGGTCTGGATATCAAGCACAAATTGCTGGATCTGGAACAGCAGAAATTTACTCCAACATTATTCTAGGCGGGGATCGACTGAGCGTCGTTACACTCCCTCGCCTTACTTCGTTTCGAATCCCCGCCTGGAGAGATTACAATAAATTGGAAGCCAATTCGGCCAGAGCTGAGCGTTCACCCTTTTCAAGATTCATATGGGCATACAGACGCTGACCCTTAAAGCGGTCAATCAGATAAGATAGACCGTTAGACTGACTATCCAGGAAGGGATGGTCAATCTGGAAGACATCTCCAGTAAAGACTACCTTGGTGCCTTCTCCAGCACGGGTAATGATGGTTTTAATCTCATGTGGTGTCAGGTTCTGAGCTTCATCCACAATAAAGAAGATTTTCTGCAAGCTACGTCCGCGAATATAGGTCAGAGGTGCGATGACAATCTTCTCCTCCTCAACCAGTTTGTTGATTTTCTCAAATTCGGAGTTGTCATTTAGATACTGGTTCTGAATTACCTTCAGATTGTCCCAGAGCGGTTGCAAATAGGGGTCAATCTTGGATTGAATATCACCAGGTAAGTAGCCGATATCCTTATTGCTCAGAGGTACGATAGGTCGAGCGATATATATTTGGCGATACGATCGTTTTTTCTCCATGGCAGCAGCCAGTGCCAGCAAGGTTTTACCTGTTCCCGCTTTTCCAGTGATGGATACCAGGGGTATTTCATCGTTGGTGAGTATATCCAGAGCAAAAAGCTGCTCTGCGTTACGGGGGATAATCCCATGAGCCGCACGCTTGTCAAGTCGCTGCATGAGATTCTGAGTTGGATTGTATACAGCCAGAGCTGACTTTTGAGCGTTTTTTAAGATATAATGATGCCAAGGTGCTGGTGTATCCTCAATGCCTGTTTGATCAAAAGGTAATTCAAAAGGTGTTTTATAAAGCGTGTCAATAATTTCTGTGTCGACATGTTCCCGGATTGATTTCCCCGTGTAGAGCTCGTCAACGCTGGCGACTTTGTCAGTAAAATAATCCTGTGCTTCCAAACCCAGGGCTTTGGCTTTCATGCGCAGGTTCACATCCTTGCTCACCAAAACGACCCGTTGCTTTTGAGCTTTAGAAAGCTCGTAGGCAGTATACAAAATACGATGATCAGTGATATCTTCGGAGAAGACGCCGGCCAGCTCTTCACTGGTTGAATTTATTTCAACCCGAAAGACACCCTGTTTGGCTCCCAGTTTGACACCTTTTTCAAACATCTTTTCAGTGGACAGTTTATCAATAGCGCGCACAAAGGCTCGGGCGTGATAATTCAGAACATCATTGCCTTTTTTGAAGTGATCGAGTTCTTCTAACACGGCCATGGGCAGGACAATATCATTATCCTCAAAATGGTAAATGCAGTCACTATCGTGGAGAATGACATTGGTATCCAGAACGAGAGTCTTTTTCATGAGAAATCCTTTCGAAAATGATTGGAATTAATGTAATAATTAAGATTGAATAATACATGTACGTTTTTTCACCGAAACGCTTGAATGAAAAATAATTGTAAATGTGAATTGTTGACATCCAGATGAAAAAAGAGACCTATTTAACATCACTCCGGTTATTTTAGCACTCTTTACGAGATTAATAACCCGGAGATTCCTGTATGAGTAAGAAAGCCTATATAAATCGTTCTGAAGTAAAAACATATCTCGCCAAATCGGATCCTACTGTATTGAATTACATAGAACAATGTGAAGTACAGATAGATAAGCTGGCTGAAATTGGATTCCAACTCTCAGCAGAACGAGACCTTCCCACATTGCTCAACCTTATTATTGAAGAGGGTATGCGCATTACGAACTCAGATGGCGGCACCCTTTATTTGAGAACAGAAGATGATCGTCTCGCCTTTGAAATTATGAAGACCAAAACTCTTGGTACCAACTGGGGCGGTGTCAGTGGAACCCCTATTCCTGATTTTATCTATCCCGTAAAACTTTACATGCAGGATGGTGAACCCAATGACCATATGATTTCTGCCCATGTGGGATTATCAGGAGAAACCCTGAATATCCCTGATGCTTATGAGAATGAAGTATATGATTTCTCAGGCACCAAAGCCTTTGACTCAAAAAGCAATTATCGCTCGAAGTCTTTCCTTTGTATCGCCATGAAAAATCATGAGAGTGATATTATCGGTGTCTTGCAGCTTATAAATGCTGCTGACCCGATTACAGGTGAGATAATTCCTTTTTCAGAAGATATGCAAAAACTGATTGAATCTCTGGCCAGTCAGGCAGCTGTTGCTATCACAACAGTCCGTCTCATTGAAGGCCTGGAAACCTTATTGGAATCCTTTATCCAATTGATTGCTGATGCAATTGATGAAAAGTCACCTTATACCGGAGGTCACTGTTCCCGTGTTCCCGCCCTCGCCATCATGCTTGCTGAGAAAGTTAATCAGACCACAGATGGCCCCTTTGGCGATATCCAGTTCTCACGTGAGGATATGGATGAACTTAGGATTGCGGCCTGGCTGCATGATGTTGGAAAAATCACTACGCCGGAGTATGTGGTTGATAAAGCGACCAAGCTGGAAACTATTTATGATCGTGTGCATGAAATGAATACCCGCTTTGAGGTAGTCAAGCGCGATGTTGAAATCAGCTATTTGAATGCTGTTTTACAACATCCAGAAAAGCAAGCAGAGCTGGAATCCGAGAAGTTGGCTGAGATTGCCCAGATTGAAGATGATCAAAACTTCCTGAATGAATGCAATACCGGTGGTGAATTCATGGCCGATGACAAAAAGGAAAGAGTCATCAATATTTCCAAACGTCAGATTGTACTCAATGGTGAAAAGCAGAACATCCTCACGGATGACTGGGTATTAAATTTGAATATTTCACGTGGCACTTTGAATAATGGAGAGAGAGACAAAATTAATGATCATATCGTGGTCACCATTGACATGCTGGAGAAACTGCCCTTTCCCAAACATCTTAAACGCGTTCCCGAATTTGCCGGCGGCCACCATGAGACCATGATTGGAACAGGATATCCCAAGGGCTTAACCAAGGCAGATATGTCGGTTCAGGCCCGCATCATGGGTATTGCAGATATCTTTGAAGCCCTCACAGCCAGTGACCGGCCCTATAAAAAGGGTAAGACGCTTTCTGAAGCCATGCGAATTATGGGCTTTTTCAAAGCGGACCATCACATCGATGCTGACCTGTTTGATGTCTTTCTCTCAGAGGGTGTCTTTCAGGAATATGCCGATGAATACCTCGATGCTAAATATATTGATGAAGTAAATGTTCAGCAGTATCTGGATATCCAGCCAAAAGCATTGAGTAATTAAGTAATATCTAAGAGGAGGATCATCATGGAATTAAAACCTGATCTTGGACGCTTGATGCGGCGTGAGATTTACACATTTTTAACTATCACGGTAGTTATCGTGATCTGCACTCTGATTATACAAGCGCTTGTCGTCAATCTTGATCCTGAAGTGACCAACGATGAGTTTGTTAAATATGTCTGGTCCTGGGTTGCTGGGCTTCTCATTGCGACTTGGGTTATAGTACCATGGCTACTATATCTTTGGATCATCAACCTACGGTACTCGATTGATGATGAACGGCTGGTGATCAATAAAGGCATCATCACTAAAAAAAGTGTGAGTATTCCTTATTCCGCTGTGACTGATTTTACACTAAGTCGATCACTTTATGAGCGCTGGTTAGAAATCGGTACGATCATGATCCAAACGGCGGGACAAAGTGTTCAAGCCAGTGGGTATGAGGGCAAACTGGAAGGTCTCATCGAATTTGAATCATTGCATGAAACACTGAGAGCCAAGGTTAAAGCCTATCGAGGAAGTCATATTGCAGAAACCCCAGCAACACCAATTGAGGCTGATACGGATGTCCTAAATTCTATTTTAGATGAAATAAAAAAGATTAATCGAAAACTGGATTAGCTACTGCCGTCTCAAAAAAGTCCTGAGAAAATACAGCAATACCGCGAGATGTACTGCTGTCCCGAAAAATAGGTCACCCCAGATCCATATAGATCCCATCTGACTATGTATAAATGCTTTGGCTATCCAGAATGGCGGCAGAAAAGCAGATAACCAGTGCCAACCAGAGTTCCAGAAAAACACAAGGGGTATAGCCAAATACATTATCCCCATCACCTTGCTAAAAGCCAGACCCTCAACCTTATTCTCTGAAAAGGTCACCAAGAACAGCGTCCCGATAGCCGCCTCTAGAGCAACCATACTGGCTATGCCAATTGCATGTATAGGATTGAGTTGAATCAGAGCAGTTGCATATATGATCATAAGAAAAAAGCCGGCACTGAGCAGCATGGGCATGATGAGTTTGTAGGTCAAATAGCCCTCTTTTCTCAAGGGCGTGATGCTGATAAAATCAATCACATCCTCATCGCGTTCATCCAGAATAATAAAGCCATATATCATCGCGAAGAGCATGCCGGGAATCAGACTGAGGAAACTTACAATAAATAGACGGTAAGGAGCAGTGTCAAAACTGAGCCTGTCCCGGATAAGTATTTCAATTTCAGGCAGGCACCAAAGTAATAGCGTAATAGCAAGGGGGCCAAAGAGAGCCAACACTAGGGTGGAGTCACGAACAACGAGCTTCAAGTCTCCTCGGGCCAGGACAGCAATAGGAGTCTTCATGTCAAGCGGGGTGCCGGACATATTTATTGAAGCGTTGATATACCCAGCTGCCGAGGATCAAGAACCATATCAACAAGCTGGCTACTGAAAACAATTTTTCAGAGAGAGCATAGTCAGTGCCCAACACATCCAACAGTATCAGGGTTGCCCGCGTGGGGAAAAGATAGAATAGTGGCGTGTCAAAAAGACGTACATAGGCAAGTATTGGAAGACTAATCAGAAGCCCTGCGCCCAGGGATTTTACAAAGTAATCATTTACGTGGCGTGCCCTTGCTGCGAAGATGAGACCGAAGAGTGTGTAAATAAGGGCACTGAAAACAGCACCAAAGACAAACCACATCAGATCCTTACCCCCAATTGATGCGCCCAACATGATTAGAAGTGCAGAGAGGGTTGCCAGGAATAGGAAGGATAGGATTTTAGCCAGGAGGTATTCATGGAGTCTTAAGGGAGTGATAAATAGACTCTCTGTTAAGTTTTGTCCTCGCTCCAGCAGAACGATAGCTCCAATAAAGAAAAAACCCAGGGTACAGATATCGGTAAAGAGAATCAGGGTTAGCGCGGGGTATACCATGGTTCCCGGTAACAGTCTTAATACAATGATGTAAAGAATGGTAAGGATTGCATAAGCATAATAGAATCCGTGTCTGAATTGAAATCGAATGTCCTGAACCATAGCTGCCAGAAGTCTCACTGTAATGATCTCCCAGTGGTCTTGATAAAAACATCCTCGAGGCTGGCTTCCCGGCTGTGGATGGTTTCGATGAAATGATTGTTTAGGATGTTTTGGAATGTCTTATTATTTCCAAGATTGTCCATGGGTATGGATGTGGTTTCCAGCCCATCACCATCCCGATATTCAAGGTCCAGAAATCTTTGACCGTGTTGTAGCTTGAGTTTTCTGGGAGCATCAATTAGACTGATCTCTCCATCTACAATAAAGGCGACACGATCACACAAGGTCTCAGCGACGTGCATGTCATGAGTGGTGATGCAAATGGTGTTACCGCGAGCCTTTTCAGCCAAAATCAATGACTCCATCTTCCGCAAATTGACTGGATCCAGACCGGCAGTGGGTTCATCGAGAAAGACCAGCCCGGGATTGTTCAGAAGGCTTCGACAGAAGTTCAGCCGAACTTTCATCCCCTTCGAGTAATCACTTACACGGGTTTTCGCAGCTTCTTCCAGACCTACCGCAGCCAGCAACTCCATTGGGTTTCTGGTCGCGCCGCTATAAAATTGTGCAAAGAACTCCAGGTTTTCCAGAGCAGTGAACTTGGTATATAAATTAGGGGTTTCAAAGGCAACGCCAATGGACTCATAGAATTCAGAGTTTAGTTTTTGAAGATCAAGACCGTTGACTGAGACTGAACCCCTGAAATTTTTCAAAATACCGATCAAGATTTTTTGAGTTGTGCTTTTTCCTGCACCGCTGGGACCAAGAAATCCAAAAATTTCTCCATCATCAATTTGAAAATTTAGACCTCGGAGTGTATCCTGAGTATTAGAGCCATAAGCGAAGTGGAGATCATTTACCTGAATCATGAGGAGTGCCTCAATCTGGATGTCAATTATTGTCTAGTAGTTGAATCCCACGTGGTTCCAGCTTGATCAGACGTTTTTTATAAAGAGCCCCAATTGAACGTTTAAACACTTTTTTGCTCAGACCAAATTCACGATAAATAACATCTGGAGGTGTCTTGTCATTGAAGGGGAGAAAGCCCTGATTCTTTTTAAGTAAATCCAAAATCTTTTGACTCGCAGCATCCATGTGTTGTACACCAGGTTCCTGAAGAGTGAGATCAATCTTACCATCAGGTCGAATATTTTTGATGTAGCCCTCGAGTTGTTGACCCTGTTGCAGGGGCTGAAAGACCTCATCTTTGAAAAGCAGTCCCCAATATCCATTCTCAATAATGGCCTTATATCCCAGGTCTGTACGATTTACAATAAACAGGTCAACTTTTTCACCAGCAGAAAAGCGTGGGTTTTCATCACTCAAGAATTTATCAAGTTTTGTACTGGCGGCGATTCTATTACTGACGATGTCAAGGTAGGTGTAGACCACATAATGCCGACCATCGAGCAATTTGTGACTTTGCTCGCGAAAAGGAACCAGCAAATCCTTGGGTAGACCCCAATCCAAAAAGGCACCCATTTCATTATTGTCAATAACCTTCAAACTGGCAAATTCACCCACCATGGTTTTGGGCTTCAGGGTAGATGCGATGATGGTATCGGTGGAGTCAAAGTAGACAAACACCTCAAGCATATCATCGACTTTGGTACCTGCCGGGACTTCACGTTTTGGTAAAAGAATATCACCTAACTCCTCACCATCAAGGTAGATCCCGAAATCCACTTCCCGCATGACATGGAGCGTATTCATTCTTCCAATTTGAGACATAGGAACCTTTCTAAATTTGTGGGTGAAGTTAAGGGTGGGGCAATGGGATGAAACTGGAAATATAGTGGGTCGCATATTCGACCGGAGGCTGAGCTCGTCGAAGCCCAAGGTTGTTTTTCACACAAGGATTGAACATTCCGATACTTCGACGGAGTCTATACTGAGCGGAGTCGAAGTGCTCAGTACAGGCAGGCTTAATGTCCAGAATTTACCTGGGATATTTTACGGTGCTATCAAGAACCAGGGTTACGGGTCCCTCATTCATAATGTGTACTTGCATATCAGCTCCAAATTCACCCTTTTCAACTTCAATGCCTTCGTGCCATAGCTGGTCCATAAAATGTTCATAGAGCGGGATGGCTTTTTCAGGTTTGGCGGCTCTGGTGAAGCCTGGTCGTCGACCCCGTTTCATATCGGCCAGAAGCGTGAATTGAGAAATAACCAGGGCTTTACCATCAACATCTTTGATAGATAAATTCATCTTTTCATCGTCATCTTCAAAAACTCTTAAGCCAACTATTTTTTTAGCCAGCCAGTCTGCATCCTGCTGTGAATCATCCTCTGCAACACCTAACAGGATGACATAACCCATGTCAATCTTTGCCCTGGAGCGACCTAAAATTTTTACTTCACCCCGACTGACTCTTTGAAGAACTGCGATCATATTTGTAATTAAATAATTATTCTTTAGCTCAACCAGACGTTTTCATCACCAAAGGATTCACGCAAAGTTCGGATAAAACCTCTGTTTGCAGAAACACGAGTACTTCTGGCCAACATAATTCTTTCCCGCTTTTCCCCTTCCCGAAGATGAAAAATCAAGGTACATGCACCTGAGTAGCGCTTGGCCAGGATTTGAACTTCATCCAGAAGTTTGCCAACCATTAGTGCGGGGTCGAAAGCGATATGAACTTCTCGGGCATACTCATTCTGACCCTCTTCCAGGGGGATAACCTTGTTTACTAAAATCTTGAGATCGTCGTCACTTCTTTTTGAAACGCGACCTTCCATATATACCCGGGAGTCATTGGCGATATATTCTTTATACTTCGTGAAGGCATCTGAGAAAGCCAGTGCTTCAATGGAACCATCAAGGCCGTTCAAAGTGAAAAAAGCCATCTGGTTATTGCGCTTATCGTAATGAATTTTCATGCCTGAGATAATGCCACCAATCCGCACATCCTGCTCATCCCGGGTGGCGGTAAGGTCGATGAGATCTACATTTGAGAAAGTCTGAATTTCACTTTCAAAACCGTGTAGCGGATGCCCCGTGAGATAGAACCCGATATATTCGCGCTCTCTATTGAGCATATCCATATTGTTCCAGGCCGGTGCATCACCAAGCTCAGGCTCGCGGATCATGGCAGATTCACCACCTGTACCGAAGAGGTCAGTTTGGTTGGTGTTCTTCAGGGTTTGAACACGCTGTCCATGATAAACAGCATCTTCAACACTAAGGAATTTTTCCCAACGTGTACCCGGGAGTGTATCCATGGCCCCACTTCCCACCAGAGCCTCAACGACCCCCTTGTTGGTACTTTGTGAGTCCACGCGGGAGCAGAAATCAAAAATGGATTCAAAGGGACCATTATCCAGCCGTTCCTGCATAATGACTTCAGCTGCCTTGTAGCCCACCTTTTTGATGGCGTTTAAGCCATAAATGATCTGCTTGCCCTCACCTGGTGCAAAGTGAACCATGCTGGCATTTACATCTGGAGGAGTGGCTGTGATACCCAGTTTGCGGCATTCTGCTAGGAGACCCTGAATTTTCTCGGTATTATCCTTTTCAGAACTCATGTTAGCAGCCAGGAACTCTACAGGATAATGTGTTTTCAGGTAGGCAGTTTGATAGGCAATCACTGAATATGCCGCGGAGTGACTTTTGTTAAAGCCATATTCTGCGAATTTCTCAATTAAATCCCAGATTTTACTGGCGAGCTTTTCATTAATATCATTTTTGCGGGCACCTGAAATGAACTCTTCCTTCATCTCATCCATGAGGGATTTGATCTTTTTGCCCATGGCTCGACGCATTAAATCAGCTTTTGAGAGAGAGAATCCGGCAATCACGGATCCCAGCTGCATGACCTGTTCCTGATAGACAATAATACCATAGGTCTCTTTTAGAATTTCCTCCATCAAGGGGTGGAGGAAGGTCACTTTTTGCTCACCATGTTTACGGGCGATAAAGTCATTGATGTTGCCCATGGGTCCCGGTCGATACAGGGCATTCATGGCAAACAAATCTTCCAGAACTGTAGGTTTGAGCTTTTTCAAATACTCGCGCATACCGGTTGATTCAAACTGAAAAAGACCAATGGTTAAACCATCTGCAAAAAGCTTATAGACATCGGCATCATCCATGGGAATGGTGGCAATATCAATTTCCACATTCTGAAATTTCTTGATCAACTCAACGGCTTCCTGAATCACTGTGAGTGTTCTTAAGCCAAGGAAGTCAAACTTGATTAAACCCACATCCTCCAGAGCTTTCATGTCGTATTGGCTCGTGACAGAACCATCTTTTGCTGATTTATAAAGTGGGATATAATCTGTGAGTTTACCTGGTGCGATAACCAGCCCGGCTGCATGTTTACCGGCGTTACGATTCATCCCCTCTAGCACTTCAGAGTAGTCAAAGAGCTGTTTGTGAACTTCGTCGAGTTCTGAAGCCTGTTTCAGCTCAGGACTCTTTTTTAAGGCCTGAGGTAGCTTTATTCCCAACTCTTCCGGAACCAGCTTGGCAATGCGATCCGTTTCTTTGATGGGAACTTCAAGTACACGTCCCACATCACGAATTACAGCCCGTGCCTTAAGCTTGTTAAAGGTAATAATCTGGGTGACTGATTCATGCCCGAAGCGATCCCGCATGTAATCGATGACCTCTTCCCGCCTATCATAACAAAAATCGATATCAATATCGGGCATACTCACACGATCAGGATTCAGAAAGCGTTCGAACAGTAAATCGTATTGAAGCGGATCAAGATCAGTAATGCCCAGAGAATATGCCACCAGACTCCCAGCTGCTGAACCACGTCCCGGTCCAACGGGGATGCCTTGTTGCTTGGCATAATTCACAAAGTCATGGGTAATCAAAAAGTATCCGGGGAAGCCCATTTTCTTGATGACATCCAGCTCGTAATCCAGGCGTTCTTTGTATCTTGAATCTATATTTTTTACCCGACGATCCATGCCTTCCCAGGTGATTTTGTCGAGGTGATCATTTAGAGAAAGTCCTTCAGGAATTGGAAATTCGGGCATGTGGTTCACTTTGGTTTCCAGCTCGAATTGACACATTTCCTCGATACGCAGTGTGTTCTCAATGGCTTCAGGAACATCCTTAAAGAGTTCAACCATTTGATCGGTACTTTTTATGTAAATGTCCTTGGTGTCGTATTTCATACGTTTGGTATCGCTGACAAATTTACCGCGACCAATACAGATTAAGGCATCATGGGCTTTATGGTGTTCGGCACTTACATAATGGGCATCATTGGTTGCTACGAGGGGAATCCCAGTGTCCTTGGAGACTTTCTGAATGACCTCACGGGCGATGGCTTCGCGTTCAAATTCATGACCCTCAAGCGTGAAGTGTCGTTGCATTTCGAGGAAGAAATTACCACGACCAAAAATTTCGTCATATTCAATGGCCTGTTCCTTGGCTCGGTCATAGTCACCACGGCTGGCGTGATAGGTAACTTGCCCACTGAGGCAAGCTGATGTGGCTATCAGACCCTCTGAGTACATTCTCAAGAGATCTTTATCCACACGTGGTACAAAATAGAAACCATCTTGATAAGCCATGGAGGTCAGTTTCAGAAGATTGCGATAACCCGTATCGTTTTTAGCCAACAAGACAAGATGATAGGCTCGCTTACCTTCGGTGGGGGTACGTTTCTCAGTATGCAGTCCAGGTGAAACATAGGCTTCCATACCAATGATGGGCTTGATATTGGCCGCTGTGGCTGCTTTATAGAATTCCACAGCACCAAACATGTTGCCATGATCAGTTAGAGCAAAACTTTTCATCTCCAATTCAGAGACTTTGGCAATGATTTGATCTATACGGGCAGCGCCGTCCAGTAGCGAATAATGGGAGTGATTGTGAAGGTGAACGAATTCGGCCACGGTGTATCCTTATTGTGATTCCCCTGAAGGGAAAAGTAGTTAAATAGTCTGGCCGAAATATAGAGCGGCGAGACCCACAAAAATATCGAGTTTTAAAAACAATTGTACTCTGAAGTAATTTTTTTTGTCGGGCTGTTTCCACAGAATAAAAGCGAAAACCAGCAGGGGCAGGTTTATTCCCAGCAAGACCATCCAGAGATAGACTTGGTTGTAGACTCCCAGCGCATAGGGCAGTAAATCCAGAATCACAAAAGCAGCCATCAGCAAGAGTACCAGATTGAGCGTTTTAGCTTCCCCCCAGACTAATGGTAGTGTGCGTGCTTCAACTCGGGAGTCACCCTCCATATCTTCCAGATCCTTAACGATTTCCCGGATAAGCGTAAACCCAAAAGCCAGAGCAGCCATCACCAGTGTTGCCTGAATATTGCCAAAAGCCGCACCCACATAGACAAAGGCTAACCCCAACATAAATGAAACAATCAAGTTGCCGATAAGAGGCTGACGCTTAAAACAAGCGGAGTAGGCAATCAATGTTGGAATAGAGATGGGACCAGCAATGATGAAGGCCTCTACTGAAATAAACCAGGATAACAGAATGCCAGCGGCAAAAAGAAAAATCAGGTATATGCGAGCCTGTGCGACACTCATGGCTCCTGAAGGCAGAGGTCGATCCGGACGATTAATACGGTCAATTTTGAGATCATAGATATCATTTATTATGTTACCACCCGCATTAATAGTGATCACGGATAGAACCAGAAGGACAAGGTTGTGAACCTGTTCCATTTCCCCGAGAAAAGCCGTGGTGAGCACAACGGCCAGGGTCGCTTGTAGCAGATTCAGGGGCCTGAGAATAGTGATCCATGGAAGCATCTCCGAAACTAAACCAGAAGCAGACGGGATGAAGTGAAAAGGATTACGCTAAGGAGTGATTAACAGAAGCTCCTTGCTAAAATCAGCCCGAATCATAATTTCGAGCACATCACATTAAATTCAATTTGTTGACGTTCACAAGCGGGGTGGAAAATTATGAAGATTGATCGCATAGAACTCTATTATGTAAAAATACCTCTGGAGACCAGCAAACCTGGTTTTTTTACCCAACCTGCCTACTTCAAACCCAGCTGGATACCTGGATTTCGGCAGTCGGAAGTCAGATTTTATTTGCTGAAACTGGGTACGGATACAGGTCTTGAAGGTGTCGCAGCAACCGTGGGTATGGGACCAGAGCGCAGTGGCCTGGGATCGATATTGGGGAATTATCTCATGGGTCTTAACCCACTTGACATTCGCCTGATGAATCAACGAATTCAGGAATTTTCATATATAGGCATGCGCAATGGCTGGATCGATGGCGCCATTTGGGATATTATCGGAAAAAGTCGCAATGAGCCACTCTGGAAAGTGCTGGGTGGAAGTGGTGGCCATGTGTCGCCCTATATGTCAACTGGGGCAAACCATGATCACAATCAGGATAAGAGTCGAGAACTCAGTTCCTGGGCACAGAGTCAAGGCTACAAAGGGATCAAGCTACGGGTGAAGGGCATCGATCAGAACGAGATGATTGATTTTGTAGGAGCCGCTCGTGACCAGGTAGGTTCGGATATGAAAATCATGGTGGATGCCAACCAGGGGTGGCCAGTGGATCTGATTGATGAAACACCAAAATGGGATCTGGAAATGGCGCTGAAGTTTGCCCAGGGACTTGAGCCGCATAAGGTTTACTGGCTGGAAGAACCCTTAAACAGGGGCAATTTTGAAGGTCTGGCTGAACTCCGCAAAAACACTGAGACACCCATTGCCGGAGGTGAGTTGAATTCTACCTGGCGAGATTTTAAAGCCATGTTGGACCTGGGGAGTTTGGATATATATCAACCTGATGCCGTCATGGCGGGCGGCACCTATGCGGGTGGTATAACCAATGTCTATTGGTTGATTAGAGAGATTCAGAAGCGCAATCATGCAAACCAGACAGAAAAAGTTAAGTTTTGCCCCCACACCTGGACCACAGGTCTGGGTTTCGCCGTGGCTTTGCAGTTGGTTGGTGTGATTCCCGAGGCAGAACGCAGCCTTTTGGAATATCCCCTGGAGGGAAATTGGACAGCTGATGCTTGGGCACGTTTTATAAAAGGCGGTTTCTCCCGGGATGATGAGGGTAGAATTAAAATCCCAGACAGCCCTGGTCTAGGTATCGAAATTGACTGGGATGTGATCCGCCGTTTTGGAAAAAGAATCTATAAAGGAACACCCACTACGGTAGGAATAAGTGCCTTAAGAGATCGTGGCTTCAAGCAGGCGATGTATCTGAAAAAGAAGAAAAGTGAGCAATTCAAACGATCGGCTGAGGCTGAATTCAGTATTCCGGAAGCACCCTTTTAGCAACACATAGATGGCCGAAGTCTTACTTTGGCGAAAGGATTCAGGTGCAAAAAATAATCAAGATGAATGCGAGCAAGCTGTTGTGTTTTCTGGCAATCTTCAGTCTGTTAGGTTTGCAATCGGGACGCTCATATACCACGGAAAGAGTTGTTCTGGTCATCATCGATGGTCTCCGATATAGCGAGGGTTTGGGTGATGTCACTCATGCGCAAGTACCCCACATGGGTGCCCTGGCTGAACAAGGTGCGCTGGTTAGCGATTTTCAGAATGATGGATATACATATACTAGTAGAGCCATTCCTGCGATCTGGTGTGGGGCGTGGACCACCATCAATACTTTCAGCGATCCCACATGCAATGGGGCATCGAACAACACAACCGAACTTCCAACCGTTTTTGAATACTATCGGAAACAACTATCCTGTCCTGCTGATGATTGCATTTACACACTAAAGGAACTCTGTCCCTGGAAGGGCAGCCTTGATCCGGATTATGGTATGGATTATTGGCCACTTTACCATGCAGTTGGTTCCACAGATACAGATGTTTGGCATGAGACAGAGACAATTATCGCCAATCAAGCCCCCCGTCTTTTACTTATGTATTTAGCCGATGTAGATCATGCTGGTCATTCAGGTGTTTGGGATGACTATTTAAATGCCATTACTACTGCGGATAGTCTCATAGGCGAACTCTGGACCACACTGCAGGCTGATACTGCCTACGCCGGGAAAACCACCATGCTAATTACCAATGATCATGGTCGCCATGATTACGATTTCACAGGACATGGGGATGAGTGTATGGGCTGTCGGCATATACAGCTCCTGGCCATTGGACCTGATATCCAGAGTGGTCTGGTTTCAGATGTACCCCGGACCATTCCAGATATTGCGCCAACCATCGGGGAGCTTCTGGGCTTCACCACTGAAGATGCCACCGGAACGGCGATGCTTGAATTGTTAGATCAAACAACAGAAACGGTGCGGGATGATCGTGGAGTTCTCCCTGCATCGCTTGCTCTAAACAACGTGTATCCGACACCCTTTAACTCGCAATTAAATATTGAGTATGAACTGATAGATCCACAGCAGGCCAGCATAAATATTTTCAACCTGGGGGGTGAACGAGTCTGGACTCGGGAGGTCTCTGTACAAGGTACTGGTGTGCATAGGTTGAAATGGGATGGTAATGATCAAGCTCAGAATGTGCTGTCCTCAGGTATCTATATTGTGCAATTATCAAATCAGAATCATTTTCTATCTCAGAAGGTGCTACTGCTTAAATAACAGGGACTTTAAATGAGTAATTTTAAGAATTATACTGAAGCCAATCGTGAAGCCTGGAATGAGGCAATGCCTCATCATCAAAAGTCCAACGGAGACAAATGGGATAAAGTTTTCTCCAAACCAGGTTTTTCTGTGATTATTGAGCCGGAATTGTCGCTGATTAACTCGTTGAATATCGAAGGACAGAAGATTGCCCATGTTTGTTGCAATAATGGCGTTGAACTCATGTCCCTCAAAAACATGGGTGCCGGAGAATGTGTGGGTTTTGATATCTCTGATAAGGCTATCCAAGAGGCTCAAGCGAGAGCAGCCAGATTTGACATAGCGTGTGAGTTTATTCAAACCGATATCTATGATATTCCAGAGCAGTATCACGATGAGTTTGACATTGTGTATATCAGTATTGGATGTCTGGGGTGGATGCCCGGCATACAGCGTTTCTTTGGTAAGATTGCCTCGCTACTCAACGAATCTGGAGAGCTTTTTATCCATGAATCTCACCCCTTCTCTGAGATGCTTCCCGCTGACGAGCTGGAAAATGTGGATCCAATGAAAATTATTGAGCCCTATTTTAAAAAGGATCCCTATATCGATAACGACGGCATCGACTATATTGGAAAAACGAGTTATCCCTCTAAAACCATGTATTGGTTTGTCTGGACCCTCTCAGACATTCTTATGGGAATTATTGATAACGGGTTAAAAGTGAGGCATTTCTCTGAATATCCAGATGATATTTCAACACAGCATGGCAAGAATCAGGCAGCAGGACTAGACATCCCGCTCAGCTACATTTTAATTGCCGAAAAAGAATAGGAAGCCGCCACCGTGTCAAACATGATTACATCAATCCATAGAATGATACATCATTTAAGCCATGACCTGTTTGGTGGACCTCGGGTGCTGGGTTTTAACTGGGTTATTAATTTCCAGAAAGGTATGACCCTTTTCTGGGTACTCGGTCTGATGCTGTTGTATGATAATTATTCTACCCAGGCCTGGGTCTATTTGGCGTTACACGGTAGTTACGGAGTCATATGGATTCTTAAGGATATCATTTTTCCAGATAGTAAATGGCAGACAAAGATCACTTTTGGTGGGGGACTCATGGCCATATTGACTGTACTGGGACCCTATTGGGTAGCACCCTATCTCCTGATATCACCCGCACTTGGTGAAACACATTTTGGTGCGAACTGGATGTGGACAAGCGCAGCGATTTTTATTTATGCCATAGGTCTGGCTCTCATGCTCGCAGCAGATTCTCAAAAATTCTACACCTTAAAACATAAAAAGGGTCTCATTACCACCGGCATGTTTCGTTACATCAGACATCCCAACTATCTTGGTGAGATGATGATTTATGGATCTTTTGCCCTCCTGGCCTGGCACTGGATTCCATGGGCGATTCTGGCCTGGGTCTGGCTGGGCTATTTTTCAGTAAACATCATCATGAAAGAACGATCCATGTCGCGCTATGACAAATGGGACCAGTACAAAAAGCGGTCGTGGTATTTGATTCCATTTATTCTATAAAATCAACAGGGTTCGTAGCTAAGGATTTTCGTTTAGCCCTCTAATCACTGCCAAGGGCAGCATGAATTGAATTATATTATTCTAGTTGTTTTGTTGTCTTGAGAACGAAAACACACCCTGTTCCCAGAAGACCTTACTGCTAAGCAGCAAAGCAGTGCCAATACTGATGTCCAGAGTTGCCACAGCAACGAGAAATGTATGATTCCCCTGAGAAATGCTTGAAAGTGTTGCGCCCAGCACAATCATTAAAGCCAGCGCGATAAAGAATTGAACTCGGTAAAATTGCCACAGTTTGGGTGAAGTGAGCGCATCAATGCGAGCCATATTTTTACGGCAGCTTTTAAGGAAAATGTAGCGGGTTTTGATCAATCCAACTGCTATTCCAGCAGTCCAGCTAATAAAACGACCCCAGCCTTGAGGTTCTAAACTATAAGCCTCAGTTGCCAGCTCAGCACCTTTGCTAAAAAGGATGATGGGACCCATATACCAGATCAAGGCAGCCAGCAGCTTCAGTGTTTTGTGTGAGACATTCATCTTGCCTCAAAGTAAGCACATTATCTTGCGAGTAAAGAGAATCCGGTTTTGCTGATGGAGTGGGTGATACATGGAATAGACAGATTTTTATAGGCTCTGTGAATATGCCAGGTTAACCTCAGGAGATATAGGATGATTTGTAGCCATGAGATCCATCAAATATGTTTTAACGCCACTGATAATTTGCTTTCTGCTGCATTCCTGTGCCAAGGAAAGCAATACACCTGACTCAAGCTCTCCCGACCTGACCATCCTTTATACAAACGATGAGCACGGCTGGATTTCAGAGACAAACGATGCTGAAGGTGCCGCAAAACTCATGGGTGTTTGGGAAGATGATGAGGGCTATACCCAAAATAGTTCCTATCTCATTCTAAGTGGGGGCGATAATTGGACAGGTCCAGCTATATCAACCTGGTTTCAGGGTGAGTCGACAGTCGCAACGATGAATGCTATGGGTTATAACGCCGCCGCCATTGGTAACCACGAATTTGATTTTCAAGTGAGTGGCTTGAGAGAAAGGGTTGCTCAAGCCGACTTTCCATATCTTTCAGCAAATATTCGCCTTAACTCCTCTGGTCAAATTCCTGATTTTGCTCAAGCATATGTTATACAGGAAGTGAATGATATTCTGGTCGGGATCATTGGTTTGACGACAACCAGCACAAGCTATAGCACATTTCCAGCCTATGTAGAGGACTATCATTTTATTCCCTATGGGGATGCCCTTGAGGAGTGGGTGCCACAGATTTGGGCTGAGGGTGTTGAGATCGTTCTATGTGTCGCTCATATTTGCGGCAGTGAGATGCGATCACTCGTCCCGGTTGCATCCGAGCTTAATATTACCATGATTGGTGGAGGGCATTGTAACGAGTTGATCAGTGAAATCCAGGGAGATGGGTCTGTTGCACTGATTGAGGGCGGTTGGAGGATGGATAACTATGCCCGTCTGGATATCTGGTATAACCGCGAGGAAATGTTTGTCTCTGATCTGGTGGCGACAACCCATCATAACCAGGGAGGCACGCCTGATCCAGAAGTAGAGAGTATTGTTACCCTCTGGGAAGTAGCCACAACAGAAGCTCTGGGAGAGGTCATTGGCTATGTAGAAAGTCAAATTCCCAGAAATTCACCTCAAATGCACAACCTGGTCACAGATTCATGGCTATTCAGTTATCCCAATGCTGATATTGCTTTCACAAATACAGGCGGAATTCGTCAAGACATTGCGACCGGGGACATAACCAAAGGCGATATCATTGGTGTGTTGCCCTTCAACAATAATATCCTGGAGTTGCAACTAACAGGTCAGCAAGTGGTTGACTGTCTGGATAATCATGCAGTGGCAGGCATGACCACCTCTGGGGGATACAAACATACCGATGGAACAGCATTCAATCTGGATAGTGTCTATTCAGTTCTGACCACAGATTATCTCTATATCCAGGAGAACAATGCCCTGAGTGCTTATGATCCCAACCCCTATTACACTGAGATGAATTATCACCAACCCACTGTGGATTATATCCTGTCCCTGAATACAGACTCATCCAACCCCTTGGATAATTATTTAGACTATTCTCCTCGACGTTAGACCAATCCCCAATACCTGGGGGCAATTTTTATTCACAGGAGGGTTCAACGCCCGATATTGAATTGGGGGTTTCATTCAATCAGAAAGGATAGTACTCATGAGTAATGAGATCAAAGATATTGAAATGCAGATTTATGAGCTGAACGAAAAACTAACAGTTCTACGCAAAGCAAATCCTCGCGAAAAAGTTCCAAATTACACCTTTGACACCCTGGAGGGTGAGACCTCTCTGCTGGATCTGTTTGGTGAAAACGATAAACTCCTCATGATTCACAACATGGGTCAGGGGTGCCGCTATTGTATGCTCTGGGCTGATGGCTTTAACGGTTTCCTACCTCATCTGGAACAGGCCATGTCAGTGACCCTGGTTTCAAAGGACTCACCAGAACTGCAGCGTCAATTCGCTAATTCCAGGGGTTGGAGATTCAGACTGGCCTCCCATGGTGGCGGAGCTTATATCAGTGAACAGACCGTCACTCCAGGTGAAAATAATTCTCCAGGCGCCGTATTTTATGAGCGCGTTGGGGATGACATCTTCCGCAAGAATTCCAGTGAATTTGGACCTGGTGATATCTATTGTTCAATGTGGGGCCTATTGGGTTTGGCTGGCATGGGTGAAGCAGATTGGACTCCCCAGTATAATTACTGGAAACGTCCCTTGAAGCTTGATGATGGTGGTTTGAACGTGTTGTAATACGTTAGGTGTTAGGTGTTAGGTGTTTTCTGTATTGAACCATGATCTCAGCCACGGATTGAATCTCGTGAATACCTCCAACACTTTTACCGGCCTGGAGAAAATGTTGGTATGCACCCCCCTTACCCAGATCACTTTTGAGGGTCCGAAATGAGCGCAGACTATAGAACATGCGCATATATTTTTTGGTTTTTGAACCTCTAAGCATCCAGCGGGCAAAAGCACCTGCCTGGCTCCCCGAATTCTTGATATAGTCTGTTTCGATGATTGAAACAGGCACTCCCGAAAGCTTGTCAGTTAGAACGATCTTATTTTCATCGGCATCCAGAATAGCCTGTTTATAATTCTGATTGGCAGTACACTCCTGAGTCGCAATAAATCGGGTACCCATCTGGATACCAGAATAACCCATATCCAGCATGCTGGCTACATCTTGAGAAGTACTAATCCCTCCGGCACAGATCAGGGGTTTCCCAAAATCAATCAAGTCCTCGTAGAGTTTGCTGGCTGCTTCCGTCCCAGCATGTCCGCCTGCCCGATCGTTAACACAAATCAGACCATCAACTCCGCCATCAAGCGCTTTTTCAGCCCACTTTCGATTGGTGGTATTGTGATAAACCAAGCCTCCCTGGGCATGAATTTTATCTGCGAAAAATCTGGGATTTCCCAGAGCCGTGACAAAAAAGGAAACACCCTCCTCCAGGGATATGTCCAACCAGGTTTTAATGCGATCGAGATACCGTTGTGAGCTTTTTTCTATGAGCAGATTGACGCCAATTGGTTTTGAAGTAAGACTACGAATGTGGCGTAATCCCTCCCGAAAATCATGTCCATGTACATAGGTTAGGCTTAAGGGTTGGACAATACCGATTCCGCCAGCTTCGGAAATGGCTGCTACCAGCTCAGGGTTGGAGCAGGGGTACATAGCTCCCCCGATAATCGGGAGAGCTATATCTAGATCATTGCAGAATGTCTTGAATGGTTTCTGTGATTCCCCCGACTGAGTCATTCATTCATTCCATAGACTTCTTTGATTTTTCCAGATCGTAGAAAAAAGCCAGACCAGGCTGAGTAGAGAGCCACACAACCCATGATAATCAATAGTCTGACCCAGTCATCCCCAGTAGCACTTCGAATCTGGATATATTGATAGGCACCAAACAACCAGACCAGGGCAGACAAATAAGCAACGATTTCAAGGGCGATTATGACCCACTTTTGCTTAACAAAGAATAGCAAGGGGATGGGAAGAGAGAGTATGGCGAGCAGGTCATGACCACTTCGAGAAAAGTGGGCAGCTAGCAGGATAATCATAAAGACGTAAGGGATAATTCGAGATTTCATGTTGGTTTCCTTTCAAAATGTTCAGGGGATGTATTTACCCGATATGATCCGGGGATCACCATTGTAGTCCTGGATGATTTCCAGATCATGGAACCCCTTTTCCATAAAAATATTTAACACGGGTTTTTCCTGGGGACTGCCGCCAAATTCAAATAGAAAATGACCACCGGGGATGAGTAAGTCAGGTAGAATCTCGGCAAAGCGACGATAAAATGACAGACCGTCACTCTCATCAAACAGGGCCACCTCAGGATCGAACTGTAGCACCTCTGCCTGTAACTGATCCTTCTCATCGGGAGCTATATAGGGCGGGTTAGATACAACTATATCAAAACGCTCCTCAGTGTTGGGGAGTGACGTGAGGATGTCAATTTCCTGAAAGACCACTTGTGTTTCACTGAGTGTGGCATTCTCTTTTGCCAATGCCAACGCTTCTTTTGAAACATCTATGCCCAGGAGTTTTGCTTCTTTAAGTGATTGTGCCAGGGCAATTGCGATGCATCCAGAACCAGTTCCGATATCCAGAATGCGAGCTCCGGGTTTGATGTTTAATTCTAGTGTTTTCTCAATCAGGATTTCGGTTTCCTGGCGTGGAATTAAAGCAGCTGAGGTGGTTTTGAGAACGAGATTCATAAACCCTGTTTCTCCCACAATATGCTGAAGAGGCTCTCTGGTCCCTCTACGTCTGATGTGTTCTCGGTAAAGATCCATCTCATCTTTACCCATGGGTCGATCAAAAAAAAGATAGAGTTCCAGACGATTCTTTTTCAGAACGTTTCCCAGTAGGATTTCTGCATCAAGTCGAGCATCAGGAACACCCTTCTTTTCCAGAAAATCAGTACTTGTCTTAATGATGTCTACAACACGCCAATTGGTCATAAGGAGAAAATAGTTTTTGAGGGTTAATTGTTAACTATAAAATAAGCGGGTTTACCAACTTCTATCAAGTTTTTTTTGATTAAATAAAATCAATTATACAATATGAGATTGATGAGTGAAACCAAATCCTGAACATTAATGTAGGCATCTCCATTCACGTTGGCCGTCTCATTTTGTGCTTCGCTGGGTGATAATTCTCCAATAATAATGTTTACGAGAATCACGATATCGCTGACCGAGTTCTGACCATCAAAATTGAGATCACCAGGCAGATATTCAGAAAAAATACGCATCAGGTCAATTTGGGTTTCGGTTAGAAGCGCACCAGTATGGTCTTTAATGCTTAGACTGACATCATAAAAACCGGGTTCAGTATAAATATGTGTGGGGTGCTGCTCTGCACTGTTGCTTCCATCACCAAAATCCCATTCCCACCAGCCAATCTGACCTGATGAAAGATCAGTGAAATGAACTTCCGCATCAATGAGCGCGATGCTGCCATCTACCTCGAAGGCGGGGCTGATTGCCTGAGGGTCGGTATAGATAGTTTCGATAAATTCCAGGCTGAGATCCTGGGCAATAATACCGTTTTTAAGCTGAATAAAATAGTAGTCGTTGGGTGATTTGATATCATCCTCTGGAGCACTGCGCCAATCGGTCCATTCGATAAAGTGAACATCGTCAAACCAGCCATACCCATCACCAACTGAAGGCATATCTGTGTTGAGCCGAATATCAAAATAACTTGCGTTGGCGGGTGGTACGGTCTCCTGGTGAAAATAGGTCCAACCGGTCGTGCCATCTACTCCGGAATTCATATCATGGGTTGCCAGTATAGTGGAAGTAGTTCTGCCGGAATAGTATCTCACTTGAATTTTCACATTACTGGCGTTCCGAGTTTTGAGATAAGCAGAGATGTGATGTTTCCTGGTCGCATCGAGACGAACTCGGTTTTCCAGATTGGTGATTACATTGTCTCCAGAACTCGGGGTCCGATGTTGCCCGATTGAGCGCTCTCCGGAGTGTGCTTCCGTAAGATCAAACCACTCGTCACTTGTGTTTGTATTCCATTCACTGGCGCCTTCATTCTCCATATTACCATACCAGAGTAGCTCACGCCCCAGACGATATTCCCAACCTATTCCTGGAGGTGAAGCCAGTGAGGATAGGTTCCCCAGTTGGTGTACCTCTAGAGGGTCTGACATCCAGGCAGTTCCTACAGGATGAGTATCAAAGGCACGACGGCTATAAATAGTGGTACGTGGCATGGACAAAGTGTCCAACCAGACCGCAGCGCTGGCATTCTCCCGGTCAACATATAGATAGGTTTCCAGATCCCTGGACTTTTTTGCCAGATAATCCAGCAGATGAACCCCCAGAGCGCCGGTGGCTGGAACCGGGATGTAATCATCCAGATAGACAGGCGTGGCTGAATAAGCCGCAAATCCGCTGGCATCAACCTCGGCATTGAGAATAACCGAAGGGAAGGTTTCATGATAATTCAAGTCAAAAACAAAATTTCCAAGGGAATGAGCAATCAGCTTTCCATTATAAACCTCAAAGCCCTGAATGATATGGGGATGATGAACCACGACCAGATCCGCACCACCATCAATGGCGAAATGTCGAATTTCACGGTCCCACATGTGGGGGACATCCTGACGGAATGAATAATTCTCGTCTTCAGCACTATCCTCCTCCAGATCCATGTTAATATTTAATTCTCGAGGAGCGATCCAATCTTCGGCGGCGATACCAGACCCGAAATAGCCATCATAGCCAGCTCCTGGAGATGAGGAATACTCGCTACCAGCGTGCATTTCCATGACCACCAGATCAGCTACATCCCTCACGGCGTTGATTTGTTGCAAAAGGTAGTAAGGTGTCAGATAGGCGAAGCCGGGTTTGTTGTATCCCGCATTCAAATAGGGCTGAAAATTATTGTATTGACCAGTACGATCACAATTGGCCAGCCAGGCGATAGATACTCCCAGATTATTAGTAAAAAGTGGCTCATAAGCCTCATCACTATCTTCACCAGAACCTGAATATAGGATATTGTTTTGGGCCAGGGTCTGCTGGGTGGTCTGTAAGCCGGTCAGGCCATAGTCCAGAGTATGATTATTAGCCAAAGACACAATATCAATACCTGCTTCAGATAAAGCAGAGACATATTGAGGATGGCCTTTAAAAGCCACTGATTTAGTGGGATGTTCCTCGCCATCTATGGTCATGACACACTCGAGATTGGCAATACTCAGGTCAGCAGCATCTCCAAAAAACTCCAGTGTGGGTTCGAAAATGGCATTGATACCCTGTGTTTCCAGAATACCACCGGTGTCCTCATATCTCCTGGCGATCATGACGTCACCTACAAAATTCAGCTTTAGCGGAAAGCTATCGTCTCCCTGATCCACGGTAATTTCTGCCCTGGCCTGACCCATATTGCCGGACTCATCTGTTACCTGGAGTATGACAGTATAGTCGTGGTCATCTTCTACTAGATACGTGTGTGATGGAGCTGTGGACTGACTGGTTTCACCATCGCCAAAATTCCACAGGTAAGCATGTGTTTCGCTATCGGGATCATTAATCTGCGCCTGGAAATTTATATCTACACTGCGCTGATAAGAGCTGTTCCTGTATAGTGGACTCTGGGAGTGTTGAATCTCAACTTCCGGTGCGAAGGCAATGGCATTGCTAATATCAAAAATTTCATCAAAAAAGATGCGAGAATACGGATCGGTATCACGATCATTTATGTAGACAATGTTTGTCAAGCGGGGATAGTAGTCAAAGCGGGCATACCAATCATCTCCCACGGGTAAGCGGAACAGATTCCAGGTATCCTCAGGAAAATAGCCTTGATAAACCGTGACCCATTCTTCGATATCCAATTGTTGGCTGCCATCAAAGGCGTAAAAAAGCGTATTGAGGGAATCCTGGAAGGCAATCCCTTGAATTTCACCAATGTTTTGGATATAGGCGGCCACCTGAAAAACTGAACCCTCAGAAACTGGATGAGGATCAATGCTTTGAGACTTCCAGGTATTACCCCAGATTTCCAGGGAATAATTCGAATTCATAAAGGTTCTATCTGAATCTAAAACCCAGGAAAGAGGATGATAATCTTCATCTGAATAAGATTGCAGATTGATCTGTCCTGAATCGAAGTTTTCAAGAACAGTGATAGGTTCATGCCCTGGAATATTGTCATTAATGGTTTCACTTGTTGGACTGAAATTACCAAAATGATCCTCGGCTTCTATTCTGAAGACATAGTCTTCATCAGGCTCAAGATTTTCCATCATGAAGTGGTTCATGTTGGGATCGGCAAATTGAATACTGGTAGAGGCATCCACAAAATCAGATGTGGCTGTGAGACTGTCTGTATCATAGATGATACGATAGGTTTTATGATTGGTGTCGTAGACAGGATCCCATCTCAGACTGACATAAGATTGGCCATCAAACTCTGTTCGCCAACTGGGGATTGCGGGAGGTGGCGTTTCATCGGCTACCCTCATCCAGTTCGACAGATAAGCCTCTAAACCATCAATAAAGGGTTGGTAGTATTCCATCAAGATGCTGTAATTCTGATATGAGGAGGGGTACTCTCCAGCATAAAGTTCTGAAAGGGGCATGTCCAAATTCTGGAAAAGCATGGGTTTTTCGAAAAACTCGATTTGTACCCAGGGTTCATAAACCTCGTTATTGTTAAAAAACTGCCTGAGGTAGAGCATCTGAACACCGGTATTGGGTCCCAGCAGGGTATAGGTATGGGGTACCTCGATATCCCTTTCAGCCCCATGATAGAGAAACTCGCCGCTATAGTGTACACGATAATATTCATCGACTCGTTCGGCAGCATGTTCACCAAACTGTGTAGCGTCAATTGGAAATTCGGCTGTAAAGTTGACCAGGTCAAGATTGTCATCAGAAATATCCCTGATGGGCTTATTGGCATTGGCTGCATCATAGCCACTTGAGAGAACGATGCTCTGGAAATCTGCGTGGGCAGAATTGTCATCAAAACTGTGGGTGTGGAGGACCAGGGGCGAATGCGGACCCAGTTGCACCAGGGAATCACAGAGGACTTCATGAAAGACCTGAAAAACAGTGTTGTTGTTGCGAGAGGGGTCAGATAAAGATTTGTTATTGCTATACGGGTAGGATTCTGTCCATTTAACTTCTCTACCTGCTCCGGAAATCATCATGGCAAAGGCATCGGTCTGGAGAAACATTTCAGCACCGAGATAGGGGGAGATAAAATCATCGCAGGGATGGGGTATTTCGACGATAACATGCGACCGGCTGGCATCAGGGTTAATAATGAAGAGACCCCAGCCGTTGGCAAAACTGCCTGCAACCTCATCTCCTGGAAAGTCTGGTTGGTTCATATCCATATAGGACATATCGAGTTGTTCACGTATGAGGTAGAAGGTTCTATCAAAAACCACATCTTCAAACTGAACCAGCTCATAGTGAAAGGTGTCCAGCGAATCACTGAGCAGCTGATCCGCCAGCGTCACATTGTTCTGGAGCAGGGCTTCAAAAATGTTTCGCCAATGTGTGAGCGTATAGGCAAACTCAGGAATGATACGATAATTACCAAATCCATCGCTTTGGACATCCACCCAGTCCGGTCCATAATCGTTGTACCCCTCATCAGCGATACCCTCAGAAACATGGCTGACATAATTGTCATAAGCGGTACTTGATGAAACGCCTCCAATAAACTCCATGAGGATTCCCGACTCATAGACAATTTCAGCCCTCACACATAACACAGGAGTGAGCAGGAGTGATAGCAGAAATAAGGGATATCGTTTGATGTTGTTCACAAGGCTTTAAAATTAAGCAATTATTGGTGAAAGGGATACTGAGATTATCTAACAAATTAAATTGGTTCAAAGTCCAAATCAGGCAGAGCTTGTTTAATTAATTTTCCTTCTTGGGGATGGATTTACCTGTTAATTTAGTCGGACTTTTCTCACAAAGTTGTCGCTTTACAAGGGGGTTTCTCCGTTTATACTGTAAAGATGATAATATATGTAATGTTAAGCCCTTTAATTTAAGGAGATAAATGATGAAACACGAATTACCAGCTTTACCATTTGCACAAGATGCTTTAGCTCCAGTTATATCAGCTGAAACGCTTGACTATCACTATGGCAAGCACCACAACGCCTACGTAACCAATTTGAACAACCTGGTCCCTGGAACTGAGTTTGAAAACTCAAGTCTGGAAGAGATTATCCTGAAAGCATCAGGTGGAATTTTTAACAATGCCGCCCAGGTCTGGAATCACAGTTTTTACTGGAATTGCCTATCACCAAATGGTGGTGCTCCAACCGGTGCCCTGGCCGCTGCCATTGATACAGCCTTTGGATCATTTGACAATTTCAAAGCCGAGTTTACCAAGGCTGCAGCAACTAATTTTGGCTCGGGCTGGACCTGGCTGGTTAAGAATGCTGATGGTTCACTTGCCATTGCATCAACCACCAATGCAGGCACACCCATGACCAGCGGACAGACCGCCCTTTTGACTGTCGATGTCTGGGAACATGCCTATTACGTCGACTATCGCAATGCCCGACCAAAATATCTGGAAGAAATCTGGAATATTTTCAACTGGGATTTTGTGGCAGATAATTTTGCAAAATAATCCATGAATTAAGCTGTGCGGGATTCGAATCCCTGCATAGGTTGACATAATTATTAAAAGGGTCGGTTCGCCGGCCCTTTTTTTGTTCATCCACGCGAGGCGAGGATTTGAATCCCGACCTGGAGATATAAAAAACTTCCAAATGGCGAATCAACCTTCTGCTTGCCGCGATTTCATTTTGGAGCATATTTTGAGGTCATTAACATTTCCAGGAGACATTCATGTACAAGACCATAAAAACGACCATGCTAATCATCATGCTAATGGTGGGTGCCAACGCAAAAAGCATCCATTACGATCTTTCCATGTCCGAACCGCATACACACCTGTTTGAAGTCGAGATGCGCCTGGAGGGTTCAGGTGCGAAGGAAGTTGTGGCTTTGCCAGTTTGGACTCCTGGCTCATACCTCGTGCGCGAGTACGCCAAAAACGTCCAGGACATTTCAGCTCGCAGTGCAAATGGAACTCAGCTTAAGATCAAAAAAATTGACAAGAATCACTGGGAAGTAAAAGGTAAACGAGGGCAGGATATAATTATTTCCTATAAGGTCTACTCTTTTGAACACAGTGTGCGTACCAGCTATCTCAACTCGGATCATGCCCTGGTCGTACCGGCCAGCGTGCTGATGTACTGGCAAAAAAATCAGCACCGGAAGCATCACCTGCATATCAATATGCCAGATAACTGGTCGACCGTTACCACTGCTCTGGAACCATTTAACCAGCCAGACAATGTGGATTTTATAACTAAAAATTATGATGAACTGGTTGACTCACCACTGGAGCTGGGCAATCAACATGTCGTGAACTTTGATGTATTGGGGAAACCTCATGTCATGGCTTTGTATGGTGCCAGTAACTATGATGATTCAGTACTGGTCAGTGATTTCACAAAAATTATTGAAGCTGAAGCAAGCATCTTTGGCGGCCTGCCCTATGATCATTACAGCTTCATTTTTCATGTTGAAGAGGGTCGCGGAGGTCTCGAGCATGCAAATTCCTCAGTCAATTTTATTCGACGCTGGTCATTTAATGACGAAAAGCGTTATAAGAGTTTCCTGGCGTTGGTTTCACATGAATTTTTCCACACCTGGAACGTGAAACGCATTTATCCCACAGGAATCGCCACGTTTGATTATGATAATGAAAACTACCTGGATGAGCTGTGGATGGCAGAGGGATTTACAAGTTATTATGATGAACTCATTCTTCAGAGAATTGGACACACTAAGAAAGATGCTTACCTAGAAGTTTTAAAAGATGAAATCAATACTCTGGAAGCGCTCCCGGGCAGACTTCACCAATCCGTTGCAGAAGCTAGTTATGATGCCTGGATCAAGTACTATCGCAAGAATGAGCACTCGCCGAACTCAAGCATTTCCTATTATAACAAAGGTCATTTACTGGGTCTTTTGCTGGATATAAAAATTATTGCCGCGACTCAGGGTAAATCCAATCTGGATGATGTCATGCTTAAGCTTTATAAGCAGTTCGCGCTAAAACAAAAGGGTTATACCAGTGATGATGTTCGGAAGGTTTGTGAGTCAGTCAGCGGTCTGAAGTTGACAACATTCTTCGAGGACTATGTGTTTGGTGTAGAGCCATTGCCCTATGTCGAAGTCTTTGCTCTGGCAGGTCTGGATATGGATTCAACGACTGAGAAAAGTTCCTACCATGGTGCTGTCCTGAAAAATCAAGCTGGCCGAATTATGATTACTTCAGTAGTGGAAAGTTCACCAGCCTGGGACGCAGGCCTCAATGTGAAGGATGAGCTAGTGGCAATTGATGGTTTCCGGGTGAAGAGCTCGAGTCCGGATTATTTCAGGGAAAAGGTTCCTGGGGATCGTATTATTTGTACAGTAAGTCGTAATGGCATATTGAAAGACCTACATCTTACTGTTGGTTTCAAACCAAGTTCTATCACAGAGCTCAAGCAGATCAAAGAACCCAGCGAAATTCAAAAGGTGGTGTTTGAGAAGTGGTTGGGGTTACCCTGGGATGAGGAATAATGCCGCTAGAATGGAGGCCACACATTTATAGAAAGCAGTCAACTGTCTTTCAGATCTTAATAGTAATCCTTGTTACATTTGGAATGGTGGCTTGTGTATCTGCTCCAAGAGAGCAAGAAACTGCTGAGTATCCCAGACCAGGGGCTCTATCATCAAATTTTAATGAAGGTCCACATTTGATTTATCAAAATGATGCTTCTCTACTCTTACAAGCGGTTGAAGTTGATGGTCAGATGACTCTTAATACGAACCGTTTTAAACGATCTGATCTCGAAACTATTTCTGTGTTTAAATCAGGGTATTTGCCCCGGAGATTTGAGGTGCAACTCAGAGAGGAGATTACTGAAACACCCACTTATTACCCCTCAGTGGATACCACTTTTGCTGTTTCTGATATAGAAGGAAATTTTAATACGCTAATTAATCTCATGCAACAAAATGGCGTCATAGATGAATCTCTTGACTGGACCTTTGGTTCTGGTCATTTCGTGATGATTGGGGATGTTTTTGACCGCGGTAATCATGTAACTGAAATGCTCTGGTTTTTATATCGGCTAGAGCAGCAGGCGCTTGAAAGTGGCGGTTATGTTCATTTGCTCATGGGTAATCATGAAGCACTAAATCTCAGAGGTGATTTAAGGTATGTTGAGCCCAAATATTTAACCTTTGCCAAATTAACTGAAGCACAGTTTGGGATAAATTACACCATGCTATTTGGTAATAACACCGAACTTGGAAGATGGCTGAGATCAAAGAATGTTATAGAAAAAATTGGTGATAAAATATTTGTACATGCGGGAATTTCTCCTGCCCTGGTAGAGAGCGGGTACTCATTGGAGAAAATTAACAGCTTGGCGAGAAAAATGTTAGATACTCCCAAAGTAGAATTTGATGGAGCAGATAGTTTGTTGTGGGGTACATATGGTCCTTACTGGTATCGTGGTTACTTTGATGTTAACAGGGACAGTTGGGGTCCCCGAGCCACACAAGCTGATGTTGATCAGGTTCTTGATCATTTTGAAGCAAGTCAGGTTGTTGTCGGGCACACTCATGTGGACAAACCCGAATTAAGATATAATAATCGTATTTGTGCCATCAATGTAGTTCCTCCAGCCGATCACATGATCTCAGCACCCCCCAGGCAAGCCTATGGCCTGTTGATAAAGGGCTCTCATTTTTTTATAGCCGGTGAGAACGGGTTATTATCGGAGATAGGGGTAACCCAGTAAGTATAGAGGTGTGTTTAACCCGACATTGCCCGGAACGAGCACAAGTGGGTTATGTATCTGAAATAAGTATTTTGTTAAAGAAGGTGGAAATATGAAGCGAAAGCCAAAGTATTTGATATTTTTCGTCATCTTCCTGTTCGTAGCATCCTGCTTGATCGTGAGTAATATTGCTTTCGACCAAGGTACAAAACTAGGCTTGGGATATGGCGCTCCAAGTTCGAGCTTGACAATTATTACTGCAATGGACTTGCTGGATTCAGGTAAAGTAGATTATGCAAAAAGGTTACTCAACCTGGAGTTGGATTTCCAAAGCACTAATTGGTGGGTATCCGATGGTGCAAAGCTTCCATGGTATGGCTATCATCGCTACTTAAAGATGTTTCAAGCTGGAAATGATGCTGGCAAGCATTTGATGAGTGATGTTGCTCTCTACCGTAGTACACATATTAGTCCATTCACAGACACCTCGGATCTTTCGCATCAGTATTTGATGCAATCTCTACCAGAGAGGAATTCTGCCCAAAATCAATAGAGTCTCAACCAGAATAAAAAGACCAGCAAACAGACGCATATGTATCTCTATTTCGAGGATACCTCTTGTTTCACTATCCCGTAAACGTTTTGCCTCAGCGGAAATACCCCGCCTAATATCTTCATAAGTGAAAAGCAGTGTAAATCTGCCTGCCTTGGCGTAGCCTTGCGAAGACGGGTGACCAATTGAAATTTGATTTGAACAAATGTGGAATTCAAATTTTACAGTGAAGAGATAGGTTGTTAACCAGTTGAATTAACTTATTTTCATTTATTCTTTCAAGTTCTGGGAACCTATATGATTCGATCTACAATCATTTTGAGCATATTATCACTTTCTCTAACTGCCAGTTTATGGGCAGCTGATGGTGATCCCTCGCTTCGGTTTCGAAATATCAGTCGGGGACAGGGCTTATCAAATGTGGGTATCACTGCAATCATGCAGGATAGCAGGGGCTTTATGTGGTTCGGAACCCTTAGAGGACTCAACCGCTGGGATGGCCGGACAATGCGTGTTTTTTATCATAGCCTTTTGGACAGCACGACTATCCCCAGCCCTAAAGTTTCTGCCATAGCAGAAACACCTGATGGGAATATCTGGGTTGGTTCTCCCGGCAAGGGCTTGGCCATGCTCGACCCTCGCCTGGAAAGATTTACGCGTTACCAGTATAATCCAGATGATTCAACATCACTTTCTGATAATAGAATCACGGCCTTGCAGGTTGACACTGAAGGACGCCTGTGGGTTGGAACGCAGAGTGGCTTGTGTTATCTGAATCCTGGCGCCAAATCATTCACCCGGTTTCAGTACGATCCTGAGCTAAACACATCAATACCAAACAACTGGATCACAGCCATGGAAGTCGATACTGAGGGGATACTCTGGATTGGAGCAAATAGTGGTCATGTCTTTTCGTTAGCCCCTGGTGTGAATGATTTTAAAACAATTAAGTACGGCTGGTTCAAGCCATCAGTAGCAGGGACAAATGTTATCTCCGACCTGGTTATGGATCCCAATGGAAATGATCTGTGGGTGAGCATGGCACCAATAGGGGTTTTTCGTTATTCAAAAATCACTGGCGAGGTTACGAAGTTTCGCGCAGGGAAGCTCGATCCTAAGATGGTAAACAAAAATGCTATCTATTCACTTGAATGTGCTCAAGATGGAAGACTCTGGTTGGGTAATTTAAACGGTGTCTCATTATTGGATCCGAAGACCGGCAACTACAGTTTTATCGAACCAAATCCCAATACTCACGGTAGTATTAGAGCGAATTATTGTGGTAGTATGTTATTTGATTCTCAAGGAATCATTTGGATTGGCTCGGCAACATCTGGAGTTGACGTGTGTAACCCTCAACAACTTCGCTTTCAATCTCTCAAACAACCGGAAACAGAATACCAGGTGGGACAATGGGAATGGGTGCTTGATCTGGATGTTGATCGGCAAGACCGAATCTGGACCGCTGGTGCAGGGTTTCACAGGACTGATCTGGTAAGTGGTGACACGAAATCGTTTCAAACGGATGATACCAACCCCGCTGTCTGGAGCATGAATTATGGTGGAAAAGTCATGGTGGATCAACAGGACCGGGTCTGGATGGGAACCAATGGTGCGGGTCTCTTTCGTTGGGATCCGAAGACAGACAACCTGGATCACTACCGCAAATATCGACTTTCTATAAGCCTGTTGAGTCACAATTATATCTCCGCCTTGTACGAAACCCTGGATGGCACTGTCTGGGTGGGGACTTTAGGGGGCGGCCTGCATCGCTACCAGCCTGAAACTGATGATTTTGAATTTATCCAGCATGACCCTGATGATCCATATTCCCTGGCCGGTAACAATATCATGACAATCTTTGAGGATCAGCGGAGTGATCTTTGGGTGGGAACAGCCGACGCCGGTTTGGACCGACTGGATCAAAACACTGGAATGTTTCAACACTTCAGGGCTGGCCAGCAAAATAATTCCATCACAAGCGATGCTGTGTACACATTTTATGAAGATAGACATTCAACTCTCTGGATTGGCACCTCAGGAGGGGGACTGTGTACATTAGACAGCAGCAGGCAAAATTTTGAGGTGATCGACCTTGGGTTTGATCCGGAAGGGATGTCTGTAGCAGGGATTCTGGAGGATGATCAGGGTTTGTTCTGGATCAGCAGCAATTGGGGTATTCTCAAATTCGACCCAGAAAATGGGCGAGTGCTAGGAGTTTATCAGGAATCAGATGGTGCTCTGGGGCTGAATTTTTTAGCTGATTCACGTGCAAAAGATAGCAATGGCACAATGTATTTTGGGAGTTTCGACGGCTTGAATTTCTTCCATCCCGATTCAATTGAAGTAAATGATCATATTCCCCCAATCGTCCTTACCGATCTGTGGGTCAATCATGAACGTGTGAGAGTTGGGGATGAAATAAATCAGCGGATTATTCTCCCTGAATCCATAGAATTTATGGACACACTACATTTGAGTTATCGAGATAAAGTTATCAGGTTTGAATTTGTAGCGCTGGATTATTGGAATCCTGACCTGAATCAATATCGCTATATGCTGGAAGGATTTGATCCTGACTGGGTGGCAGCTGGCAATACAAACATGGTTACTTACACCAGTCTTGATCCAGGCTGGTACACGCTCCGGGTGCAGGGGTCAAATAATGATCGTATCTGGAATGAGAGGGGCGTTAATCTGGCTGTCTTTATCAAACCGCCCTTCTGGAAAACTGGTCTGTTCAGAATTTTCATGATTCTCCTAATTCTGAGTATTTTTATGGGCATCATGTGGTTGCGGAATTGGCGATTGCGAGTTCAAAACCAGAAGCTTGAAGCCTTGGTGCGCCAACGAACCGCAGAACTTAAAGTGGAAATGGAAGCACGCTCCAGGGCGAAACAAGAGCACTTACGCCGTGAGTTGCTTACCAAGACTCTGCACTTGAATGAAAAGCAGCAGATCGTTGATCACCTGCAGTTGGATCTGACTGAAATCGCTGGAACCATACCGGCTGATTCAAGGTCCAGAATTAATAAATTGATCCGCTTTCTCAAATCACACACTACTGCAAAACAAGGCTGGGATGACTTTGAACTATGGTTCACAGAAGTGCATACAAATTTTTATATCAATCTGCGTGAGGCAAGCTCAGGTTTATCAGAGAGTGAACTCAAGGTTTGTGCATTACTGCGTCTTAACCTGGTGACCAAGGACGTTGCCAAGGTCATGAACATTCAAACTGCTTCCATCAATATCTATCGCCACCGCATTCGCAAGAAACTAAATCTGCGTACCGAGGAAAATCTCACCACCTTCCTGTCTCAGTTCTGAGACAAGACCTACATCCATATTCTCTACAGTGCCGTAAGCGGCAGTTAATACTTTGTATATATACGAAACCCTTGACTCTGCTCTAAATTTTTGCCGTAATCAAAAAGCTCAAACAGGAGGAGAGTCCCATGAGAACGCGATCAACAGTACAGGTATTGAATGCACTACTAATTAGTTGTCTGCTACCCCTGATGACATTTGCTACCATTCAGGAGCAGATTGATGCAGCAGTGGATGGAGATGTCATTTTAATTGAGCCTGGCACCTACATCGAGAACATCAATTTTAATGGTAAGAATGTCACGGTTCGTTCAACAGGTGGACCAGAAGTTACCATCATTGATGGTAACCAGAATGGAACTTGTGTCCAATTAGTCAGCGGTGAAAACGAAACTGCTATTCTAGATGGTTTTACTATAACCAATGGTAATGGCATGCAAGGTGTAACCGCATGGATCGGGGGAGGGCTGTTAATTCAAAACAACTCTCATCCAACCCTGACGAATCTGATTGTAACCGAGAATACAGCTACAATTGGTTCCGACCCAGCCGGTGGTGGCATCTGCATTGGTACTGGTTCAAATCCTTACCTTGAAAACATTGTGGTGAGTAATAATACCTCAGGTTGGGGTGGCGGTATGTCGATTTACCAGTGCAGCCCAATCCTCCATAATGTGATCATTTCAGATAATCATGCTACACTCACTGGCGGTGGTATATATATAGTTGATGATGCAAATCCGGAACTATGGCGTGTACAGGTCACTGGTAATACAGCAGATTATTATGGGGGCGGCATTTATGTACTAGCCAATTCCACACCCATTTTTAATCAGGTCACAATGACTGAAAACATTAGTGTTCTGGGAGGGGGCGGAATCGTTACCCTGGCCAATGCTACCCCGAAAATTGTGAATTCAATTTTCTGGGCTAATGTACCTGATCAGATTCTTTTGTTTGAATATCAAGATTATGAGTCAAGCACCTTAGTTATAGCCAATTCAAATGTTATGGGTGGAGTTAGTAGTATAGGGCTTGGGGATGGTGAATTGGTAGACCTTGGGGGAAATATTGACGCAGACCCCCTATTGTCTGATGATTTCTGCTTGTCGGGGGATTCGCCCTGTATTGATACAGGCATTGCTTTTTTGAGTTACAATTTTGAGGTCATTATTGACATGGCCGAAAATGAATATTTTGAATCAGCCCCGGATATGGGATGCTATGAATCTGTACCTCCACCTGCTGTCATTACAGTTCCAGGGGATTTTACCACCATCCAGGCAGCCATTGACGTGGCTGTTGATCTGGATACCATCCTGGTGAGTGCTGGCACCTATATCGAGAATATTAATTATGATGGTAAGAATATCGTCGTTCACTCAGTGGAAGGTCCTGAGGCAACCATCATTGATGGTAGCCAGAACGGGAGTTGTGTCCAAATAGTCAGTGGGGAGAATGAGTCAGCTGTTTTGGATGGTTTCACACTAACAAATGGTACGGGTTATCAAGGGCAAACTGCTTGGATTGGTGGAGGACTAGTCGTTACTAATGAGTCTAGTCCAACCCTGATAAATCTGACAGTAACCGGAAATACCTGTACAAACGGTACTGACCCTGCAGGTGGTGGCATCAGCATTGGTGCTGGTTCAAATCCTTACCTTGAAGGAATTGTAATAACCAATAATACCTCTCAGTGGGGTGGGGGTCTCTCGATCTGGGACTCCAGTCCAACCGTGCATGATGTGGTTATTTCAAATAATCATGCCACTAGCGGTGGGGGAGGCATAATTATTGGTCAAGAAGCTGACCCAGTGTTTAGCTCTGTCTTGGTCTCCGGTAATACTGCAATACTATCCGCCGGAGGAATATTTGTCCATTTAAACTCTTCCCCAAGATTCAATCAATTGACCGTGACGGAAAACATCGGTCCTTATGGTGGTGGTGGAATGTTGGCAAGTAACAATGGTAATCCTGAGATTGTGAACTCCATTTTCTGGGGCAACATTCCTGATCAAATCTATCTGTATGATGATTCTGTAGATCTTCCTAATACAATGACTGTTGCTCATTCAGATATCATGGGTGGTGCTGCTGGCATCGAAACCACAAATGGTACTTTAGTTTGGCTAGACGGTAATCTTGATGAGGATCCCTGGTTCTGTGATCCAGATGACGATGTTTTCACACTCGCCGATGATTCTCCCTGTCTTGGGACCGGTGAAGATGGCGTTGATATGGGTGCTTTAGGTTTGGGTTGTGCACTACCAGTAGCTCTGGATAATGATTACCAATTTCCCACTCAGTTAGCCTTACATCAAAACTATCCCAACCCATTTAATCCGTCAACCACCATCAGTTATGATCTACCTGGAGCGAGCTGGGTTTCGCTGGTAGTCTATGATGTCACGGGTAGGACCATTGCCAACCTTGTAGAATCAGAATTGTCTGCTGGATACCACCAAACCGCCTGGAACGGGAAGGACAATACCGGAGATCCAGTTTCCACCGGTATTTATTTTTGTAGAATGGATGCTGAAGGTCACAACCAAACGATCAAGATGCTGTATGTCAGATAAACCAGTTTTCAGGCGGCGTAACCGACCAAACTGGTTTCAATCTATCTAGATTATCTAAAACCTGTTTGACTCACTCCGTTCGTTGAAAACAGGTTTTAATTTCACACGATACCACCCCGGCCTACCCAGTGAGGGTCGGGGTCCTCCAGAGAGGAATTAAGATGAGTAAAATTCGAATATACCTGGTCCTTATGACAATATTTACCGCATTTTTATCTGCCCAAACCCCGGGTTATTTCAAGGATATTTTTTGTGATGGGGGTGCCCACCTCACATCTATGACCAATCTGCCAGCTGCCAATGAGCTGGGTTTATTGGTAGAATATTTATATACATCTTCTTACGATGTGCAGAATGGGGTGATGATAGCAGATGATATTGACTCCAATGGTCATCTCCTCTATCCAGATGGGGCTCCCCGGTTTAGGATGATCTATACCAATGGTGGTACCGCCACTAACCATGGAAACTCATTAGGTGAAACCGGCAGGGAGCGGGTGAGAACCTTCTTCGCCAATGGCGGTAGTTATTCAGGGTCTTGTGCAGGAGCTTTCATTGCCAGTAATCACTGGGACGAGACGGGTACCAACCCGGCATATTACCATATCTGGCCAGGCAGAGCTAGCGAGACTGGATTAACAGATGCATATACAGGTCACATCATTCCTGATGGTTCTCGTCTATTAAATTATTTTGATTTTGGAGGAGATTTTTACATCGACAATGTGCGTCACAATGGTGGTTGTTATGCCAATGAGCAAATAGACTATCCTCCGGGGACCGAAGTATTATTAAGGTATGATTATCCAGGTTGGGATATGCATGAAATGGCCAGCACATGGGCTTACAAACCACGTGGTACTTCAGGACTAAATGCAGGACGAGTCGTTGTCACTGGTTCTCACCCCGAAGCTGTTGATACGGGTGAAAGACTTGACATGATGAAGGCTATTCTATTATATGCTCTTGATGGGGCCGGCATACCTCAGGTCAAAGGAGAGCTGACAAATGGCGAGATGCGATCAATGGATTTGTATGCTGAAGACAGTCTGCCGGAATTCACGCGGATTGGCGACAAACAGTATCATCACTTCACATTTTTAGCTCCACCGGAGGCAGATAGCTTAACCATTGAGTTAGCTGGCGAAGTTGGTTTCGATTTTAAGCTTTATGCAAACCCCGGTGATTTTGCCTTTGAGAACACGGCTCTTTTTGCCAGCTCAGGTGAAGGCTCAGAGCATGTACTTCAACTACCAGCAGATGAATCAGCACTATGGTATATCGGTGTGGAGTGTGTTTCAACTGTAGATGCTTTGAATTATATCTACTATGGTGGCACTGAGGTTTTAAACGGAGTGGCCTATGACATCACGGCCACCGGGGAAACTGTGGTTGTTGGGGTTGCGGATTTACCGGACTCTCCATCCGGGTATATGTTGTACCCTAACTATCCCAACCCCTTCAACCCTACAACAACAATTCAGTACAGGCTGCCTGAGGCTGGCTCAGTGCAGTTCTTGATCTTAAATGTTTTGGGGCAAGAAATCATAAAACTCCAAAATGAGGTTCAACCCCCAGGCAATCATGAAGTGCAATGGAATGGCCTTGATCAAGCAGGTAACCCAGTGGATACCGGTGTGTATTTCGCGAGGTTAGAAGCTGGGATTTATTCCGAAACCATTAAGATGGTTTATTTGAAATAATTATATCTCCATTGGACCTGTGCGGGCTCTTAGTGTGGCAGTTTGCTAGCGCGGATGGTATTTAGGGCGCTATAAAAGGGTTCCTTGCCAGAAATCACAAAGGAATGTTGCCCAACTTTTGGCTAAACCATCCAATCTTGTACAACGTGCATATTTTCGGATAAGTAATCCGTTTTGGTGATAAATATTATCATTTGAATTATTTCACACCTCGCTCTATCTTCAAAGCGATCACTCACAAATACTTATGAAGCGAAGCAACTATATCTGTCTGCTAATTTGTCTATTCTTGACAGTTATCCCTATTCACAATTATTCTCAGCACATCCGGTTCAGTCATTTTCAGGAAAAAGATGGTTTAAACGATGATCGCGTTTATAAGATAACTGAGGATCATAAGGGTTTTATGTGGTTTGCTACTGGAGCAGGTATAGCCAGGTATGATGGATATCAGTTTAAGCAGTTTAAAAATGATCTCTATGATTCTAATTCTCTTTCCGGATATCATACGTATGAAATTTATGCCGATAGGGAGGATATAATCTGGATTGGGGTAGGAGGACTGGGTCTTGACAAATATGACCCCAGGACAGCAAAATTTACTCACTATGTTTTTTCTAGGGAAACCCCTCTTGGTGTTAGCAATAACGATATTAGTGACATTTTGGAGGATAAAGACGGCTTATTCTGGGTTGCCACCTGGGGGGGCGGATTAAATCTATTTGACCGGGAAAAAGAGACCTTCACACATATAAAGCATGATCCAGAGAAACCAAATACGCTTATTAGTGATTTTATAAAAGTTGTGGTAGAAGACCCCACTGCAAATGGGAGTGTGCTTTGGGTCGGAACTCACCTGGGACTTGACCGTTTTGATTATAACCTGCAGCAAGTCACCCACTACCAACATGATTCGACTAATCAAAATAGCCTGGGCTGGAATTGGATAGATGATCTATGGATCACGCCTACCGGCAAGCTGTGGATCGGAACACGGGAGGGTGTAGACTTCTTCGACCCGGAGACTGAACAGTTCACCCACTATCGCACCAATCCCAACGATTCAAATTCCTTGAGTTCAAACCGAGTGAGTTGTTTGATAGAAGATAGTTCAGGAGATGTGTGGGTAGGGACAGCTGACCAAACCCTCAATAGGATCATTTTTGATCAATCTGATAAATCAAATCAAAGACCACGATTTGTCCGTTACAAACACGATCCCTTCAATCCAGCCAGTTTGAGTGATGATCTGGGTAGTAATGATCTGTTTGAAGATAATTCCGGTTCTATCTGGATAGGGCATGATCATGGAGGACTTGACAAGTTTGATCCTACAACTGAAAGCTTCATCAATTACAAAAAAGTTCCCAGTGATATCAATAGTATCGATGATAATTTTGTCACTGATATTTATCAGGACCCACGGGGAATCCTATGGGTATCAACAGATGGAGGGCTAAACCGTATTGATCGTAACAAGGGGAGTTATCAATATTTTTCCCTAAAGGATGAGAGTCCCAGCTCAGATGCACCAATTATTAGCACGATTACTCCGGATTTGAAAAACACGGACATTCTGTGGATGGGCACATACCAGGGGCTCTATAATTTCAGCAAAAGCAAGGGGGAATTTAGAAAGTATCCTAATACTGGGTCCGCCGTTTACCTGAAACAGGATCAATATGGAAATATCTGGTATGTTTCCGGACACAGCGGTTTAAGCAAGTTTAACACGAGTGATCAATCCTTAATCTCTTACCATCATGACCCTGGAAATAATGGGAGCTTGAGTAGCGAAAAGGTGACTTATGTTTACATAGAGCCAGGAAAGGCAGATACTGTTATTTGGATTTGCGGTTGGAATGGTCTTAATCGCTTTGACACGCGTACTGAAGAGTTCAAACGCTACTTGTTTGATCCGAATGACTCCCTGAGTATTAGCCACCCTAAGGTATTATCAATTGCGAAAGATAAACAGGGCAACTTGTGGGCAAGTACCCAGAGTTCCTTGGATAAACTTGACCTGAAAACTGGAATTTTCACCCGCTACAGCCCTCCAGATACCAGAGATATAAGAGGTATTGGGAGCTTGACGCTTGATAATGAAGGTTATTTGTGGGAAGGATCCGATTATGGTCTCTGGAAATTCAATCCCCAGACTGGGGAATTTAAATGGTACGTCTACGAGGATGGTATCTCAGAAGGTGAAATAGTTGGACTCCTCTTCAATCAAGCAAGCGGTGAAATGTTTGCAAATGGAGAGCTGGGTTTCACAACTTTCTTCCCAGGTCTGCTCCAGGAAAATCAGAATGTCCCACCAATCGTTCTGACATCATTTAAAAAATTCAATAAAGAGGTGGTCCTGGACACATCCATTTCCTACATCAAACAGATCACTCTTGAACCTGATGAAAACGTGTTCTCCTTTGAGTTTGCTGCCCTCAATTACGTCAACTCTCAGCAAAATGAATACGCCTATAAAATGAAAGGTTTCGATAGGGACTGGATTAACACAATTGCATCAAAACGTATCGCCAATTATACGAATCTTGACCCAGGCGACTACACTTTCACAGTCAGGGGCTCCAATAATGACGGGCTTTGGAACGAGGCAGGCGCTTCAGTGAAGATTACAATCCTCCCTCACTGGTGGGAGTCGAATCTGGCATATTTTATCTACCTCCTGCTGTTTCTTGGAGGTGTTTATAGATATCGTAATTTTGAGTTGAATCGGGTAAAACTGCAGCAACAATATGAGATGGAACATTTTGAGACTAATAAACTCAAAGAAATAGATCAGGTAAAATCGCGCTTCTTTGCCAATATTTCTCATGAGTTTAGAACACCACTGACCCTGATCCTGGGGCCTATTCAAAAAATATTATCAAGAGCCATCGATTCTGACTCCCAGCAGGATCTGAATCTGATGCAACGGCAGGCCAAACATCTCCTGGATCTGGTTTCTCAACTACTTGACCTCTCTAAACTGGAAGCGGGCAAGATGAAAGTTCAAGTTTCTAAGCGTAATATTGTGCCACTGCTCAAAGGATTAGCACTGTCCTTTGCTTCTCTCGCCGAAAGGGATAATAAGACCTTGAGATTTGAAAATGATCTTGAGGACATCCAGGTTTATGTTGATAAAGAAGCCATCACGAGGATTATCAACAATCTTCTCTCAAATGCCTTCAAATTTACTGCTGATACTGGAAGTGTAGCTGTAGGTGTTAAAGTCCTTCCTGAAAGTGAATCATTTAATGCAGGGTCACTTGAAATAACGGTCACAGATAATGGCATAGGTATCCCGGCAACTCGAGTTGAAAAGATTTTTGACCGTTTCTATCAGGTTGATAATAGTGAAACTCGCGAAAGGGAGGGTACCGGTATAGGACTGTCTCTGACAAGGGAGCTGGTGGAACTGCATCAGGGTTCAATATCTGTGACCAGTAATGAAGGGGCAGGAACCAGCGTTATTGTCCGGCTACCCCTGGGTCGAGAGCATCTCAGACCAGATGAGATTTTAGATCTGGAATTGGAGGAAGCAGATGGAATCCTGGATGACCACCTAATTGCTGCTGATGAAATATCAGCTCCTGCAGAATCTCTCGTGGATGAATCCAAACCCATCTTGCTAATAGTTGAGGACAATATAGACGTTCGGAATTATGTCAGATCGGATCTTGATGAGCTTTACAATTGTCACGAAGCAGTCGACGGTGTTGCTGGTCTGGAACAAGCCCTGGAGCACATTCCCGATTTGATCATTTCTGATGTGATGATGCCCAGAATGGATGGGGTAGAATTCTGCAAGGAAATCAAGACGGATGAACGCACCAGTCATATACCAGTTATTCTGCTGACTGCAAAGGCAGACCTGGAGAGCAAGCTGGAAGGCTTGGAAACCGGTGCTGATGCTTATATCACCAAACCTTTCGAGACCCAGGAATTGCGGGTTAGGATCAAGAATTTGATCGAACAAAGGGAATTACTTAGAGAACGTTATCAGCAGGATCCCAATCTGGTTCCAGCTGGTCTCAACCTGTCCTCCATGGATGAACAGTTTCTGGAAAAAGCCAGCCAGATATCCAGAGACCACATAGATGATCTTGACTTTAATGTTGATGCTCTATCACGGAAAATATTCATGAGTCGTCAGCATTTGAATCGAAAGCTGAAGGCCCTGACAGGGAGAACGGCTGTCGAATTTATAAGAACCATCCGTCTAAAGAGTGCAGCAATCCTTTTGCGGAACCAACAGTCGACCATCGCTGAAATAGCCTATCAGGTTGGATATACCAATGCATCCCATTTTGCCAAAGCGTTTCACGAGGAGTTTGGTAACTCACCCTCAGATTATATGACACAGCATCAGGGCAGAGAAACGTAGTCACTCCACTTTGTCCCACCCAGTCCTTGAAAGCCTGACAGACTTGCCGGGATCGCTATAACTACAAGCCAACTTTGCGTTCTCCGCGCCCTTCGCGGTTAATAAACGCCCCCAGTCGATCCCTCCCAGATCCACAGTAAAATCCCTGGCGCACCACCAAAACCCCCGAAATGTTCCCAATTGAACAGCATGTGTTCCATCAGCGTCATTCAATCGAAGGCTCCAATTGTACCTTAACGTTGAGCAAAGTAATAAATATTGATGAACGAGTTATGATCAGCAATTGGATACTGATTGCGATCAAAGCTCGGATTTATTTCTTCTGATTTTAGGAATAAGTGTTTCGTTCAACACAAACAAAGGAGAGCGTATGCGACGATTTAATCTGACAATTATGGTTATAGCCAGCTTAATGGTTTTAAGCCAGGCGAGCCTTTTGGCCCAAACAGAGTGGGTCAAGGTAGATAGCTTGAATCCTGTCCTGACAATGGGAGCAGCTGGTCAGTGGGATGATCGATTTCTCACTGAATCTTGTATCATCTATGACGAAGCAGCCGGTGAGTACAAAATGTGGTATACCGCAAAACACTATGCTGCTAGCCCAATGAGGATTGGTCTGGCAACATCACCAGACCTGTTTACCTGGAACAAAGATACCGCAAATAATCCAGTATTGGAACCGGGACTTGCCGGGAGTCATGATCAAGCGCATGCCTTGGACCCAACAGTTATTTATGAGGATGGCATCTACAAAATGTGGTATACTGGCAAAAGCAGTTCAGGGATATGGAGCTGCTTGTATGCTGAATCTGATTCTGGTTTCGTATGGACCAGTCAAGACAGTATAAATCCAGTACTTGAAAGTGGTGAAGCCTCTGAATGGGACGATTATTTTGTAGGGTACAATACTGTCGTTAAGGTTGATAGCACCTACTATATGTATTATGCTGGAGCTTCCTCAAGTGTCGCAGATAATGAAATCGGTCTAGCAACCTCCACCGATGGTATCAATTTCACAAGATATTCAGGTAACCCTATACTCAGACCGGGACACACATGGGATGTTATCATTTATCCAGAAGCCGTGGTTTATGATGGACAACTCTTTCATCTGTGGTATGGGGGCGAGGGTGGTACTGAACTAGCTGGGGTTGGATATGCCTGGTCTGAAGATGGTATGAATTGGCATAAGTATCCTAATCCTGTTTTGGAAGCAGGTGAGGCAGGTGCCTGGGATGCACTGGCAGTCTGGCCGGGAGCCGTAATCATGGAAGACAGCACTTATCATATGATATATGAAACTGGAAATTTCAATACATGGCAAGAATTTGGTTATGCCTACTCAGTGGCTCAAAATATGTTACCTATTGCTGACGCTGGTACAGACATGACATTTACGGCCGATTCTAGCACTCAGATTATAAGTGTGCCTCTGGACGGGTCGGCCTCAGTTGATTATGACGGTTCTATCGTGTCCTGGGATTGGGCTTGGGAGGGTGGTAACGCTGAGGGGTTGACAGTTGATGCAGAATTTGCGGTGGGCAGCCACACGGTCACCTTGACGGTCACTGACGACGATGGTGAAACTGGGACAGATGAAATGGTTATTACTGTTGACCCATGGGTAGGTGTTGATCCTGAAATCACTCCCGCCTCATTTGCCATACACCAGAACTATCCTAATCCATTCAACCCAACAACAACCCTGAGATATGATCTACCAGAAACATCAGATGTGAGTCTGATCATCTATGATATTAATGGGCAAGAGGTTTTTGTTCTCAATAGCAGACATCAGCCTTCTGGTGCCTATGCAGTCACCTGGAACGGAGAGAATCAGCGGGGTCAGACAGCTAGTACTGGGGTCTATTTTGCCTGTCTTTCAGCCGGCACTTTCAGTAAGACCATAAAAATGGTTTACATGAAATAAGCGTTTGCAAGTCGCACTTGAGCCCCACTCTTCAAAAAGTCCTCCAGCGGGGTTCAAGCCGGTTGAACCTTATTGACAAAGGAGCTGGTATGAAGCATGAACTGTTTTCAATCAACGTGGTGAGTTGATCAAACAGTTTCTGAAATGCATTCCTATTCTCACCTAAGCCATGATCACTTGTTAATAGCAATTAAAATATTACATTCAGACACACCACATTCATTAAAGTGCAATATTTACTCCTTCGGATTCACGGAGCTGATTAAAATTTACTATAGCATAGATGGATGAAATTTTTGCGCTAAACAAGATCACTGTGGCGTCCACCAGATAAGAGGACTGTCATTATTCAAATGGATATTGAAGGTTTATTTGGTGGGACTTATGCCTTGAAGAAACAAGCTTGAATATATGGAGGTCCCAATGAGAGTTTCTGTTAGTGTCTTAATGCTATTGTTGTGGGTGAATCTTGGTTATTCACAAATCACGCATGAGTTTATTCAAAACGGACATACCGACTTTGGGGCGGCAGTTGGAGTAGCCGTGGGAGCAGATGGGACAATTTTTGTGGCTAACTTGGATGGAGGTCTTCGTGCCTATACATATAATAGTTCCTCCTTCTCCAATACAGCTCATATTGATAATGGAGGATACGCATGGGCAGTAGCCGTGGGAGCAGATGGGACATTATTTCTAGGTAATACTGATGATGGTCTTCGTGCTTATTCTTATGATGGTTCCTCTTTCACCAATACCGCTCACATTGATGATGGAAGTGAGGCTTATGGAGTCGCTGTGGGAGCAGATGGGACAATTTTTGTGGCTAATTGGGATGATGGTCTGCGTGCCTATACCTATGATGGCTCCTCCTTCACCAATACTGCTCATATTGATAATGGAGGCTATGCAATGGGCGTAGCCATTGGTTCTGATGGGACAGTTTTTCTGGCTAATGGTGGTGATGGTATTCGTGCCTATACCTATGATGGTTCCTCTTTCACGAGTACTGCTCATATTTATGATGGAGGCTTTGCATTTGGAATAGCTTTGGGAGCAGATGGGACAGTTTTTCTGGCTAATGAAGGTGGTGGTCTGCGTGCTTATTCTTATGATGGTTCCTCTTTCACGAGTATTACTCATATTTATGATGAAGGCTATGCATTTGGAATAGCTTTGGGAGCAGATGGGACAGTTTTTCTGGCTAATTATGATGATGGTCTGCGTGCCTATTCCTATGATGGCTCCTCTTTCACGAGTACTGCTCATATTTATGATGAAGGCTATGCATTGGGAGTAGCTTTGGGGGCAGATGGGGCAGTTCTTCTGGCTAATGAAGGTGGTGGTGTTCGTGCTTATTCTTATGATGGTTCCTCTTTCACCAACACTGCTCATATTGAATATGGTGGAAATGTAAATAATGTAGCTGTAGGATTTGATGGAACTGTATTTCTGGCTAATGAACAACATGGTCTCTGGGCGTACAATTATGACGGGTCCTCATTCACCAATACTGCCCATATCAATGATGGATATTATGCCCATGGGGTAGCTGTAGGGTCAGATGGGACAGTCTTTCTGGCTAATGAAGGTGGTGGTCTGCGAGCCTATAGCTATGATGGTTCCTCCTTCAACAATACTGCTCATATTGATTATGGAGGTTCTGCCCATGGAGTAGCTTTGGGAGCAGGTGGGACAGTTTTTCTGGCTAATTCTCATGGAGGTCTTCATGCCTATACCTATGACGGCTCCTCTTTCACCAATACTGCTCTAATCGATGATGGAGGTTATGCCCATGGAGTAGCTGTAGGGTCAGATGGGACTGTATTCCTGGCTAATGAGTCTGATGGTCTTCGTGCCTATTCTTATGACAGTTCCTCTTTCACTAATACTGCTCATATCAATGATGTAGGTATTGCCTGGGAGGTAGCTGTAGGGTCTGACGGGACGGTATTTCTAGCTAATTCTCATGGAGGTCTTCATGCCTATACCTATGATGGTTCTTCCTTTGCCAATATTGCTCATATTGATGATGGTGGTCGGGCCATGGGAGTTACTGTGGGTCCTGATGGGACAGTCTTTCTCGCTAATGAGTCTGATGGTCTTCGTGCCTATTCTTATGACGGTTCCTCTTTCACGAATACTGCTCATATTGATGATGGTGGTCACGCCATGGGAGTTACCGTGGGTCCTGATGGGACAGTATTTCTAGCTAATGGAAGAGATGGTCTTCGTACCTATTCATATCGAACCGTAGTACATATTTCCAATGAAACGGATTATCAACCCGAGAAGTTTCATTTACATGAAAACTACCCCAACCCATTCAATCCCATCACCACCATAAAGTACAGCCTGCCTGAGGCAGGCTCAGTACAGCTCTTGATCTTAAATATTTTGGGACAAGAAATCATGAAACTCCAAAATGAGGTTCAAGCCCCAGGCAATTATGAAG